>NZ_JBIAXM010000023.1:0-129662 GCF_042896695.1 Streptomyces sp. NPDC001270 | reverse complement strand
ACCGCCGCGAACGGCGCGATCTTCGCCTCCACCAGCGAACGCACGGAATCACGGAGCATCCCATGCTCCTCGGACGGGCGGTACAGGTCGAAGTCCGACATCAGCTCTCCCCTGGAGTGGCACTCAGTACCCTCATTATGCATATTGAGTGCCACGCTGGAAGGGAAGAGGTACGTTCGGGCCATGGCGGACCAGCAGCACGAGGACACGACGCGCGACGACACCCCGCGCGCCGACACCGCTCACGACGGCACGGCGCGCGCCGGGACGGACGGCGCCGGGACCGCCGACGACCGGGAGAAGACCCCCATCAGGGACCTCCTCGTCTCCGCCGCCTTCGACCTGTTCACGGAGCGCGGCTACGACAGCACGACCATCGACGACATCGTGCGCCGGGCCGGGGTGGGCCGCCGGTCCTTCTTCCGGTACTTCCCCACCAAGGAGGAAGTCGTCTTCCCCGACCACGAGGGGGCGCTCGCCGACATGGTCGCGTACCTGGCGGACGGGGCCCGGGACCCCGATCCGGTCGCGCGCGCCTGCGGGGCGGCCCGGCTGGTCATGCGCATGTACGCGGAGAACGCCGAGTTCTCGGTGCAGCGGTATGCGCTCACCCGCAAGGTGCCGGCGCTCAAGACCCACGAGACGTCCGTCGTCCGGCGCTACGAACGGGCCCTCGCCGACTACCTCAAGGGGCGGTTCGCCACACTGCCGGACGGTGACGTCCGCGCGTACACGGTCGCCGCGAGCGTGGTGGCCGCGCACAACTACGGGCTGCGCGCCTGGCTGCGTTCCGGTGCCCGCGGCGACGCCGCGGCGGGCATCGACCGGGCCCTCGACCTCGTCCACCGCACCTGGGGCGACACCGGGGAGACCCTCGTCGTGATCACCCGCAGCGGCACGCCCATGTGGCAGATCGTGCAGCAGTTGGAGGGCAGGCGGGACGAGGGTACGCCGAGAGGGAACTGAGTGCTCTTTTTGAGAGCACTCAGTTCCCTCGAAGGTCAGCCGATGTGGTAGCTGTCGCCGTAGACCTTCCAGTCCAGCGGCGGGTTCAGGTCCAGGTTGCCCGCGCGCAGGAAGACGCGCTGCGCGGTGTCGACCCGGCTGGTGTCGCTGTGCGCCTCCTCCTGCTTCATGGCCCACACCCGGGCGTCGAGGAAGGCATCGAGGTAGACCGTCTCGTCGCCGCCCTGCGCCGGGGGCTTCGCGGAGCGCAGCGCCCGCTTGCGGATGTTGCCGAAGCTGGTGGCGTCGCCCCCGTCGCCGTGCATGACGATGGCGTCGTAGTACGCGAACTGGCCGAGCACGCGCAGTCCGTCGGTCTTGCCCTGGCTGACCGCGGGGTTGAAGTAGACACGGTCCCGCTCGTCGTTCTGGGCCTGTTGGAAGACGGTGTCCTGGGCGGCGGTGCGCCAGTCCCGCGGGAAGTTCGGGTCGAGCCCGTCGTGCGAGTCGGTGCCGTCGACCTGGCGCAGGGCGGGCAGGTACTTGGCGAGGACGTTGCCGGGCTTGCGCGCGGCGTAGAGCTCCACGAGGTCGAGCATGTCACCGGTGCCCGAGCAGAACCCGATGATGCCCGCGGTGTAGCCCCGGCCGTCGCCGATGTCCTCGATGTACTTGTACTGGGCCTTCCAGTCGAGCGAGGAGTTCTCCGCGCTCGACACGAGCTTCATGGCTATCTCCTTCTTCGCCGGGTCGTCGAGGCCCGGCGCCGCCGAGGGCGCCGCGGTGGCGCGGGGCACGGCGACGAGGGCGCCGATCGCCGCGGCTCCGGTCAGGGCGACGAACGTCCGGCGGGACACGCCGGTCGATGATGCTGCGTCATGGCCGAGATGCATCAGGGACTCCAACCGAGGGTGGGGGTGGGGGGTTCGGAACCTGGTTCGGTGCCTGCCACGCATTGATAGGAAGGTTTCCTATTAGACGTGGGAGGGGAAGCCCCGGCGCGGGAAGTTCGTAGGATCGGACGAGACGAAGTCGTGACGCATACGGGCAAGCCCACGGTGCGGGCGGGTGTCCAGGCCGGCGCCGCCCTGTCCGTCCGGGCGCGTTGCACCCCGTCAGCGGTCCCGGTTGCGCTTACCGTGCTCTAGACATGACTGGTCATCAGGGACGGAAGGGAGACGCGGGCCGCGGGCGCGGCCCGCGGGGTGCGGTCCTGGGCAGCAGGCCGGCACGCCCGGTGCGGCCGCCCCTGCGCACCCGCTCCGGACCGCGGGAGGTCACGACCGCGGCGGCCGAGTGGACGGTGCCGTGGCTGCGGGTCGCCGCCGCCTACGCCTGGCGGCTCATCCTCGTCGGCTTCGCCGTCTACGGCCTGTTCACCGTCCTCGGCCGTTTCCAGCTCGTCGCCGTGGCCCTGTTCCTCGCGGGCGTCCTCACCGCGGTGCTGCGCCCCATCGCCGACCTGCTGAGCCGCGTGCTCCCGCGGCCGCTGAGCGTGGCCGTCGCGCTCATCGGCAGCGTGCTGGTCGTACTCGGGCTGTTCGCGCTCGTGGGGAACGCGGTGGCCGGCGAGTCGACGAAGCTGGCGGGCGAGTTCCGCGGCGGCATCCACCGGATCGAGGAGTGGCTCCAGCACCCCCCGTTCCGGCTCGGCCGGGGCCGCCTCGCCGACCTGCAGCGCCAGCTGATGAACTACCTCAGCACCCACCGCGGGAGCCTGCTCAGCCGCGCCGTCAGCGGTCTCGGCAGGGTCATCGAGGTGGGGACCGGCATCGCCCTCGCGCTGTTCTCCTCCGTCTTCTTCATCCATTCCGGCGAGCGGCTGTGGGACTGGGCACGGGACCAGTTGCTGCCCGCCCGGGCCCGGGACGGGTGGGACCGCGCGGGCCGGGCGGCCTGGCACACCTTCGCCGGCTACACCCGCGGCATCATCATCGTGGCCGCCACCAACGCGGTGCTGGTGTGTGCCGCGCTGCTCCTGCTCCGGGTGCCGCTCGCGCTGCCGCTGGCCCTCCTGGAGTTCTTCGCCGCGTTCGTGCCCCTCATCGGTTCGCCCATCGCGCTCGGCGTCGCCACCGTGGTCGCCCTCGCCGGGCGCGGCCCCGTCACGGCGGCGGCGGTCCTGGTGCTCATCGTCGTCATCGGGCAGTTGGAGGGCCATGTGCTGCACCCGCTGGTGATGAGCTGGGCGGTCCGGCTCCACCCGCTGGTCGTCGCCGTCTCCGTCATCGCGGGCGGCATCGTCGCGGGCGTGATCGGCGCGGTCGTGGCGGTCCCGCTCGTCTCCGTCGTCTGGGCGGTGCTGCGCGCACTGCGGGCGACACCGCCGCCGTAGCGACCGTTCCGACGCCCTCTGGACGTCGGGGCGTCGGGGCGTCGGGGCGTCGGCTGCACCTCACGTCCGCCGACGCGGTGAACACGTCCGCCGGCGCGGCACGTCCGGCGCCGGTTCGACCGCGCCGGGTCACTCGTGCAGCCAGAAGCCCGTCCGCCGCAGCCACAGGTCGAGCAGGGACCGGTCGCCCCGCACCTCGGTCCGCGCGTCGACGGGCCGGCCGTAGACGAGCAGCAGCAGGTCCGTGACCGGTCCCCGGACGGTGACCGCCGCCGCGTCGCCCGCGTGCCGCCAGCGGGGAACGTCGCCGGTGAGGTCGACGAACCAGTCGCCGGCGGGATCGTCGGTGGCGCACAGGCGCAGGGTGCGGCCGGCCCCGAGCAGGGGCTCGTCGGTCCCGGGGTCGTACGCTTCGGGGACCGTGCCGAAGGACATCCACTCGTCGAGGCCGTCCCGGGCCACGGCCGCGTCGGTCTCGTGGCCGACGCCCAGGGTCCGGGCGGCGTCGGCGCGGTGGACGACGGTCTCGTGCAGCATGCGCCTGGCCCAGAACACCAGGGGCTGATCGGGCACGACGGTCCACACTCGGGCGTCGGGACCGGCGTCGGCGAACGCGTCCGCGAGCCGGCGTGCGCCGTCGGCCAGCCAGGCGTCGAGCACCGCCATGTCCTCGTCGCCGTAGCCGAAGACGTCGTTGACGAGCGCGTCGGACACCGGTTCGGTGGCCCGGGTGCGGACGATGGTCTCCACCCAGCGGTGGGCACCGCCCACGTGCCGCGCCAGTTGGCCGAGGTTCCACTCCGGGCAGGTCGGCACGTGGACCGTGGGATCGGCGCCGGCCAGCAGATCCCGCAACAGATCGGTCTGGGTGAGGATTTCGGCGCGGTAGCGGTCGAGGTCCCAACGAGGCATGGGGCCACATTACGAGACCGGGCCGCCGTAGCCGCAGCCGTTTTCCGGCGCGACCGGCAGGACCGCCGCGCCCGTGGCCGGTCGTGGGCGGGTCCGGCCGCACCCCGGTGGGCACCGGCCCGCGGGGCGTCCCCGGTCCGGCCGGACAGGTCGTCGGCGCGCAGGACGTCCAGGAGTCCGCGGAGTTCGCGCAGCGCGGCCCGGCCGGTGGTGCCGATGGTGCGCAGCGCGCGGTCCGGGGCCGAGAGGTCGGTGGGGTGGGCCAGCCTGGCTCCCTCGGCGTTGAGGACCATGACGGTGATGCCGTGCGCGAGGACGTCGTGGATCTCGCGGGCGATGCGGGCCCGTTCCTCGGCCGCGGCGGCGCGGGCCAGCGCCAGCCGCTGCGCCTCGGCGAGTTCGGCGCGGCGGGCGAACTCGGCGAGGTAGGCGCGGCGGGCACGCACATACGCACCGAAGGTCCAGGCCCCGGTGAGCCACAGGACCACGGAGAGCAAAGTGAGCCAGGCGTCGCCGCCGGCCCCGGCGCGCGGGTGGTCCACGACCCAGCCGGGTATCCACACCAGCACGCACGTCCCCGCGCAGAGGGCCGTCACGAGGGCGGCGCGGCGCAGCCCGCGCACCGAGAGGGTGTAGAAGACGGCGGCCATGGCGAGGGCTCCGCGCCCCGGTTCCCGGCCCCACACCTCGCCCAGGTACTGCGCCCAGAAGGCGGCCGTGACAAGCGCTGCGGCCACGACCGGGTACCGGCGCCGGAACAGCAGGGGCAGCACGAGCGCCGTGTACACCGTGATCTGCACCCACACGGGCCGCCAGCCGGGCTGTTCGCGGATCACCGGCGGTACGGCGACGAACACGACGAGCAGGACGTCCATCAGCCGGGGATGGCGCCGACGCCACCCGGCCAGGCTCTCCATCAGACGAAGCACCGCCTCACGCTACGGCGGTCCCGGACGGCGGGACGTCAGTCCGTGGGCTGCACCGGGGTACTACCCGAGGAGGACCCGCACGGACCGGGAGCACGACGCCGGGCCACACCACGGGTGCCCAGCATGGCTGCCGTGTCGATCACCACGCAATTCCTCAGGCATCCCCTCATGACCGGAGCGGTGGCCGCCAGTTCGCGCCGGCTGGCCCGCGCCATGACCCACGGCGTCGGTCTCACGGACGCCGCTCTGGTCGTCGAACTCGGTCCCGGGACAGGTGTGTTCACCGATGCCCTGCTGCGGCTGCTGCCCACGGACGCGCGACTCGTCTCGATCGAGCTGAATCCGCGGCTCGCGGCGCGTCTGGCCGCCACCCGGCACGACCCGCGGCTCACGGTGGTCACCGGCGCCGCGGCGGACCTGGCGCGGGCCGCGGGCGGTCCGGTGGACGCGATCGTGTCCGGCCTGCCGTGGACGGTCATGCCCGCCGCGGAGCGGCATCGCACGCTGGACGCGGTCGCCGGCAGCCTGGTGCCCGGCGGCCGGTTCACCACCTTCGCCTATCCGCACGCCGCCTGGACCCCGCCGGGCCGTCGGTTCGTCGCCGACCTGAGCGACCGTTTCGCCCTGGTCGAACGCGGCCCGGTGGTGTGGCCCAACGTGCCGCCCGCGTTCGTGTACCGGGCCGCCGCCCCGCGGCCGTCCGCCGCGTCCACGCCACGGTCCGCCGCCGGCCACCGGTCCGTCACGGGTGGCGGGCGGGTGACGCGCTCACCTGCGGGAGGACCGGCGGCACACGGTCCGACGACGTGAGCGTGAGGAAACCCAGCGGTACGCAGTCCGGACCGAGGAAGACCGGTGGCGCACGGTCCGACACGAAGAGGACCTATGGCATCCGGCCGGACCGGCGGGCGCAGTCCGGCACCGGGAGTCGAGTCGCCCGTTCCGGGCCCGGAGGACACGCGGTCCGCCACTCGGAAGACGCACACTCCGGCACCGGGGGGACGCATGGTCCGCCCTCCGGAAATCGGATGCGCGTCCCGCGCGACCGTGATGGAGTCGACCTCCGTGACCCCGTTGGACGTAGCCTTCATCGACCCGGCCGACCTGGCCTCCCGCATGGCACGGAATCTCGCCGAGCACGCCTGCCATCTGCACCGCGGGCTGAGCGGCGCCGCGGTCACGGAGACCGCCGATCTCCTGGTCGCGGACAGCGGCCTGGACGACGACACGTTCAACATCGTCGCCGCGGCCCGCTTCACGCCGGACGACGCCGCCGCACGCATCGCCGGCACCGTGCGGACACTGGCCGCCACCGGCCGCCGTTTCTCCTGGTGGGTGGGGCCCGACTCGACCCCGCCCGACCTGTCCGACCGGCTGTCCGCCGCCGGCCTGCCGGCCGCCGAGGAGGAGACGGCCATGTGGGCGCGGCTGGACGACTCCCTGCCGCCGGCCACCGCCGAAGGGCTCGACATCCGACCGGTGTCCACGCCCGAGCAGCTTCACGACTACGCGGCGGTCCTCGCCGCGAACTGGAGTCCGCCCGCCGAAACGGTCCGCCAGTTCTTCGCGCGGACCGCGCCCCGGGCACTCTCCGCGGACTGCCCCGCCCGCTACCTGGTCGGCTACGCGGCGGGCCGTGCGGTCTGCTCGGCCGAGGTCTTCGCGTACGCGGGGGTCGCCGGGCTCTACAACGTCTCCACCCTCGCCGGTCACCGGCGGCGCGGCTACGGCACGGCCGTCACCCTCGCCGCGCTGCACACGGCCCGGACCGAGGGCCTGCGCGTCGCGGTCCTCCAGGCGTCCGGCGACGGTGAGCCCGTCTACCACCGGCTGGGTTTCCGGGCCTGCGGCCGGTTCACCGAACACGCCGTCAATCCGTGACCGCCGGGCGCCGGAAGAGGGCGCCGCGCACCCCCGGGGCGGGGTCGGCCTGCCGCGCCCGCCCTGCCCTCCCCCGGCGTCGCCGACGTCCGACGCCGCGTCACGAACGACTGCATTGGCATGGACCTGACCATGATCAACGGCTAGGCTCGGCTCCGCCACACGGCTGAGAGCGCTCTCACCGTCTCTGCTGTTCCACCCCCACCCCGTTGGAACGACGAAGGGCAACCCCCATGAGACGCACCAGATTCACGCATGCCGGCCTCGCCGTCCTGCTCATGCTCGGCGCCGGCGTGACGGCGGGCGCCCTGCCCGCTTCCGCCAGCGACGCACCCGCCGCCACCCGGTCCGCCGAGGCACCCGCCTCGGCCGCACTGCTCACCGCCATGCAGCAGGACCTGCACCTGACCAAGGCCGAGGCGGAGGCGAGGCTCGCCGCCGAGCAGCGGGCGACGACCGCGGAGCCCGCGGCGCGCCGGGCCGCCGGGACGTCGTTCGGCGGCTCCTGGTTCGACGCCTCAAGCGGCACCCTCACCGTCGGCATCACCCCCGGCACCACCGACGGGACCCGCCGGGCGATCCGGGCGACCGGCGCGACCGTCACCACCGTTGAGCACAGCGCGCGGCAGTTGGACGCCGCCCTCGCCCGCCTCGACAAGCTCACCGCACCGGCGGGCGTCACCAGTTGGCACGTCGACCCGCAGGCGAGCACGGTGGTCGTGAACGTCGCCGAGGGCAAGCAGGCTGACAACGATGTCCGTACGTTCGTCGACCGGGCCCGCAAGGCCGGCCCGGTCACCGTCGAGTCGATACCCGGCGCGCCGGCGACCCTGGCCGCGGGCACCGTGGGCGGCGACCCGTACTACACCGGCAACGTCCGCTGCTCGATCGGCTTCTCCGTGTACGGCGGGTTCGTCACCGCCGGACACTGCGGCCAGCCCAGCGCCGGGGTCAGCGGCTGGGACGGCAGCTACATCGGCAACTTCCAGGGCTCGTCGTTCCCGGACAACGACTACGCCTGGGTCAACGTGGGCAGCGGCTGGTGGACGGTCCCGGTCGTGCTCGGCTGGGGCACCGTCTCCGACCAGCTCGTGCGCGGCTCGGCCGAGGCACCGATCGGCGCCTCCATCTGCCGGTCCGGATCGACCACGCACTGGCACTGCGGCACGGTGCTCGCGAAGAACGAGACCGTCAACTACAGCCAGGGCGCGGTGCACCAGATGACCAAGACCAATGTCTGCGCCGAAGGGGGCGACTCCGGCGGCTCGTTCATCAGCGGCGACCAGGCGCAGGGAGTCACCTCCGGCGGCTGGGGCAACTGCAGCTCCGGCGGCGAGACCTGGTTCCAGCCCGTCAACGAGATCCTGAGCCGGTACGGCCTGACCCTGCACACCGCCTGATCCACCGGCGCACCACAGCGGGCCCCGGCCGTCGGCCGGGGCCCGTCCTCTCGGGTCAGCCGGCGGTCGCCGGAGCGAGCGCGGTGCGGGCCGCGCGTTCCACGAGCGAGACGCCTTCGTCCATCGTCGGGCTGCCGTCGGAGAGGACCGCGACGAGGTAAGGGTGCCCGCCCGCCGTGATCAAGCCGATGCTGTTGACGTCCCACAGCTCGGTCGTCTCCCGTTCCAGCCAGCCGTTCTTCAGCTCCCGGGCGGATCCCGCCGCCGAGACGCCCCAGGACTGCTCGTCCACGACGTGGGACATCAGCGTGCGGAGGTAGCTCCGGGAGTCCGCGCTCAGTCCTCCGGCGCCCGCGGACGTGCCGGAGGACGGGGCGAACACCGCCCGCAGCAGCCGTATCTGGTCGCTCGCCGTCGTCCGGGTGAGCCCCCACTTGAAGCCGGGGCCGCCCTGGGTGGAGGTCAGCCCCAGGCGTTTGTTCGCCGCGTCCAGGCCCGGGGCCAGGCCGATGCGCCGCCACAGCGCGTCGGCCGCGTCGTTGTCGCTGCGCTCGATCATGGGCTCGGCCAGGGCGCGCTCCTGCGCGGTCAGGGCACGCCCGGCGTCCTGCGCCTTGAGCAGCAGTGCGGCGAGGATGTCGACCTTGACGATGCTCGCGGTGTCGTACGCGCCGTCGGCGCCGTACACCGTGGGGGTGCGGGCCGCGGCGTCCAGGTCGAGCACCGCGGCGGTGACCCGTTCCTTGCCCTGCGGGCTCACCTGGGCGAGGAACCCGGCGGTGGCGGAGTCGGACCGGGCCGCGGCGGTCGCGGCGGCCGCCGGTTCCGGGACCAGGACACCGATCGAGAAGAAGGACGCCACCGACGCCGCCAGGGCGGTGACGCCGGCCGCTGCGCGCCTGCGCTTTCCCGACTGCCGCGGAGGGGACGGGGGTGACGGCTCATGGGGCATGGTGCGGGACCTCGGCAGTTCATCGGGGACCGGTCACAGCACAACGAACGTAAACAAAACGCCCCTGGTGCGAAGTGACGGCCGCCACCTCGGGGCCGCTTCACCCGGGCATTGTGGGGAAGGACACAGCACCGGCCAGGGGCGGCGCCGCGGCATCCGGGGCGCGCGGGACGGTCCGGGTCCGCGCTACGACCGCGAGGCCGAGCGCCGTCGTCAGGGCCACGTCCGGAACCTCGGCCCCGGCCCCGGAGGTGAGCACGGTCACCCCGGCCCACAGCGCGCACGGGGGCGATCCGCCGCCGGGCGAGCGCCGCGAACCGCACCACGGCACGGACGCGTTCGGCCGACGGGCCCCGAGAGCCGAGTGCGCCGCGGGCGCCCGGCACCCCGTCGACGCCGATCAGCCGGGACCGCACCGCGAGGCCGTGCCGCGAGGCCGTGCCGCGCTCCCTCCCGGTCCCGGCGCGGTGGACGCGGTCGACGAGCGCCGCGGCCGGGCCCGGGCATGGGCGCGGCGCACGCGCGGCGCGACGGCGGTCCGCACGTGCGGGAAGGGCGCCCGGCACTGCGGGCACCCGCAGTGCCGGGCGCCCCCGCTCAGCCGGTGATCACCCGCAGGCCCTTGGGCGCCCGCGTGCTCACCGTGCCGTCCGCGGCGACCGTGACATCGAGCCGTTCCCCGCCGGCCTCCAGCCCGGTGACCGTCAACGGCCCGTAGGCACGGGCGAATCCGGGCGCCACGGTGATCGTGCCGCCGGGTACGTCCGCCTCCAGGCCGAGGCCCGCGCGCAGCACGTGCACCGCGGACGCCGCCGCCCATGCCTGGGGGCGGCAGGAGGCCGGGTAGGGGGCGGGCCACGAGCCGGCCTGGTCGCCGTGGCCCGCGAACAGTTCGGGCAGCCGGGCGTCGAAGGCCGCCGAGGCGGTCAGCAGGCTCGTCGCCAGGGAGGCCGCCGCGTCCGCGAATCCGGCCCTGACCAGGCCGTGCACGGCGATGGCTGTGTCGTGCGGCCAGATGGATCCGATGTGGTAGCCGTACGGATTGAAGCCCGCCGCGGCGGAGCTGAGGGTGCGCAGCCCGTGCCCGGAGTCGAGGTCGGGGCCGGTCAGCCGGGCGGCCAGCAGTGCGCTCTCCTCCTGGTCGAGCAGGCCCGTGCCGAGGAGGTGCCCGAATTGGGAGGTGATCGCGTCCACGGGCCGGCCGTCCCGGTCCAGTGCGAGCGCGGGGTACGGTCCTGCCGCGTCCTGTGTCCAGAAGCGCTCGCGGAACCGCGTGGCCAGGCGCTCGGCCCACTCCTCCCAGGCGTCCGCGCCGGGCCGGCCGAACGCCCGGAGCAGGGCCGCGCCGCCGCGTGCGGCCTCGTACGCGTACGCCTGTACCTCGCACAGCGCGATGGGCGGCTCGGCCAGGCGGCCGTCCTGGTACCGGACGGCGTCGCCCGAGTCCTTCCAGCCCTGGTTGGCCAGGCCGCGGCCGGTCAGGTCGACGTACTTCAGGAAGCCGTCGCCGTCCGCGTCGCCGTGGTCGCGCAGCCAGGCGAGGGCGGACTCGGCGTGCGGCAGGAGTTGTTCGACCTGCTCCGGGGGCAGGCCCCAGCGCCAGGCGTCGTGCAGCAGGACGAGCCACAGCGGGGTGGCGTCCACCGTGCCGTAGTACACCGGCGGGAGCGCGAAGGTGTCCGTGAACTCCTGGGTGCCGCGCCGTACTTCGTGCAGGATCTTGCCCGGCTGCTCCTCGGCGGCCGGGTCGGTGACGGCTCCCTGCCGGCGGGCGAGGGTGCGCAGGGTGCCGGCGGCAAGTTCGGTGCCGAGCGGGAGCAGCATGCGGGCGGCCCACAGGGAGTCGCGGCCGAAGAGGGTGAGGAACCAGGGGGCGCCCGCGGCGAGGAACTGGTCCACGCGGCCGCCGCCCTCGTCCGACCGCGGGTCGGTCAGGCGCAGCCCGTCGAGGTCCGCGAGGGACTGCCGCACCCAGCGGTCGAGGCGGCGGTCCGCGGAGCGCACGGCGGGGGTGCGCCACGGTACGGCGCCGGCCGGCGGCGCCGGGAACTGGTCGCCGTCGGCGTGTGCCGCCGTGCCGTGCAGTGTCATGGTCCAGCCGGTACCGGGGTCCAGCTCGACGTCGTAGACCAGGCGCCCGGCCGCCGGGTCGAGCAGGCCGGGGGCGGGGTCGGCGGTCAGGCGGACGGTGACGGCGTCACCGGACCAGGTCAGCGTGGTTCCGTCCGTGGCGCGGGCGGGGATGGGGAGCCGGCGCTCGCCCGTCTTGACCCGTTCCATGAGGGCCAGGTCCGTCGCGGCGGTGACGGTCAGCCGGAAGGCCACCCGGCGCCGGCCCGCGTTGGCGACGGTGAACTCCTCCGTCAGGCGGCCGGCCGTGACGGTGCGGTGGCGGTGCAGTTCCACGGCCGGGTCCGCGGTGGTCTCGCCGAGCCCGCGCAGGACGGCCCGGAAGCCCGCCCGGTCGGTGCCGTCGAAGCCGCCCGTGACCGGCGCGAGCGGGATGCCGTCGACCGCGACGGTCAGCCGGGACAGAGCCCTGACGTCGCCGTGGTAGAAGCCGTCGACACCGTGCTCGATCTGCCCGTCCGGGCGGGAGAGGGCGAAGCTCGGCGCGCGGAGTGCGACGACCGCGTCGTGCAGGAACGGCTGCAGTCTCCTGGCCGTGTCCGCGGCCCGCGTTTCCGGGTCGTCTGCGTCCTGGGGCTTGACAGTGGTATCCAAATGAGAAGAACCTCTCAGCGTTAGATCGTTCCAAAGACACTAATGTCCTTGTCAAAGCGATGACAATGCCTTTGGAACGCTCAAATTCACCCTCAGGGCTCTCACCCGGCCCTTTCTCGTCGGAGTTCCGCATGTCCCGCACCCCGCGTTCCCCGTCCGCCCAGGGCCCGGTCACCCTCGCCATGGTCGCCCGCCGGGCCGGCGTCTCCCCGCAGACGGTGTCCAATGCGCTGAACTCTCCGGACCTGCTGCGCCCCGAGACGCTGGAGCGGGTCCGCCGCGCCGTCGACGAGATGGGGTACCGCCCGAGCCGGGCCGCGCAGGCGCTGCGCACCCGCTCCAGCAAGCTGATCGGCTACGGCATCCAGCCCGCCCCGCGCGGCGCCACGGCCCCGGTCATGGACCGTTTCCTGCATGCCCTGTCCCAGGCGGCCGACACCGCCGGATACCGGATCCTGCTGTTCGCGAGTCCGCCCGGCGAACCCGCCCTGGACGGGTACGAGGAACTCCTCGGCCGCCACGAGGTCGACGGTTTTGTCCTCAGCGGCACCGCGCGCCGCGATCCGCGCCAGGCGTGGCTCGCGCAGCGCGGCGTACCGTTCGTCGGCTTCGGCCGGATGTGGTCGGGACGTCCGATCGGCGACTGGGTCGACGTCGACGGCGCCTCGGGCACGGATGCCGCGGTCGAGCACCTGGTCGGCCTCGGGCACCGCAGGATCGCCTTCCTCGGGTGGCCGCGCGGCTCGGGCGTCGGTGACGACCGTGCCGAGGGCTGGCAACGGGCCATGCGCCGGCACGGGCTCGCCATCCGCGGGCGGCGCGCGCACAGCGTGGACGACATCGGGGCCGCGCACGACGCGGTCAAGCCGCTCCTGGAGGCGGGTGCGACCGCCGTGGTCACGGCCAGCGACACACTGGCCATGGGCTGCTACGACGCGGTGCGTGAGCGCGGCGCCGCACCGGGCCGGGACGTCGCCGTGATCGGATTCGACGACTCCCCGACCACGGCGCTCGTCTCGCCCGCCCTGTCCTCGGTCGACCAGCCCCTGGAAGCCATCGGCCGAGAGTGCCTGCGCCTGCTGCTGGCCCGGATGGCGGACCCCGCCGCGCCCCCGGAACGCGTCCTGCTGAAGCCGTCCCTCATCCTGCGCGACAGCGTGCCCGACACCGAGCACGCCGAGCACGGCGGTCCGGCCCCCGACGGACCGGCGGCCCGCTAGACGTTCCGCCGAGCGGGCCGCGCTCTGTCGTCGTTCTCCCCGGTCCGAGTTCCCGACTTCGGCTCGGAGTCGGGCCCCGGGCGACGGCACGGCGACCGGTCACCCCCTCCCCGGCGCCCCCTCGGGGCGCTCGCCCAGAATCTCCCCCCTTCTCCTCCCCCACCCCGGGTGCCCGCGGCGCCCGGGCGGAGCCGCACCCACCCGAGTACACGGAGGAAAGCAATGATCACCCGCACCGCCGTCGCGGCCCTCGCCACCTGCGCGGCGCTGACGACCGTCACCGGCTGTTCGTCGAGTTTCGGCGACGACAAGGAGACACAGCAGGACACCGGCGCGAAGCAGCACCTGACGGTGCTCATCGCCACGTCGGGCGACGCGGAGACCAACGCCGTCAAGGCGGCGGCCGCCGCGTACCAGAAGCAGTCGGGCAACACGGTGACCGTGGAGGTCGCCAAGGACATGAACCAGCAGCTGGCCCAGTCCTTCGCCGGGCACAAGCCGCCGGACGTGTTCTACGTCAACTCCGACCAGTTCGCGAACTACGCCAAGGCGGGCTCGCTGTACGCGTACGGCGATCGGATCGAGGACGCGGACGACTTCTCGGCGCAGTTGCGCTCCTCCTTCACCTACGACGGAAAGCTGGTCTGCCTGCCGAAGGACACCTCCACCCTGGGGCTCGCCGTCAACACCGAGCTGTGGCAGCGGGCCGGGCTGACCGACCAGGACTATCCGACCACCTGGGCCGAGCTGAAGCAGGTCGCGGGCAAGCTCACCGGCGACGGGGTGACCGGGCTGGTGACCACCAACGAGTACCAGCGGCTCGGCGTCTTCATGAAGGAGGCCGGCGGCTGGGTCACCGACCCGCGGCAGACGGAGATGACCGCCGACGACGCCGGCAACGCGCAGGGCCTCGCCTTCGCGCGGTCCCTGCTGAAGTCGGGTTCGATGAAGTACGCCCAGGACGTCGACACCAGCTGGGGCGGTGAGGCCCTGGGCAAGGGCAAGGCCGCGATGACCATCGAGGGCAACTGGCTGGCCGGGGCCATGAAGGCCGACTACCCCGACGTCGGCTACAAGGTGGTGGAACTGCCCGCGGGACCGGCCGGCAAGGGCTCGCTCGCCTTCAGCAACTGCTGGGGCGTGGCCGCGGAGAGCACGCACCGGACGGCCGCCGTCGACCTGGTGAAGTACCTCAGCACCGGCGAGCAGCAGCTGAAGTTCGCGGACGCCTTCGGCGTGATGCCCTCACGCACCAGCGCGCTGGCCGACTACGCGCGGCAGGCGCCGGCGGCCGAGGCGTGGGTGAACTCCGCCGCGTACGCGCAGGGCCCGGTGACCATAGCCGGGTTCGACAAGGTGCTCGGCCAGTTCAACACCGATCTGCAGGCGCTGCGCGACACCGATCCGAAGACGATCCTCGCCGCCCTGCAGCGCAACGGCGAGCAGGCGCTGACGAAGGGCGACTGAGCCGTCATGTCCCTGCGTACCGCCCGCGCCGCGGACCACCCACGCGGCGACGGTTCCTCCGGCTCCGGACTGCCGCGCACCACGGCACGCTCCCGGTCGACCGGTTCCCCGGACGCTCCTGACGCGCCCGGCGGGACCGGTTCCAGCGGGGCGCCCCGCGCCCTCCACGCCCCGCGCGTGGGGCGCCGCCGCGGCGAGGGCCCATGGGGCTGGCTGTTCGTCAGCCCCATGGTGCTCGTCCTCGGTCTGTTCCTGCTGCTGCCCATCCTGATGGCCCTGTGGGTGAGCCTGCTGCACTGGGACGGGCAGTCGAATCCGTTCAGCGGCCAGGCCGACTTCGTGGGCCTGGACAACTACCGGACGCTGCTGACCGAGGACAGTCTGGACCGCACCCTCTTCGCGACGTCGCTGCGCAACAACGCCTACTACGTGCTGCTGACCGTGCCGTTGCAGACCGGCCTGGCCCTGGTGCTGGCGCTCATCGTCAACCAGCGGCTGCTGCGCGCCCGCGGCGCCCTGCGGACCGCGTTCTTCTTCCCGTCGGTGACCAGTTCGATCGCGGTGTCCACCGTCTTTCTGTTCCTCTTCCAGGGCAGCGGGGCCGTGAACACGTTGCTGTCCTGGGTCGGGGTCAAGGGCCCGAACTGGTTCGCCGACCCGCGCGGGGTGCTCTCCCTGCTGCTCGACGCCGTGGGCGTCGTCGACCCCGCGCGTCCCCCGGGCCTGCTGGCCGACCACTCCTTCCTCGGTCTGTCCTGGTTCCAGTGGCTGTCCGGGCCGTCCGTCGCGATGTGCACGATCATCCTGCTCGCCGTGTGGACCACCTCCGGCACCTTCATGCTGATCTTCCTCGCGGCGCTCCAGGACATCCCGCGCGAACTGGAGGAGTCGGCCGCCCTGGAGGGCGTCAACCGCTTCCAGATGCTGCGGCACATCACGCTGCCCGCGCTGCGGCCGGTGCTGTTCCTCGTCCTCACCCTCGGCCTGATCGCCACCTGGCAGGTCTTCGACCAGGTGTACGTGATGGGTCAGGGCAATCCCGGCAACACGACGCTCACCCCGGCCTTCCTGTCGTACTCGTCCGCCTTCGACGACGCCGACTTCGGGCAGGGCGCCGCCATCGCGTTCATCATGCTCGGCCTGATCCTGGCGCTGACCGCGGTGCAGCGCTGGGTGATGCGGGAGCGCGACCCACGCCCCGCGGGGAGGAACCGATGACATCGACGACACGGACGGCACGGGCGGTCCGGGCGCGGCGGCGTCCGGTGCTCGGCCGCTATCCGCTGCCGCTGCGGATCGCGGGACACGTCCTGGTGGCCGGACTCGGCCTGCTGTACGTCCTGCCGTTCCTGGTGCAGTTGGTGACCGGATTCAAGACCGACCCGGAGGCCGCCGCGCATCCGCTGTCGCTGGTGCCCCTCACCCCGACGACCGCCGCGTACCAGCGGCTGTTCGGGCTGAGCAAGGCCGGTGACGGAGTGCCGTTCCTGCGCTGGCTGGGCAACTCCGCCGTAGTCGCGGTCCTGGTCACCGCCGGGCGGGTGCTGTTCGACTCGATGGCGGGGTACGCGCTGGCCCGGCTGCGCTTCCCCGGGCGCACCCTGCTGTTCACCCTCGTGCTCGCCGTGATGGCGGTGCCCGGGGTGGCCCTGCTGATCCCGAAGTTCCTGGTGCTGAACGCCTTCGGGCTGTTCGACACGTACACCGGGATGATCGTGCCGCTGCTGGTGGACGCCGCGGGTGTCTTCATCATGAAGCAGTTCTTCGAGTCGGTTCCGCGGGAGGTGGAGGAGGCGGCCCGGGTGGACGGCGCCGGGATCCTGCGCATCTTCTGGTCGGTGGTGCTGCCGATGGCCAGGCCCGCGCTGCTGACCCTGACCGTCCTGTCGTTCCAGAGTTCGTGGAACGAGTTCACGCACTTCCTGGTGGCCACCCAGTCCGCCCAGTACGAGACGCTCACCACAGGGCTCGCCCGGTTCGTCTCCGGCGGTCTGGGCGGCGGCACCCAGTATCCGCTGAAACTCGCGGCGGCCCTGCTCTCGACCCTTCCGGTCGCGGTGCTGTTCTTCTGTTTCCAGCGGTACTTCGTGCAGGGGGCCAACGCGGGCGCGGTCAAGGAGTGACGGCCGGCCGGGCTGTGCGAACACCATGAACACGAACCGTCGGGTCGTGGCCGGCCGCTCGCGCCGGTCCGGCCGGCAGCAGCGCGCCCGCGAGGGCGGCGGATGCCGCCGCGGCCAGGAACCGGGCCCGGCCCATCCCCTTCGTCCGCTCCATCCGGTCACTGTGCCGGGCCGCCCGCCGTCTCGCCGTCCGCCGATGGTCCACGGTGCCGCGCCCAAGGGATGCGATCCGTTGCCGAAAGCCGGCCGGTACGCCGGACGACCGCTCGCCGGTCCCGCACGGCGGGCAGGTCCGGCGGTGTGGCCGGCGAGCGGCTGCGGCCGGCACGGTCCGACGGGCGTGGTGCGGACATGCCGTGGGGTGGAGCAATGAGCGGTGCGCCGCGGCCGGACGCACCAGGCTTGGCCCCTTGTGGTGACTTTTCGCCGGGAGTCGTGTGTGTCTCAGTCGCGTGACGACACCGCCGCCCTCACGGTCGTCCTCCTGCCGCACGAGGGGCTGCCGGTGCGTCCGCCCCTCCCGGGGCATAGCGTGCTGGCATGCGCGTCGACTACTCACCGGACACCCTTGGTCCGGGTCTCTTCTACCGGCTGCTCACCGCCGTCGTCGTACCCCGGCCCATCGCCTGGGTCTCCACCCTCGCCGAGGACGGCGCGACGGCGAACCTGGCGCCCCACTCGTTCTTCACCGTCGCCTGCACCGACCCGCCGATCGTCCAGTTCACCTCGGTGGGACGCAAGGATTCGTTGCGCAACGTCGAGGCGACCCGCGAGTTCGTGGTCAACTTCGCGCCCGAGCCGCTCTTCGAGCAGGTCAACGCGACCGCGACGGACTTCCCCCGGCAGGAGGGCGAGTTCGACGCGGTGGGTGTCGCGCGCGAGCCGTCGCTGCGGGTGCGGCCGCCCCGGGTGGCGGCCTCGCCCGTGGCGCTGGAGTGCACACTGCACGCGACGCTGGGTCTTGGCGACTCGACTCTGGTGCTGGGCCGGGTGGTGCACGCCGCCGTCAGCGAGGACGTCCTGGTGGACGGACATCCGGACATCGGGCGGCTGCGTCCGTTGTCCCGGCTGGGCCGCAACGAGTGGGGCACGATCGGCGAGGTCCGTGACATGGCCCGGATCCGGTACCGGGACTGGCCCCGCCGATCGCGCTGATCCCCTTCCCGCGCGCCGTCGTCAGCCGTCGATGCGGTGCTGGGTCCAGAACGAGGTCAGGTCCGTGCCGGTGGCGGCCTGGGCGGCGGCCTTGAACTCGGCGGTGGTCGAGACTCCGTACCAGTGCGCGGTGGCGTAGTCCTTCAGGAGCTTCGCCATGGCGGTGTCGCCGAGGACGCGCCGCAGATCGTGCAGCGCGCACTTGCCGTAGCCGTAGACGACGGTGGAGTAGCGGGAGGCGTGGGTGTCCCAGTAGGCCATCGAGTTGGTGATCTTCTCGGTGGACGAGGCCCACGAGACGCTGTTCCAGCAGCTGCTGCCGGTCTTCCCCAGCGCCAGGTCGGTGGCGTAGTCGGTGAACGCCTCGTCGAGCCAGGGGCTGGTGTACTCGTCGTCGCCGACGATGCCGTACCACCACTGGTGCCCGATCTCATGGGTGAGCGCGGTGGTGCTGACCACGTCGAGGACGAATCCGGGGTACTCCATGCCGCCGAACCAGAAGTTGTTGTCGATCACGGCGTCCAGTTCGCCGTAGGGGTAGGCGCCGAACCGGGTCGCGTGGGCGTCGACGGCGGAGGTCGCGGTGGTCAGCATGGACCGGGTGCTGGAGGAGCTGATGCCGGTCACGGAGTAGACGTTCACCGGGGTTCCGGCGGCCGAGGTGCCGGAGATCCGGGTGAAGGGTCCGGCCGCCCAGGCGAAGTCGCGGACCTGGGTGGCGGTGGCGGTGGTGACCGTGCGTCCAGCGGTGCCCGGGGTGTCGGTCGAGCGGCCGGTGGCCGGTACCAGCAGGGTGCTGGGGTGGTCGAGGCTCACCTTGAAGTCGGCGGCCAGGGAGTAGAACGACTCACCGTTGTCGGTGTACGGGTCCAGGTGCCAGCCCGCCGTGTCCTTGACCGCGAGGACGGGCAGGGCGTTGCCGACGAAGCTGAAGGCCCCGTCGCGGCCGAACCGGTCGGCGCCGGTGGGGACGGTGATGCCCAGGTCGAAGCCGATGGTGGCGGTCTGTCCCTGGGCCAGCGGCGTGGTGAGGGCGATCCGCAGGGACGTGCAGTCGGCCGACAGAGCGCCCGCCGTGCCGCCGGTGACGGCACTGACCTTGATCGGCATCGCCGAGCAGGTGCCGTGGGAGTTGTCCCACAGCCGCAGGTACACCTCGCCGAGCGCGGTGGCGGAGGAGTTGGTGAACGTCACGCTCTCCTGGCCGGTCCAGACGGAGCCGGTGGTGTCGCTGCTGAGGCTGACGGTGTACGAGGGTGCGGACGGGGTGCGCGTGGAGTCCGCCGGCAGGGCCGTGGCGCACCCGGCCGGGTCGGTGGCGCGCCGGGTGCGCGTGTCGGTGCGGGCGTCGCCCGCCCCGTCCGGCCGGGTGAGGCCGGTGCCGCCGAGGGCGGTCCGCGCCGCGCCGGTGAGCGCCGCGGACGACGACCGGGACCCGGGTGAAGTGCCGCTCCCGGAACCGCCGTCGGCGATCGACCGGGTGGTGGCGCAGACGGCGGCCGGCGGCGCGGACGCGGTCGGCGCGGCGGCGGCCGTGGACACCGGGAGCGCGACGGCGGCCAGTGCCGCGAGGGCGACCACGCTCGCGGCCAGGGAGCTGTGGGGGGTTGGTCTCACGGGGAACTCCTTTGCGGAGGCCGGGATTGCGGCCTGCTCGTCGGCCGTCCGGCCGGCCGGGTGGGCCGGCGGGCGACCGTGGGTGACGCGGTTCGGTTGCGCGATCATCGGCGTGCGGTGCCGGCCGCGTCCTGATGGTGGGGGCGACGGCTGCCGGAAGCCTGCCAGATTTGTCACGACCATGCCAGAAGGAGTTCGGACCGATGAGTTTCGGCGCGGGTCGCCGGTCATGACCTGTCGGCAGGGTTCGACGAGACGGAGGAGGGCCCGATGCGGCCACCGACACCCCACGAAGCGCTACGCCGGCTCGACGTCCTCGTGGGTACGTGGGACATGTGGGCCGCCGACCGCCGTGCCGGTCCGGTCCGGACCGAGTTCGCGTGGCTGGAGGGCGGCGCCTTCCTCGTGCAACGCGCGGACGTGGGGCCGGACACGGCCCTGCCCGCCGAGTGGGGCGCGCACGTGCCCTTCCCGACCGTGACGCTGACCGGCTACGACGAGACCGCCGACACCTTCACCACCCTGTACGCGGACGGCCGCGGCGTCGCCCGCGCCTACCGGACGAGCCTGAGCGAGGGCGTGTGGCGGCAGTGGCGCGCCGCGCCCGGTTTCCACCAGCGCTTCACCGCCGTCATCGGCGCCGGGGGCGACACCGTCGAGGGTGGCTGGGAACGGTCGGAGGACGGCGAGCTGTGGATCCCGGACTTCGACGTGACGTACACGCGCGTCGCCGGGCCGCGGGACGCATAGGTGCGGGCGGCCGGTGTGCCCGGCTCCCGCAGGCCGCGGGACCCTCTGCGCCCGCGGCGTCAGCACAGCACCGCCAGGTCGCCGGGCCGCACCCTGGCCGTGACGGGCAGGGTGGCCTCGACCTCCCCGTCGGCGCCGTACGGGACGGGCCGGTCGGCCTCGATACGGATCTCCCGGCCACGCAGCACCCGTACCTCGGGCCGGTCGACATGGGCGCCGGTCGACAGCTCGTTCATGAGGGCGAAGAACAGCCGGCGCGGGGCCTCGCGGATCAGCACGACGTCGAGGAGTCCGTCGTCGAGGAGGGCGGCGGGGGCGATGGCCCGGCCGGAGCCGTAGTACGCGGAGTTGGCGGCCACCACGGTGTAGCCGCGGTGGGCGTGGTCCCGTCCGTCCACGGTGACGCGGTAGGTCGCCGGGCGCCAGGTGGTCACCGCGCGCAGCCCGCCGGCGTAGTAGGACGCGGCGCCGCGCAGCAGGCGCGCGTTGTTGGCATGCCGGTTGGCGAGCGCGTCGACACCCGCGTACACGCTGCCCAGCACCACGGTGCCCCGGTGGACGGCCGACTCCACTTCGATGGTGTCGACGGCGCGCGGGGAGTGGTCGAGCAGGATCCGGGCCAGCGCCACGGGGTCGGCGGGCAGGCCGAGGGCGCGGGCGAAGTCATTGCCGCGCCCCGCGGGGACCAGGCCGAGCACGCTGCCGGTCCCGCTGAGGGCGCCGCCGACGCATCCGGCCATGCCGTCGCCGCCCACCGCGAGCACCACCCGGTCGCGCTCGCCCGCCCGGCGGGCGAGGTCCTGGGCGTGGGCCAGGCTGCGGCTGTACTCGGTCTCCAGCTCCGCCCCGGCCTCCCGCAGCAGCCGGCCCACGCGCAGCAGGGCCGCCGCTCCCGAGGAGCCGCCCGCGGTGGGGTTGACGACGGCCGTGAACTGTCGCATCGGTGAGCCTCCGGAGACGGGGGTACGGACCGGACAGGGACGAAGGCGCGGGCCGGACGGACGGGACATGTGGTGCGGCAGGACCCGGACGGGTCAGCCCGCCGGCCCGTCGACGGGCAGCAGGATGCCGGGGTTCAGCAGCCCCTCGGGGTCCAGCCGGCGTTTGACCGCGCGCAGCGCCTCGACGCCGAGCGGGCCCGCCTCCCTGACGTACCAGTCGCGGTGGTCGGTGCCCACACCGTGGTGGTGGCTGATCGTGCCGCCGGCCGCGAGGACGGCCTCGTTCGCGGCGCGCTTGGCGGGCGCCCAGTGCGCGACGGGGTCCTTGCCCTGAGCGCCGACCGCCGTGAAGTACAGGGAGGCGCCGTTCTCGTAGACGTGCGAGATGTGGCACATCACCAGCGGTGGCGTGCCCGCCTCGGTGAGGGTGCCGGTGAGCGCTTCCCGGACGGCGGTGTACAGCCCGGGGAGACGGGACCAGAAGGCCGCGGTCTCCAGCGTCTCGGCGAACGCGCCCGCGTCCAGCAGGGAGTCGCGCAGGTACGGGGCCGCGTAGCGGCCGTGGGCCCAGCGTTCGCCGGGACCGGCGCCGAGGTGGGTGCCGCCGCACGCGCTCAGCACGGCCGCGGCCCGCTCCCGCCGGTGCGCGGTCTCCTCCTCGGTGCCCTCGTAACCGGCGACGGCCAGGCAGCCCGTGTTCCGCTCGGCGCCGGCGGAGCCGATGGCGGCGGGCTCGGCGAGTCCGACCAGCGTCTCGGTCTCGTCGGACAGCCGCAGCACCGTGGGCAGCGGCCCGTCCTGGGCGAGCCGGCGCAGCGCGGTGGCTCCCTCCGCGAACGAGGCGAAGCGCCAGCCCTCGTAGTGCCGGGCCGCGGGGACGGGGCGGACGCGTACGGTGACCGCGGTGATGACGCCGAACGCGCCCTCGGAACCGAGGATCAGCTGGCGCAGGTCGGGGCCGGCCGCCGAGCGCGGGGCGCGGCCGATGTCGAGGGTGCCTTCGGGGGTGGCCACGGTGAGGCCGAGGACCATGTCGTCGAACCGGCCGTATCCCGCGGAGGACTGCCCGCTGGAACGGGCCGCGGCGAAGCCGCCGATGGTGGCCCACTCGTAGGACTGGGGGAAGTGGCCGAGGGTGAAGCCGTGCTCGGCGAGCAGGGCCTCGGCCTGCGGGGCGCGCAGGCCGGGCTGCAGGGTGGCCATCCGGGAGACCGGATCGAGGTCGAGCAGGTCCTTCATGCGGCGCAGGTCGACGGCGACGACGTCGCGGTGGCGGGCGGGGACGGGGGCGAGCCCTCCCACCACGGAGGTGCCGCCGCCGAACGGGACCACGGCCAGACGGTGCCGGGCGCACGCGCGCAGCACGGCCAGCACCTCGTCGTGGCTCGCGGGCAGGACGACGGCCGCCGGGACGTCCGTGACGTCACCGGCCCGGATCCGCAGCAGGTCCGGGGTGGACTTGCCCCGGGTGTGCCGGATGCGGCTGTCCGCGTCGGTGCGCACGTGGGCCGCGCCGCCGACGGCGTCCGCCAGGGCCCCGGAGGCGGCGGCGTCGAGCGGGGATTCCGGGACGTGGATGTCGTCGAGGGCGAGTGCGCGGCCGTCGCGCGGTGCGACGCCGAGCAGTTGGCCGAGCAGTCCGATCACCGCGTCGGGCAGCGGGGCCGCCTTCGCCGGGTCGCCCCAGCCGTTCCACAGCATGTCCATGAACGGTCGTCCTCATCGGTCGGATCGCGACGCCGGCCCGGGTCGGCCCGGCCCGCGAGGCCGTGTCTCCCCCGCACTCCGCGGGCCGGCGGTGGCGCCGTTACACTGTGACACATGACGCCCATTCGTCACAATGACTCGGACAGCGATCCGATCCTGGACGCGGTGCGCGACTGCGTTCTGGCGGTCGGGGTCCGGCGCACCACCCTGACCGACGTGGCCCGCCGCGCCGGTGTCTCGCGGATGACGCTGTACCGGCGGTGGCCCGACATCCGGTCCCTGGTGGGGGACCTGATGACCCGTGAGTGGATCGGCGTGGCCACCGCGGCGCTGCCCGAGCGGCGGCCCGGGCGGGAGACCCGCGCCCTGATCGTCGACGGACTGGTCACGGGGGTCGGGGCCTTCCGCGCGCACCCGCTGTTCCGCAAGATCGTCGATGTCGATCCCGAACTGCTCCTCCCCTATGTGCTCGACCGCCGCGGGGCGAGCCAGGACGCCCTGCTCGACCTGCTGACCGAGGCCCTGCGCGAGGGGCACGCCGACGGCTCGGTGCGCCCCGCCCCCGTCGAACGGCAGGCCCGTTCCCTGCTGTTGATCGTCCAGTCCTTCACGCTGTCTCTGCGGACCATGACCGACGAGGCCGACACCGACCTGACCGCCGCCGCGTTCCTCGCCGAACTGCGCCTCGTCCTGGAGAGGATCCTGACGCCATGAGCCCGGCCCACGCCCCCGTCCCCGGCTCGTCGCTCTCCGCGGCCCGTCGCGTCCGTGACCTCGCGGCGGCGGCCGACGGCACGGCCGACGTCCTCGTCGTCGGCCTGGGTGCGACCGGTGCGGGGGCCGCCCTGGACGCCGCGGCCCGCGGGCTGGACGTCGTCGTCGTGGACGCCCACGACCTCGCCTTCGGCACCTCGCGCTGGAGTTCCAAGCTCATCCACGGCGGGCTGCGCTATCTGGCCGCCGCGCAGTACGACGTCGCCCACGAAAGCGCCGTCGAGCGCGGGGTGCTGATGGCACGCACCGCACCGCACCTCGTACGCGCCCAGCCCTTCGTGCTGCCGCTGACCCCGCTGGTTCCACGCGGCCAGGCGTCCCTGGCGTGGGCCGGCTTCCTGGCCGGGGACGCCCTGCGGCGGGCCGCCCGCACGTCCCGGGCGACACTGCCCGTGCCACGCCGGCTGTCCGCCGGCGGGGCCCGCCGTCTGGCGCCGTCGGTACGGGCCGCCGGGCTGCGCGGCGGGCTGCTCTCCTGGGACGGCCGGGTCGTCGACGACGCCCGCCTGGTCACGGCGCTGGCCCGGACCGCCGCCGCCCGCGGCGCGAAGGTCCTCACCCGGGTCAGGGCACTGGAGCTGACCCGCACGGGCGCCCGGGTCCGCGACGAACTCACCGGCGAGGAGGGCGAGATCCGCGCCCGCGCGGTGATCAACGCCGCCGGTGTGTGGGCGGACGGGCTGGTGGACGGCATCCGGATACGCCCCTCGCGGGGAACCCATCTGGTGCTGCGCTCGGACCGTCTCGGCGCGCTCCCGGCGGGCCTGCACATCCCGGTCCCCGGCGAGACGAACCGTTTCGTACTCGTGCTGCCGCAGGACGACGGGCGGGTATACGTGGGTCTCACCGACGAGCCGGTCGAGGGCGGCGTCCCCGACGTGCCCGAGGTGCCGGAGACCGACATCGGGTTCCTGCTGGACGTGCTCGGGTCGGTCCTGGACATGCCCGTCCGGCGTGCCGATGTCGCCGGTGTCTTCGCGGGGCTGCGGCCCCTGCTGGACACCGCGGGTTCCGGTGCACCCGCCCGGACCTCGGACATCTCACGCAGGCATGCGGTGCTGACCTCGGCGGAGGGCGTGATCACGGTGGTGGGCGGCAAGCTCACGACGTACCGGCGGATGGCGCAGGACGCGGTCGACGCCGCCGTGGCCACCCGTCGTCTGCCCGCGGGACCGTCCCCCACCGCGTCGCTGCCGCTGGTCGGAGCGGCTCCGCCGGACCGGCTCGGCACACTGGCCGCGCCCGCCCGGCTCGTCCGCCGGCACGGCACCGAGGCGCCCGCCGTGCAGGCGCTCGCCGAGTGCGAGCCGCACCTGGCCGAGCCCGTCCTGCCCGGCCACCCGGTCACCCGTGCCGACCTGGTGTGGGCCGTCCGGCACGAGGGCGCACTCGACGTGGCCGACCTGCTCGACCGGCGTACCCGTATCGGGCTCGTGCCGCAGGACCGGGCCGCCGCGCTGGGCGCGGCGCGGGACGCGCTCGACCGGGCGGCGGCCACGTCCGCCTGACGTCGCGGGGCGGCGCCCGGGATCAGGCGCGGGGCAGGCCGCTGGTGGTGCGCCGCCAGCCGGAGCGGGTGGCACCGAAGCCGGTCTCGTGGTCCCAGACGTGGGCGCACGCAGGGCACTGCAGATGCAGCAGGCTGCCGGTGTTGGAAAGCAGGTAGCGCCAGTGGTCGGCGCAGGTACGGCCCTGTTCGCAGGTCGCGCAGCCGCGGCTGTCGTCGCAGTGCGGGCAGGGCACCCAGGCTCGGCGGCCGATGTCCGCCTGCGGATCAAGCGGCAGCACGGCCACCTCCGCGCGGCGGCAGCACACCGGCCGCGACCAGGTCGTCGTAGACGCGCTGCTGTTCCTGGTCCAGACCCGAGTAGAGCAGGTCCTGGGCCGCTTCCTCGCCGCGCAGCGCCTCGATCGGATCCCAGTCCGGGCCGAGGGCCTCCAGGACATGCACCCGCCGCAGCACCTCGTGCCGGGTGAGGTCGACATCGAAATCGAACCGGGCGGAGCCGCCCGGGTGTCCTGCGGCGGGTTCACCGGGACCGGTGGGGGGTGGGGGGTCGAAGGCGGACATGTGGCCGAACTTAGGTTTGCCTTCCCCGCTACGGCAAGAGCAGGTGGGCGAAGTCACAGACCCGGCACCGGGCAACGACGGACCGGCGCCGGCGCGCGGTGAGCCGTCAGTGGCCCAGCAGGGCGGCGGATCCCCGGCGTGATGTTCCCGAGCTGGCGGCGCTGGAGGTTGGTGCGGATACCGCCGGGCATCAGGGCGTCGGCGGTGATCGCCCACCGCTCGGCCGCCTCCACGGCCAGCGGTACGTTCCCGGTCTTGGACTGTCCGTACGCGAGGTCACCGCACGTGGAAGCCCGCACAGGCGCCCGCCCTACTCAGGCTCGGCCGCCGCCGCCCACCAAGCGGGTGTGCACGCCACGCTCGCGGCGACCAGGTCGTCCATGGTGAGGTACGGATCGCCGAGCCACGCCTTGATCGCGCCGGCGAAGCCGTGGGCCAGGAACCGCGCCACCACACGGTGATCGACATCGGGGAGCCCTTGACCGTCGGCCCGCGCGAAGAACGCCTGGGCATAGCCGTCGAAGTGGCGGACCAACGCGTCGTAGACCCCCCGGTCAGCAGGGTCGTCGAGGGCCTGCCGGTAGACGTCGGCGAAACGCTCGACGTGGTCAGCCACCTCGGCGACGGCCAGCCTCACCAGCTCGGTTCCCGGGCGACCCTCGGCTCGGCGCCGGTCCTCCAGCCGATGACCCCTCTCAAGATCGGCGTCGAGTGCCTCGATCAGGGGGTCGAGCGCGGTGCTGTAGCGGTTGTAGAAGGTCGCCCGGGTGACCCCGGCGTGCTTCGCCAACTCAGCGACGGTGATCTGGGAGACCGGCCGCTGCGAGGCGAGCTCTACGACCGCCTGCCGCAGTGCGGCGGTGGTCCGTGTGACGCGTGGATCGGTCTTGTGGCCAACAGAACTCACGGCGCGTCCTCCTGTTCCATCGGTCGGGTTGCGGGAGGCCCGCGACCAGTGTTCTTATGCAGATGTCAAATAGTTTCGCACGGATAGGGAAACCGCATGCCCTCCCACATCGCGATCTCGCCCGAGGAAGCCGCCGACCGGCTGGCCCTTCGCGAGCTCGTCGACGCCTACGCCCGGTGCGCTGACCGTCGGGACGCCAAGGGGCAGATGGCCCTGTTCACCGAGGACACTCGCTTCCTGGTCTTCATGGACGCGACCGCGGCCGAGCCGACCCAGGAACTGCACGGCCGTGAGTCCCTCGCCCCTGTCTTCGACAACCTGAACAGCTACCGGGCCACGACCCACTTCAACGGCCAGAGCACCGTCTCCCTCGACGGCGACCGGGCCCGCGGTGAGAGTTACTGCCTGGCACACCACATCTCCCACGGCGCGGACGCCGAACGGACGATCATGATCGCGTCCATTCGCTATCTCGACGAATTCGTCAAGCAGGACGGCGACTGGTTCTTCGCCGAGCGCCGCCTGATGGTCGACTGGACGGAGACCCGCTCCTGCGCTCCGTGAACCGGCCGCGGGACAGCTCTCGGCCGGGAGGTGGCACCGAGCACGGAAACCGCCGGGTCGCCCCAACCACCTTGAAAGGCTTGGGAGAGGGGGACCAGTTCATCGGTCCGGAGGGAAGACGGCGCGGCGACAGTCGTCAACTGGGCCGAGAGACCGGAGCCGGACCTGTGCTCAGTTCCGCCCAGATCGTCTTGCCATGACGGCCGTGTCGCGTGCCCCAGTGCTCGGCGAGCTGGGCGACGATGAACAGGCCGCGGCCGCCTTCGTCGTAGGTTCGAGCCCGCCGCAGGTGGGGGGTGGTGGTAGTGCCATCCGAGACTTCGCAGGTCAGACTGTGCTCTTCGAGGATGAGGCGGAGCTGGATCGGGGGCTGCGCGTAGCGGATGGCGTTGGTGACCAGCTCACTGGCTATGAGTTCGGTCGTGAAAACGGCGTCCTTGAGCCCCCACTTGTTGAGCTGGTCGGAGACGTGCGCGCGGGTGTCGGCGACGACGGCGGGATCGGTCGGGAGGTTCCAGGTGGCGACGTGGTCGGCGTCCAGGACCCGGGTGCGTGCGATGAGCAGGGCCACGTCGTCGGTGGGCTGATCGTTGAGCAGCGCGCCGAGAACGGCCCGGCACCGCCCGTCCAGCGATGGCTTCGGGATGCTCAGTGCTTGCAGCAGCTTCTGGAGTCCGCTCTCCGGGTCGCGATGGTGTTCGCGGATGAGGCCGTCGGTGTACAGGGCCAGGAGGCTGCCTTCCGGCACGGGCACGTCCACTGATTCGAATGGCAGGTTCCCCAGGCCGAGGGAAGGGCCCAAGGGAGTGTCGACGATGTGGGCGTGCTGATCCGGTGTGACGATGGCGGGTGGAAGGTGGCCGGCGCTCGCGAGGGTGCAGCGGCCGGCGACGGGGTCGTAGACCGCGTAGAGGCAGGTTGCTCCCACCTCTCCTGCTGTGGCGTCGGTGTCCGGGGCGTCCGCGGCCTCGGATCCGGGTCTGCTTTCAGCACTGAGCCGAAGGACGACGTCGTCGAGGTGGGTGAGGAGTTCGTCGGGTTGCAGGTCGATGTTGGCCAGTGTCCGCACAGCGGCACGCAGCCGGGTCATGGTGGCGGAGGCGTGCAGTCCGTGCCCGATGACGTCGCCGACGACGAGCGCGACGCGCGCGCCGGCCAGCGGTATCACGTCGAACCAGTCGCCGCCCACACCGGCGCTGTGCCTCGCCGGGATGTACTGGCTTGCCACCTCGGCCGCGGCGAGTTCGGGCATGCGTCGGGGCAGGAGGCTGAGCTGCAAGACCAACGCGGTGTCGCGCTCGCGGGCGTATCGTCGGGCGTTGTCCAGGCAGATGGCGGCCCGTGTCCCGATCTCCTCAGCGAGAGCGAGGTCGTCGGCGTCGAATGCACAGGGCGGCCGGTGCCGCAGAAGCATCGCCGTACCAAGGGCCCTCCCTCCGGCGCACAGTGGAACAGCGATGGCTGAGCGCTTGCGGCTTACATCTGTCTGAACAGTGTGGTCTCGCGCCGGCCAGCACTCGATGTCGGCGGTGTCCACATAGCTCGCGCGTGCGGGTGCGGACGGGGTCAGGTAGCGCGCCGGTAGCGATACGCCCCGGAGCCCCTCCTTCTCTTCGGCCTTCGACTCGCTGTCGGTGCGTACGGGGAGATCGGGACGGTGGGCGACGTGGCGCAGGGCCACGGGCTCCGTGAACGGCTTGGCGGGGGGCTCTCCGCCGTCCAGGACGGCATCGAAGAGGTCCACACTGACGTAGTCCGCGAATGCAGGTACGGCAACCTCTGCCAGTTCCCGGGCGTTCTGCCTCACATCCAGCGTTCTGCCGAGGCGCTCGCTCGCCTTGCTCAGCAGAGACAGTCGACGTCGGGCGACCATGACCCGCATCCGGACCCGGCAGCCCGCGATGCTGATGACCCCCGCCAGCGCCACACCCGTGATGACCACGACGCGGCCACCCACGGAGATGACAGGCAAGGCGACGCCGTAGATGCAGGCGGCCGCCGCCAGGGAGAGAACACCGATCATCAGGGTGTGCCGGAGCGGCAGCAACGCAGCAGCCACGAGCGGTGCGACCGCCGCATAGACAGCCCACCGCAGGAGGCCGTTGCCCGAAACTTCGACGACCAGGGCTGAGAACAACGCAATGTACCCGACGAGGACAGCGGCTACCCACTCATCCCTTCGACGGGTGATCGCCATATTCTGCTCTCCCTTGCCCGGACGTGAGTCCCCTGGCTCATGCGCCGTGCAGGGAACCCCAGCGACGCTGGAGAAAGGCGCCGGCGCATCCCGAGGCGGGCCCGAACGACCGTCGGTATGAACGTGGAACTCACAGCCGAGGAGTGGTGTTGCCGGGAGCACGAGCACCAGAACAGACTGCGCCGACCCGTCAGCCACAGTCCGATCACAGGCACACGAGGTCAATGCCGCCTGAGACCATCAAGCCTCCAGGCGTTTCCTGGAAAGGCTGGTCACTTCTCACACGCTAACAGGCGGTTCGTTCTCCGTCCTGCGGGGTTGACAAGTTTCCGCAGCAACTTACAAAAAATGAGTTTGAAACGATCCAAAGCCACAGGTCAGGATAGGTTTCCCCGGGGCTTCTAGTCCCTGGGTCACGGCATGGGCTCGTGCTTCAAAGACTGCGAGCACCCCGCCACCCGGAGGCCCAAGTGCCCGCACCTCGACAAGATCAGGTACCGCAACGACGGCGGACTGCGGCAGCCGTCCTTGGGTGATTTGCGAAGCCCGAGGGGGGAGCGGGGCGTGCTGCCCGCTCCCCCCTCGCTCTGTCATGCCTGGTAGGCCACCAGCGCCATCATCCCCGCCTCTCCGTGGTACGCGTTGTGGCAGTGCAGCAGCCATTGCCCCGGGTTGTCTGCGTCGAAGTAGACGGACACCGTTTTCTTCGGCAGCACGATCGTGGTGTCCTTGCGCGGGCCGCTCGTACCGAGCTGATAGGTGTGGCCGTGCAGGTGCAGGGGATGCCACATGCTGGTCTTGTTGACGAAGTCCAGCCGGACCCGCTGTCCCTGCTCGACGAGAAGGGGATTCTCGGCCGGGTTGTTCATGTCGAATTGCGTGCCATTGATGCCCCAGTTGTACTTGTCCATGCCGCCGGTCAGTTCGATGCGGTGCACTCGGTCCGTCTTCTTCGTCGCCAGCCGGACGTCCTCCGCCGGCTTCAGCTGGGAGGCAGTCATGATCATGCCGCTCAGCTCCACCGGACGAACGGTCGGTGCCGGTGTACTCCCGGAGCCGGTGCGCACCAGCGCCATGCCATTGGCGTTCTTGCCCTCGGCCAGCGCGACCAACGGGAACACGCCGTCGGCGAGGGTTACCAGAACGTCGTACCGTTCCCCCATACCGACCAGCAGGGCATCGGCCTGCTGGAGCTGGACCGGGTAACCGTCGGTGTGGGTGACAGTCATCTTGTGACCGCCGAGCGCCACCCGGTACGCGGTGTCGCCGCCTGCGTTGATGATGCGCAGCCGGACGCGTGTACCGGGCTTGCTGGTGTAGCTGTCCGGGTCGGTCGGGACACGGCCGTTGACCAGGTGGTACGGGTACTTGACGTCGCCGGCGTCGCCGCCGAGCAGTTCGCTGTGGGCGCCCATGAGCATGAACTTCATCGAACTGCTGCCAGAGGCGGAGGCGGACGGAGAGGCGCTCATCCCGTCCATACTCCCGCCGCTCATGTCCATCCCGCTCATGTCCCCCATGTCGTCCGAGGACGAACCGCTCGTGCCGGCGCTGGAGTTGGCCGTGTCCATGCCACCCATGCCCTGCGTGAGCTCGGCGAAGACCGCGTCGGGGGTACCGGTGACGCCGTCGACCCAGTCGTCGAGTACAACCACCCACTCATCGTCGTACGACAGCGGCTCCTTCGGATCCTCCACGATCAGTGGGGCATACAGGCCGCGGTCGAGCTGGACGCCGACGTGCGGGTGGAAGAAGTAGGTGCCGGGAGTGTCGGTGGTGAAACGGTAGGTGAAGTTGCTGCCGGCCCGTACCGCGGCCTGGGTGACCGGGGGTACGCCGTCCATGTCGTCGCGCAGGGCGATGCCGTGCCAGTGGATGGATGTCGTGGTCTTGTTGGGCAGTTGGTTGGAGAGTTCAGCAGCCAGGGTGTCGCCGGCCGAGAGGCGGACCTCCTTGCCCGGGGCCTGCCCGCTGAAGGCCCAGGTCTTGGCCATGACCCCACCCCCGAGGTCGAGCATGGTGGCCGCGGCGGTCAGCGTCACAATCTGTGTCCGGCCGGTGTTTGTGCGCCTCTTCTCGGCTGCGGCGACGGCCGAGCCGGAGGGGTTGACCAGAGCGGGCGTCCCGCTGGGACCGCTGCTGCAGGCAGCGAGCGCGCCTGCGCCCGCGATGCCAAGTCCGGCGAGCAGGACGGAGCGGCGGTTGATGCTGTTCATGGGTGTCCTCGATCTCATGTGCGCATACGGGTCCAGGCGTCACGTAACGGCTCCTCGGCGTGACAACGAACGCGAGGAAACCGCTGGTCACGGCCTAAATGCGCAGCTGCGAGAGAGCGGACAGATCCGGGGGCGCCCGGTCTGCTGTCCCGGCAGTGTTGTTCCCTGCGGCAACGGCTCCGTGCACGACGAGACCCAGTGACGTCATGGTCTGTGCCGGTACCGGGAGCTTCACCGTCTCGAAGCTTCCGGTCGAGCAGTGCTGCATGGTCATACCGGAACAGGGCGTGCCATCGGCACTGATCATCGTGTGGGCGGAGGCCGTCGTCCGCGACATGTCCTGCACGGCGGTGATTCCATGCGCGGGCATGGCGGCCGCAGACGCCGCACGGTGGTCCGACATCACCGTGCCGGACGTCATGAGATGTACGGCGGCCGAAGAGGCCGAACCCATCGCGGCGGCGGCCGTCTCGTGGTGAATCAGCACAGCGAGTGCCGCGAGCAGAGCGATGACGACAGCACGCGCCCAGCGGACGGCGCCGTGCAACGCACGGGCCCACGGAGCCCAGGCTCCCCGTGCTGTCATCCGCTTCCCTCCGAGCTCCGGTGAGACCGCCGTTGCCGAATATACCCCAAGGGGGTAACCATCACATGCGGACAGCACGCAGTCGGTCCCTGAGCCCAGCTGCTGAGGACATCAGTGGCTTCCAGGTCCCCGGCGTCGGATGACGCCGGGGACCCCAGCGCGCGGGTCGGTCAGGTGCAGCAGTCGCAGCCCGGACGGCAGCCGCACGCGTCCGTCTCGGAGCTGACGGACGGGACCACCGCGGGGGTGGGTGCGCAGCAGCCCTTGCTCTGCCAGGCGTCGCGTCCTTCCTTCACGGCGATCGCGGCGATGACGAGGGCGGCGATGGGGTCGGCCCAGGACCAGCCGAGGGTGGCATTGAGGACTAGCTAGGCCGAGCAGAAGCACGGCGGACAGGTACGTGCACAGGAGCGTCTGCTTGGAGTCGGCGACCGCGGAGGCGGAGCCGAGTTCGCGCCCTGCCTTGCGCTGGGCGGCGGACAGGAACGTCATGATCGCCAGTGACAGGGCCGCGATGACGATGCCGGGGACCGACCGCTCGGCCTCCCCGGTACCGGTGAGCGTGCGGACGGCGTGGACGCCGACGTAGGCGGCGAGCGCGAAGAACGACACCGCGATGATCCGCAGGGTGCGCTGCTCGCGCGCCTCGCGTACGGCGTGATCGCGGGCGGAGAACTGCCAGGCGACCGCGGCGGCGGAAGAGACCTCGATGACGGAGTCGAGTCCGAAGCCGATCAGCGCGGTGGAGGAGGCCAGGGTGCCGGCGGTGATGGCGACCATCGCCTCGATGACGTTGTAGGTGATCGTGGCCGCGACCAGCAGGCGTATCCGGTATCCGGCGGGTGAGCGCGTCACGGCGGGCCGGGGAAGGCCCGAGGGACAGCAATATGTCGGCAGTCATGGTCAGCAGCAGCCCTTCGTCTCGGCGTCAGGGCAGGTGCGGTCGGTCTCGACGGCCACCACGGCGGCGCGTAGGTCGTCAAGGGCGTGGCGGAGGCGTTCGTCGGCGAGTTCGTAGCGGCTGCGGCGGCCGTCGGGGACAGCTCACTGAACCGCGTCTGGAGCGGGTGGTGGGTGAGCAGCAGGAAGGGGATGCCGATGCCCACGGCGTAGAGGAAGGACAGGAAGGCGCCCCGGCCGGCGGGGCCGGTGTTCATGGAAAGGGAGACCACGGCGGCCAGGGTCGGGCCGGTACAGGGGGTCCAGCCCGCCGCACTCCGGTCGCCGATCGGCCACCGGCTGCGGGCACGGAAATCGGCGCCCTGCGAGACGAGGTGCGCCGCCTGAGCCGCGAGGTGAAGACCCATACAGGTCGCGCCAAGCCGATCCCTTAAGGTCCGCGTGTCCGCGCGCGACGTGTCCGGGACGACCCTGGCGAGGAAGCACCCGGACATCGCCCAGTGGAGTGGTGACGTGACTGTCATCAACGTGCAGGGATCGTATGCGCGCCCTGCACAGGAAGCCCCGCAGCTGGCCCCCTCGCGAAGGGCACCGCCGCCTTGGGACGTGCACTTCCTCGGTGTCGACATTCGCGAGAGCAAGGACGCGGCCCGCGGCTTCGAGCGGGACTATGGAATCGGCTGTCCGAGCCTGTACGAACCGGATGGCCGCACCATTCCCGACTTCAGGAGGACCGCGACAGGAAGTGGCCGCCTACTCCGTCGGGGGCCCCTGACCCACCGGGAGTTCCGCCCCCATCGTCCAGGGCATCGCAGCAGAGCACCAGCCGTAAGGAGGACATGTGACCACCACCGGCCGCAAGGAACTGCAACACCCGCGCTTCGCCCGCCAGTATCTGAAGATCGCCGCCGAGTCCGACCGGCGCGGCGGCGCCCAGCACCGCAACCGGCTGCTCACCGCACTGACCGGGCGGGTACTGGAGGTCGGTGCCGGGCAGGGCCGCAACTTCGGGCATTACCCGGACACCGTGACCGAGGTGGTCGCCGTCGAACCCGACGACACCCTGCGCGCCATCGCCGGGCAGGCCGCCGCCGCAGCACCGCTGAACATCACGGTGGTTGCCGGTGAGGCAGCCGACCTGCCGGGCGAGGACGGCGAGTTCGACGCCGTCGTGGCCTCGCTGGTGCTCTGCTCGTTTGCCGACGTGCCCGGTGCGCTGGCGGAGATCGCCCGCGTCCTGCGGCCCGGCGGCGAACTGCGCTTCTACGAGCACGTGCGCTCCCCTCACCGGTGGGCGGGCCGGCTGGAGGATGCGATCACCCCGCTGTGGAGCAGGGCCGCAGGCGGCTGCCACCCCAACCGGGACACCGAAACCGCCATCCGGGCCGCCGGATTCACTGTCACCGGCATCGACCGGTTCGGCTTCTCCTTCTCGCCGCTCGTGCCGAACACGCTGCACATCGTGGGGAGCGCCGTACGGCCTTGACGGCCGGGCGCTGATTCCCGGCCGCCGTAACCGTCACGCCGTGGCGCCGCGCTCCTTGAGCATGTCCGCCATCAGCTTCATCTCCGCCTCCTGGCTTTCCACCATGCCCTGGGCCAGCCGCCGTACCTGCTCGGTCTTCGCCATACCCGCAGCGGCCTGGGACATCGCGATACCGCCCTTGTGGTGCGCGGTGAGCAGCCGCAGGTAGCGGATCTCCGCCTGTCTACCGCCGGCCGTGCGCAGCTGGTCCATCTGGGTGTTGGTGGCCATGCCGGGCATGAGCGAGCCGTCGTGCGGCTTGTAGCCCATGCCCTCCATCCCGGGCATGTCGTGCTGCATCCAGGACATGGGCGACTGCTGTGAGGACTTCGGCAGGTCCCACGCGTCCAGCCGGCCCAGCAGCATGCCGCGCTGGTTGGCCTGGGTGTTGATGACGTCGTACGCCAGACGGCGCACGTCCTCATCGCTGGTACGGTCGCGCACGATGAACGACAGCTCCACGGCCTGCTGATGGTGGATCGCCATGTCCCGTGCGAATCCGGCGTCGGCCGAGTCCTGGGCCGGCGTGGCGGAAGCGGTGCTGCTTCTCGGCCACAGCAGTGCAGCGGCCACAGCCACGGCGGCCGGCACCGCTGCGAGAGCCACGCCGATCAGCAACCGTGACAGCCGCTTCGCCTCCCGGCCGCGCACCGGTGACGCGTCCGCGGCCGTGCCGTGGACCCGGTCCTCGTCCGGGGCCGTCTCACCGGTGCTCACGAGGACTTCCCACCCGTGCAGGCCGCGCCGGGCTCGGGGGTCTGCTTGCCCTGGACGTACTTGTCGAAGAACTCGTTCACCCGCGAGTCGGACGCCGTCGTCACGTTCAGCTGGTGGCCCCAGGCCGACAGCGTGATCGGAGAGGACTCGCCGGGGTACGGGCTCATCAGCGTGTACGGGGTCTTTTGCACCTTGGCCGTGAGCGCCTTGACGTCCGCAGCGGTGGCCTTGCTGTTGTAGGTGACCCAGACCGCGCCGTGCTCCAGGGAGTGCACGGCGTTCTCGTTCTGCAGCGGCTGGGTGTAGACGTTGCCGTTGCAGTCCTGCCAGACGGCTGCGTGGTTGCCGCCCACGGGCGGGGTCATCGGGTAGTCGACCTTCGTGGTGACGTGGTTGCGGCTCAGGTTCGACCACGTCTTCTCGCCGGCGATCGGCGCGGCCTTGGCCTGCTCCTTCTGGTCGGCGCGGTCGACGAGGTACCAGCCGCCGCCGACCAGCCCGGCCAGGATCGCGGTGGACGCCACGATCGTGATGGCCCGGTTGCGGCGCTCGCGGGCCCGTTCGGCGCGGCGTTGTTCCTCTATTCGGGCGCGGCGGGCCTCGGCCTTGGCCTTGCCGCTCTGCTTGCCCTTGCCTGCGTTGGATTTGTTGGAACTGGCGGAAGCCATGATGAAGTCCTTCGGGTACAGCGGAAGTGGACGGATGCCGGTGAATCAGGGGGAAGGGCATCCGCTCTAGGTCCGCAGCACCTGCAGGACATGCAGGTCGGGCGCACGCGGGGCCGCCTCATACCGGGCGGTGACCGTGAGGGCGAGGACGGGCCGGAATTCCACCTGGACGGGCACGCCCAGTGGGTGCGGCTGCGGCCCGGGCCCGGTGGTCGGGGTGTCCACCGCCGGCTTCGCACCGCACTGCTCGTGGCCGGGAGACAGGCACGCGTGCTCACGCACGTGGCCGACGGGACTGTCGTGGGTGACGGAGACGACGGCCACGGGCTCGGCCTGGATCGCGTGCCCGTGGGAGCACAGGCAGGCCACGCCGAGCAGCGTGGCCAGGGCCACCAGCAGGCCCAGCACCACGCCTCCACTCCGCCGCCGCACGCTCATCGTCAGCCGGCCCCTCCCGGCTCCGGGCAGGTGGCCCGGAACCGCGCGTCCCAGCGACGGACGACACCGACCCGAACGAGATGCGCGAGCGCGCCGAACCAGATCGCGGCCGCGACCAGGTGCACCGTCGTCAGCACCGGACCCCGCAGGGCGGAGGCACTGGCCGGATGGGCCCGCAGCCCCTCGCACACCACGGCTGCCACCGGCCCGGTCCAGGCCACCGGACGCCACCCACGGAACAGCGCCACGGCGGCCGGCAACCATCCGGCCGTCTCGACCACGGCGAGCATTCCGGCCCGCCCACCCAACAGCGCCGATCCGGACGGTGAGGACAGGCCCTCGACCAGGCTCCCGCCACCAGCGATCAGCACCATGAGCCCGAGCGAAGCCACCAGCCCGCCGACCGCACCCGCTCGCAGCCAGGGCCGAGGGGAACGGATCCGGCGCCGGGCTACCGGCCACCGACCCACCAGTCCGCCCAGTGTCACAGCGGGTTTCGCCGAGGCTTCAGCAGTGTGTTGGGCAGCGTCGGCGCAGACAGCCGGTCCCCGTCGTAGCCATGTACCACGCCGAATCTGTCACCGTGCTCCCAGTCCTCACGCGCCTGCCTGATGTCCTCGTCCGTGCGGCCGACGAAGTTCCACCACATGACGATCTCCTCGCCGAACGGCGGACCGCCGAGCAGTATCAGCCGGGCGGCCTCGCGCGCCCCGTTCGTCACGGTCAGCGTCGTGCGTCCCGGCGTGACGTAGGCGAGTTCGGCGGGCCGCACGGCGGTCCCGTCGACGTGGACATCGCCCGCGTCGACGAGGATCCCGTGCTCGAAGCCGGGGTCGAGGTCGAGGAGCACCGAGGCGCCCGCGGCCAGGGTCAGCTCGGCACCCAGCAGCGGGGTGAAGGTGCGAACGGGGGACGTGACGCCGGCGAGCGAGCCGAGGAAGACACGCAGTTCGGCGCCGTCCAGGGGCACGGGGTCCGGGACGTGGTGCTGGAAGTCCCGTGCGGCGTCCCGGTGTTCGTCGGGCAGCGCCACCCACAGCTGTACCCCGTGCAGGGTCGTGGTGCCGGGCGTCGACACCTCGGAGTGGCTGATCCCGGATCCGCCCGTCATGAGGTTCAGCTCGCCCGGCCTGACGAAGGCGTGGCTGCCGAGACTGTCGCGGTGCTCGATCTCCCCGTTGAACAGCCAGCTCACCGTCTGCAGGCCGGTGTGCGGGTGGGGGGCGACGTCCATCCCGCCCGTCGCGGTGACGTCGTCGGGGCCGTAGTGGTCGGCGAAGCACCATGCCCCGATGAGCGTGCGGCCCCGCTGCGGGAGCGTGCGCCGTACCGTCATCGCCCGCGGGCCGCCGAGCGGTACGTCCCGCGCGCCGAGGATCTCGACACCCGCGCCGGACCCGTCACCCCCACGAAGGGTAGTTCCGCTTTCAACAGTCATAGGGCGATGATAGGACGGACAACGATCGATCAGACAAGGGACCGCACGAGACGCGCCAGAAGCGGTCCGGAATGAGGGAGTACCGGTGACAGAGACGGCAGCGGCGGCCACCGACCGGCGGGTCTACGTGGACAAGCAGAGCCCCGGCGCGTACCGCGCGCTGACCGCGACGGCCGAAGCGGTGCGGGACGCGGCGGCCGAAGCGGGCCTCGAACGCACCCTCGTCGAACTGCTCAACATCCGGGTGTCCCAGCTCAACGCCTGCGCCTACTGCCTCAGCCTGCACACCAGGGCCGCCCTGCGGGCCGGTGAGACCACCCAGCGGCTCGGCGTACTGCCCGCCTGGCGGGACACCGAGCTGTTCTCACCCCGGGAGCGCGCGGCGCTCGCCCTCGCGGAGGCCACCACGCACCCCGCGGACGACGCCGCCCAGACCGCCGCCTACGCGCAGGCGCGGGCCGTGCTGTCGGACGCCGAGACATCCGCGGTGATCTGGGTGGCGATCTCCATCAACGCCTTCAACCGGGTCTCGGTCATGAGCAAGCACCCGGTGCGCGCCGCGGTCCCGCACGGCACCGCCCCCCTGACCGGCGGGTGACCGGAGATCAGCCCCGCTGGTCACCAGGTGCCCCTGGGCTCGTCGCGTTTCGACGGATGACCCATCCACTGGGGACGGTGGGCGCGGTCTCCGGCAGAACCGGCGGTGTCGGCGTGCATGTCCTTGCCCGGCGGACCGCCGGCGGCTGCCACTGGCTGCGCATGGACTCCGCCGCGGCGCCCCGCCCGATACCGCCGACGTGAACCAGGCCGTGGCCACCGCCGCCCTGCACGGAATCCATCCGGCGAAGGCGGGGTGACCACGGCCCTTCCGGGGCGGTCGCTCAGCCCTTCAGCGCGGCAAGGACCACCGCTTTGGCCTCCTCCTGGACCTGGTGGAGGTGGTCTGGGCCGCGGAAGGACTCGGCGTAGACCTTGTAGACGTCCTCGGTGCCCGAGGGCCGGGCCGCGAACCAGGCGTGCTCGGTGGTCACCTTGATGCCGCCGATGGCGGCGCCGTTGCCCGGGGCTTCGGTGAGGACGGCGGTCACGGGTTCCCCGGCCAGGGTCTCGGCGGTGACCTGCGCCGGGGAGAGCTTCGCCAGGAGGGCCTTCTCCTCGCGGGAGGCGGGCGCGTCGACACGGGCGTACGCGGGCTCACCGAAGCGGGCGGTGAGCCGGGTGTAGTGCTCGGAGGGCGTGTGACCGGTGACGGCCGTGATCTCGGAGGCGAGGAGGGCCAGGAGGACGCCGTCCTTGTCCGTCGTCCACACCGATCCGTCCCGGCGCAGGAACGACGCGCCTGCCGACTCCTCGCCGCCGAAGCCGAGCGTCCCGTCCGAGAGCCCGTCCACGAACCACTTGAACCCGACCGGAACCTCGACCAGCCGACGGCCGAGGTCGGCGGCGACCCGGTCGATCATCGAGGACGACACCAGGGTCTTGCCGATCCCCGTGCCCACGGGCCACTGCGGGCGGTGGCCGTAAAGGTAGGAGATGGCGACGGCGAGATAGTGGTTGGGGTTCATCAGACCCGCGTCCGGTGTGACGATGCCGTGCCGGTCCGCGTCGGCGTCGTTGCCGGTGGCGATGTCGAAGCGGTCCCGCTGTGCGATGAGCGAGGCCATCGCGTACGGCGACGAGCAGTCCATCCGGATCTGGCCGTCCCAGTCCAGCGTCATGAACCGCCAGGTGGGATCGGTGTACGGATTGACCACCGTCAGATCGAGCCGGTGCTCCTCGGCGATCCGGCCCCAGTAGGCGACCGACGCCCCGCCCAGCGGGTCGGCGCCGATACGCACACCGGCCGCCCGGATCGCGTCCAGGTCCAGCACGCTCGGCAGGTCGGCGACGTAGCGGCCGAGGAAGTCGTGGCGCCCGGTGGTGTCCGCGGCGAGCGCTCGGGCGTAGGGGATCCGCCGTACGTCCTTCAGGCCGCCCGCGATGATCTGGTTGGCGCGGTCCTGGATCCAGGCCGTCGCGTCGGAGGCGGCGGGGCCGCCGCTGGGCGGGTTGTACTTGAAGCCGCCGTCGGCGGGCGGGTTGTGCGAGGGAGTGACCACCACTCCGTCGGCGAGGCCCGAGGAGCGGTCCCGGTTGTGGGTGAGGATCGCGTGCGAGACGGCCGGTGTAGGGGTGTAGCCGTCCGCCTCGTCGATCAGCACGCGCACGCCGCCTGCCGCGAACACCTCCAGCGCGGTGACCTTCGCGGGCTCCGACAGCGCGTGGGTGTCAGCGCCGAGGAACAGGGGACCGGTCACGCCCTGGCTGTCGCGGTACTCGCAGATCGCCTGGCTGGTGGCGGCGATGTGGTCCTCGTTGAACGCGGTCGCCAGGGACGACCCGCGGTGTCCCGAGGTGCCGAACGCCACCCGCTGGGCCGGCTCGGCAGGGTCGGGGTGCAGCGCGTAGTACGCCGTGACCAGCCGGGCCACATCCACCAGGTCCTCGGGCCGGGCCGGCGTGCCCGCTCGCTCGTGCGGCATGGGTCCGTTCCTCCGCGTCGTTGATCCATCGCTCGGCGTCCCATTCTTTCCTCCCCGCGGCCCCGGTTCGCGAGCGGCCCCCCGTCCGGGGCGCGGCGCCGGAGGGGGTTCAGTCCGCGGACCGTCCCGACAGCGCCGCGCCGAAGTGCGTGTCGGGGCGGGCCGGACGCTCGCCGTCCACGGTGATGTCGACGGCCTCGTTGTAGAAGGCGAGCAGGCCCTTGACCGCCGCGACCGCCGCAAGGGGCTCGGGATAGCTCCAGACGATGTCCGCCGGGACGTCGGCCCCGCCCCGCCAGGACCAGTACTCGGCGGTGCCCTTGTACGGGCACGCCGTGCTGTGGCTGGTGGGGCGGAGCAGGTCGAGGCGGACGTCCTCGCGGGGGAGGTAGTAGCGGGTCGGCAGGCCCGTCTCGAAGAGCAGGACCGGGTGCCGGGTGTCGGCCACGACCGTGCCGTCGATCTCGACCAGGACGTGCCTGCTGCTGGGCAGGGCGTCCACCCGTTTGTACGGGTCCCGGGGGTGGACGAAGATCTCTTCCTCCTCCTCGTACCAGTGGTCCAGGCCCCGGCCGGTGCGCGCGGACCACTCGAAGGCGAGGTGGCCGGCCAGGTCGGCGGCCGGGAAGGTCCAGGCCGCGTTCTCCAGCCACTCGCCGTCGACGCGGAGGTCGTAGAAGATCCGCGAACCGGTGTGGGTGCCGGTGCGGGGGTGCTGGGCCGGGCGCAGCAGATCCTCGCGGACCTCCTCGCGCGGGAAGGCGTACAGCGGCACGGGCACGCCGGGCTCCCACACGAGCACGGGGTGCCGGCTGTCGACGACGGTGACGCCCTTCGTACGGCCCCGCACCCAGCGTCCGCTGGGCTCCCAGCCCAGGCCCTCGGGCGTGACACGGACCGGTGCAGCGGTGCGGAGTGTGCTCATGTCCCGTTCCCTTCGGATTCCCTGCGGCTCGCCTGTGGATCGCCTGTGGATTCCCCTCGGACGGTCCCGGCAGCCGACTCCGGCAGCGTACGACGGCTCGCGCACCACGGCCGGGCGAGGCGCCGATGCACGGGCACGGCAGCGGCGGGGCCCACGCGGATGCCTCGGACCGCGACCGGGCCGCGGGCGAGGCACGGCAGAGCCGTCAGCGGTCCCGGGCCGGCAGTCCCGCGAGGCCGGTGTCCACCATGACGCGGTCGACGGTCGCGACCAGGGTGCTGTCGCCGCCGACGACCGTCTCGACGCCGCCGGGCAGGAGGTCCGACGGCCGGTACCACTCGCGCAGCCGGTCCGCGTCGACCTCGTCGGCGATCGGTTTGCCGGCGTGCCGGGCGAGGGTCTCCTCGAACGGCACGTCGAGGTAATAGCCGTGGGTCCGGCCACGGTGGTCGGCGCGCAGCCGGGCGAGCATGTCGCCGTAGTGGTCGGCGTAGAGGATGCCCTCCACCACCACGTGGTACCCGGCGTCCAGGGCATAGCGGGCCGTCAGGTCGATCAGGCCGATGTTCGCCGCGCCGGGCCGGTCGTGTTCGCGCAGGACGACGCGGCGCAGGTTGTCCTGGCCGACCAGGGCCAGGCCGCGGCCGAACCGCTCCCGCAGACCCGCCGCGACCGACGACTTGCCGGAGGCGCTGTTGCCGCGCAGCACGATCAGCCGGGTCTCCGCAGTGCCCACCTTCACGGCCGTCAGGCTACCCGGCTCCGGCCCCTGCGCCGACTGCCCGCACGGGTGTCAGCCGTCCTCGCCGTCAGCACGCCGCACGGCGACCAGCGCGCTCAGATCGGCCGCGAGCGGCAGTTCGACGGTGCGCAGCGCCGGATGGGCCAGCCAGTGCAGCCGTGCGGTGTCGGGCCGGCCGCCGTGGGTGGGCGGCCACGACCGGGAAGGGGTGAAGTCGTCGACGACCAGCACCCCGCCGGGCGCCAGCAGCAGCCGTGGGTCGGCGGCGCCGTCCGCCTTCGCCTGGCCGCCGCCGTCGAGCACCAGGAGATCGTAGGGACCGTGCTCGTACACCGCGGTCCAGTCCGCGCACAGCACCCGCACCCGGGGCAGACCGGCGAACACCTCGGCGGCCACCCGCGCCCGCACCGGGTCCCGTTCGACGCTGACCAACTCCACGTCCGGTCCGGCGCCTTCGGCAAGCCAGGCGAGGCCCACCCCGCACCCGGTCCCGGTCTCCGCGATCCGCCCGCGGGCTCCGGCCGCCAGCACCTGGAGCAACCGTCCCTGTTCGGGCCGGCAGGAAAACCCGAAGCCGTGCGCACGGGCGGCCCGCAGGGCCCGTTCGACGAGACCCGGCAGTGGTCCGCGGCAGGCGCGGTAGGCGGCGGTGCCCTCCATCGACATGGCTCCAGTCTCCCCGGTCCGGGAACCGGCTCCCGGCCCAGCCGCGCAACTCCGAGATTTTCGTACATGCGTACGCGATGCTCACTCGTTGGTGAGTTCGGCCGCCCGCGACCGGCCGGACGGGGCGACGCTGGACGGGGGCGGCGCACGACCGGCGCCGGCCCGGTGGCCTTCGGGCGGGGAGGGACATGACGCGCGAGTCTGGGCAGGGCGGGGCACTGGACCGGCAGGCGGTGCTGCTGGCTGCGGGACTGGCCGATCTGGCGGTGAGCACGCTGGGTTCGGCCGTGGGGACGGTGCGCGGGCTGCTGCGCCGCTCGGACGCGGCGGAACTGGCGTCGGACGCGGAACGGGATCTGGCGGCACGCGGCCGGCTGGCCCTCGACCGGTACGCGGTCGTCCCGCCGGCCCACCTGGAGGTGCTGGCCCGGCACGTCGTGGCCCGACAGGCCCGTAATGGCGGGTGACCGCTACGAGCCGGCCGCGTTCAAGGCCCGGGTCGACGAGGTGCTCACGCGGTTCGTGGCACAGGAAACGGACCAGCTGCTGGCCATCGACGCCGACCTGGGCCCGGTCGCCGAGCAGGTGGAGGCCGCGGTCGCGGACGGCAAACGGCTGCGGTCGGCCTTCTGCTACTGGGGATGGCGGGCCGTCGGCCAGCCCGACAGCGAGGCGCTGCTGCGGGCCGCGGCCTCCATGGAACTCGTGCACGCGGCGGCCGTGGTGCACGACGACCTCATCGACGACAGTCCGCTGCGGCACGGCCGGCCGACCGTCCATGTGGCCCTGCGGGAGGCGCTGCGCAGACGGCCGCGGGCGGCAAGCGCGGCCCGCTCGCTGGCGATGCTGGTGGGCGACCTGCTGATGTCGCTGGCCGGGCAGTTGTTCGCGGCCAGCGGGCTGCCCGCCGCCTATCTGGCGCGGGCCCGCCCCTTGTGGGCGGCGCTGGCTCGTGACCTGGTCGCCGGTGAGTGCCTGGAGATCCTGCGCACCGGGTCCGCGCCGGACACGTCGGCCTCGCTGAAGGTGATCCGGTACAAGACGGCCAAGTACACCGTGGAGCAGCCGCTGCTGATCGGCGGTGCGCTGGCCGGCGCCTCGCGCCGACTGCGCGAGGACTACTCGGCGTACGGGGTGCCGCTGGGCGAGGCGTTCCAGTTGCGGGACGACCTGCTCGGCCTGTTCGGCGATCCCGCCCGTACCGGCAAGGCCAGCGCGGACGACCTGCGGGCGAGCCGGCCGACCGCGGTACTGGCCGAGGCGTGGCGGCTCGCGGACGAGGCCGAGCGCGCGCAGTTGCGTTCCGCGCTGGGCCGGCGCGGCCCGGACGCGGACCGGCTGCGGTCGGTGCGCGAGGTGATGGACCGGCTGAAGGCGCCCGACCGCGTCGAGAGCATGATCGGTGCCCGGGTCGAGGAGGCCGTCCGCGCCGTGCACGACATGGACGTCCCGGACCACGCCGCCGACGCCTTGACCGTCCTGGCGCACACCGCGACAGTACGCCGGCACTGACCGCCCGCCCCAGGCGGCCCGCCCGTTCCCCGGTTGCCGGAACCGGTCCGTGCGGGACCGGTTCCCCCAGGGCCGATTCCTCCAGCACCCATTCCTCCAGCACCGATTCGCCCAGGACCGGTACGTCCAGGACCAGTACGTCCAGGACCAGTACGTCCAGGACCAGTACGTCCCGGTGAGACAAGGAGTTCTGCGATGACCTACACCGAGGCGTCGATGCACGCGCTGCGGCACCGCGGCGACGAACTCGCCGACGCCACCGTGGCCGCACTCTTCGAGCGCGGGGAGGTCGGAAAGTTCAACACCCTGATGCGGTACGTCTCCACGGCCGGTGCCCCGCTGCCCGACGGGCTGCCCGAGGCGGCCCGCGAGTACCTGGCGGCGACGAGCGCCCCGCCGGACTGGGTGGACTGGGCGGAGATGGAGAAGGCACGGCTGTTCTTCATCGACAACAACGTCCACATCTCCACCGCGCTGTCCTTCGCCGCCATGCCCGCCTGCTACGTCGTCCCCCGGGTGGCCCGGCTGCTGTCGGCGACCCATTCACTGCGCTACCCGTCCAAACGGATGGCGGAGACCGGGCAGTTCACGGTCTACCTCATGCAGCCCGACGCGTTCGAGGCCGGCAGCCGGTTCATCCCGGCGGCCCAGAAGGTCCGCCTGCTGCACGCGTCCATCCGCCACCACCTGAAGCGCGAGAACCGCTGGGACGTCGCGGAGTGGGGGACGCCGATCTGCCAGGAGGACATGATCGGCGGGCAGATGTTCTTCTCCCTGGTGGTCCTGGACAGCCTGCACCGGCTGGGCATCCACATGAGCACGGAGGGCGCGGAGGCGTACTTCTATGCCTGGCGTGTGGTCGGCGCGATCCTCGGCGTCGACCAGGACGCCGTGCCGAAGAACCTGGCCGAGGCCCGCGCGTTCCTGGACCTGTACATGGTCACCCACATGGGGCCGTCCGAGGAAGGCGCCGAGCTGACCCGGCAGTTGATCGACCTGTACGAGGAGGTCGTGCCCGGCACCTTCTTCGACCCGATCGTCTCCGCCCTGATCCGCCACCTCGTCGGCGACACCTGCGCCGACTGGCTGGACGTGCCGCGCACCCCCTGGGACACGGTCGTCAAGGCGGTCCCCCACCTGCTCGGCGTCCTGGAGGCCATCGAGGACCGCTCCCCGCTCGGCGCGTGGGCCCTGGACCGGCTCGGCCATCTCACCACCGTCTTCGAGCTGTCGTCCCTCACCCGCGGTCGCGTCATGCACTACGCCGTCCCGGAACAGCTGAAGAAGCACTACGGCGTCTCCACCAGCCCGCCCCGCAGCCGGCGCTGGACCCCGCCGGCCCCCACGCTGCGCTGAACCCGACCCCGGTCCCGGCCCGGGGCGCGCGGGCAGGAAGGGAGCACCCGCCGGCGGATCACGAAGCGGAAGGACGCCCGGGGCCCGCGCTGCGGGACGTGCGCAGTGCGCCGACCGTCTTCAGCAGCCGGTCGGCCGGAGCGCGCAGCCCAGGATGGGCGAGGACGGTGTTCCGCAGGCCGCGCACCGGCCGGCGCCACAGCCGGTGGACCGCCGCCACCGGGTGCGGGCGGGTGACGAACCCCTCCCCCACCCGCAGTTCGCGGGTCTTGAGCCAGTCCTTGTACTCCTTGTCCCCGCGCCCCAGGTCCACGAGCGTCACCCCGTGCCGGCCCGCTGCCTCGGTGGTGCGCAGATGCATCATCAGGCCCGGCGAGTAGTAGTGGAGGTCGGGGTCGTAGGCGGTGAACCAGGCCGCCAGCACCGTGCTCGACCGCGGTCCGAAGTGCGCCGCCACCGGCCGGTCGCCGGCGTAGAGCGCGGACAGCACCCCGGTGAAGTGCTCCTCACGGACCTGGAACAGGTGCTCCGTCAGGTCGACGATCCACGGCCGCGCGAACCGGTCCATGCGTCCCGTCCTGCGGTACTGGGCGGACTTCCAGCGCATGAGCAGCCGCAGCATCCGGGGGTCGCGCTCGTCGAAGACGAACCGCACCTCGCCCACGTCGCGACCGATGCGGCGTTCCTTCTTCAGCGTCGTCCTGGCCAGCGACGGGTAGGCGCCGCGCAGCCATTCCGGATAGCCGCCGTCACCGGGTTTCACATCGATCACCGGTGAGGCGAACAGCCCCGTGACGTGCGCGGCGAACGGCCGCTGCCCCTCGACGAGGTGGTCGAACTCGAAGAGGGAGAGACCGCAGGCGCGCAGCAGCTCGCGGGTGTCCCACGAGACACCGGGCCGGTGCACGAGCGCCTGGCAGTCGGACAGGCCGAGACCGATCGCCCGGCCGACGCCGAGGGCGGTGCGCTCGTAGGGCAGGAACCCCACGGGCCCGCCGTCCTCGTGCAGCACGGCCACCCGCGCGCCACCGCGGTGCCGGCCGATCCCCAGCGCGAACTCGGGTGCCAGGAAGGGATTGGCGTACTCGGGTGATTCGTCCATCGCCCGGTGCCAGGAGCGCAGCTGGGCGGCGGTCAGCTCCTCGGGTCTGTGGATGGTGATGTCCACCTCAGCTCGACCGCCCTTCCGCGGGCTGCGCGCAGGACGTTCCGGTCTCGTACCGGGCTGACAGGACGTGTGTGCCGTCCGGTTCACTGTTCATGGCTCGCATCGTCGACCTTCCCCCCTGTGACGCGGTGGCCGCGTCCCGCCGCTTCCGTGCGTCTCGGCCGGCGCGCGCCCGTCCCCGGTCGTCGGCCCGTGGCGCCGGTTTCCGCATCGTCGCATGAGCGTCAAACGTCGCGAAACAGTACGCACACTGTCAAGGGCGCCTGAAGCAGCGGAAGTCCGCGGACCGCGGACCGGCGCGCCGGGACGGGGACGCCCGCGCCGCGGACGGAGGCCGTCGGTGACGCCGTTCCCGGTCCCGGCGTCGGTCCGGTGACAGGATCGGCGGAACCCGGTGCCCAGGATCGTGGCGAACCGGGCCGGAAGGGACATGCCGATGAAGCTGCACACCCGTGAGTGGGGCGACGGCGAGCGGGTCGCCGTACTGGTCCACGGGATCATGGCGGACCACAGGACCTGGCGCCGTGTCGGTCCGGCGCTGGCCGACCGGGGCTACCGGGTGGTCGCGGTGGACCTGCGCGGCCACGGCGCGAGCGGACGGGGCGAGTACGGCGCCGACAGCTGGACCGACGACCTGGTCGACACCCTTCCGGCCGCTCCGGAGCTGGCGATCGGGCATTCGCTGGGGGCGATGGCGCTGGCCGGCGCCGTCGAACGGCTCGCTCCGGCCCGTGCCGTCTACTGCGACCCGGCCTGGGAGATGAGGCCGGCGGCCGGGGCCGGGGCGGCGCGGTTCACCGCGTTCAAGCACGCCACCCGGGAGGTGATCTCCGGCCTCAACCCGCGCTGGGAGGAGGCTGACGTGGAGGTGGAACTGGCCACACTCGCGGACTGGGATCCCACGACCGCGTACGCGATCGCCGATGTGTACGCGGTCAGCCGGACCCCGGCGCGTGCCGTGGTGCCCTCGCTGGTGCTGGCGGCCGATCCCAGTTCTCTCGTGACCGCCGCCCTGCAGGGGCAGTTGACGCGGCGTGGCTTCGAGGTGCGGACGGTCAGCGGGGCCGGCCACACCCTGCACCGCGACGACTTCGACGGCTTCATGGAGGCGCTGGACGGCTGGGTCTGAGGGCGGTCGAGGCATCACCCGGGCGCGTGGCAAGCAGCCGACCGGCATGGGCCGCTCGGGCGACATTCCGGCCACGGCTGCCGCCGCCCGGGACGACCGCCGCCATGTTGGTGTCGCGCCGCGCCGCACGCCCGGTGCCACCCGCTCCGCCCGAAGAGAGGTACCCATGCCCCGACTCCCCCGCCTGGCCGGTGTCGCCGCGGCCGCGGTCGGCCTCAGCGTGCTCACGTCGGCTCCCGCGGTGAGCGGCGAGCCGCTGATGTCGGCTCCGCGGGTCGTCGCCCACTTCGACCTGGCCGCCGGTCAGACGCCGGAGAACATCGCGCTGGAGCCCGACGGCTCGGCCGATCTGACCTTCGCGTCCGCCCGGCAGGTCGCCAACGTCACCGCGCAGGGCCGCACCCGGGTGCTGGCCACCCTGCCCGCCGAGGCCCGCCCGGACACGCCCGTCGTGCACGACGCCCTGGTCTTCGGCATCGTCCGCGCCCAGGACGGCACGCTGTATGTCACCTACGCCACCGGGACCGGCAGGACCGGCGTCTGGCGCATCGGCCGGGACGGCTCCGCGCCCCGGCAGATCGCCCAGCTGCCCACCGACGGGCTGCCCAACGGCCTGGCCCTGGACGAGCGGCGGGGCGTGCTCTACGCGGCCGACTCGGTGCTGGGCACGGTGTGGCGCATTCCGCGGGACGGCGGCACGCCCACCGCCTGGGCCAGGGCGTCCGCGCTGCGGCCGGCCTCCGTCCGCCGGACGGACGGCTTCGGGGCCAACGGGGTCAAGGTGCACCGCGACGCCGTGTGGGTGTCCAATTCCGACCGCGGGACGCTGCTGCGCATCCCGGTCCGGTCGGACGGTTCGGCGGGCGCGATCGAGACCCGGGCGACCGGGCTGGGCGGGATCGACGACTTCGCCTTCCCCGGGCCCGGTACGACCGTCTTCGCGGCGCTGTCCGAGACCAACCGGGTCGCTCTGGTCCGCCCGGACGGCACCCACACGGTCGTGCTCGTGCAGCGGGACGGCCTGTCCGACCCGACCTCCGTGGCCGTGCGCGGGCGCACTGTCTACGTGCCCGGCGCCGCCCGCTCCACCCGCAAGGACCCGAACCTGCTCGTCGCCCAGTTGCGCCGGCACTTCAGCAGGTAGCGGGCGCACCCCACCGCGGGCCGGGCACGTTCGTACACTGATCGCCTGGCGCCACGGCGGGAGGAGAGCCGACGGATGGAACACGGCACACGGCGGCGTCCCGCGGGGCTGTTCGTCGGCCTGTGCACCCTGGACGTGGTCCAGTTGGTGGACCGGGTACCCGGACCCGACGAGAAACTGACGGCCCTCGACCAGACGGTGGCCGCCGGCGGGCCCGCCGCCAACGCCGCCGCCGTCTTCGGCCATCTGGGCGGCCGGGCCGGACTGCTCACCGGGCTCGGCCGCCATCCGCTGGCGCTGACGGCCACGGCCGATCTGGCGGCCCTGGGTGTGACGGTGGACGACCTGGCGGGTGACACGGCGGAGCCGCCCGCGGTCTCGTCGGTCCTGGTGACCGCCGCGACCGGCAGGCGGGCGGTCGCCTCCACCAACGCCACCCGCCACCGGCTGGTCGCGCCGGACGGCCTTGACGCCCTGGTGGCCGACTGCGACGTCGTGGAACTCGACGGTCACCACATGGAGGTGGCGATCGCCGCCGCACGGGCGGCGCGTGCCGCGGGCCGTCCCACCGTGCTGGACGGCGGCAGTTGGAAGGAGGGCACGCAGACCCTGCTGTCCTTCGTCGACGTGGCGGTCTGCTCGGCCGACTTCCGGCCGCCGGGCGCGACGACGCCCGCTTCGACGCTGGCGTACCTGCATGAACAGGGGGTGACCTGGGCCGCCGTCAGCAGGGGCGCGGAACCTCTGGTCTGGTCCGGTCCCGACGGAGAGGGCATGGTCGAGGTGGGGCCGACGGCGGTGGTGGACACCCTCGGCGCGGGCGATTTCCTGCACGGGGCGTTCGCCTACCACTGGGCGTCGGCCGGGCGGGACGGCGAACGGGACCGCGCCGGCCACTTCGCCGTGGCCCTGGCGCGGGCCGCGGAGGTGGCGTCACGGTCGTGCACGGCGTTCGGCACCCGTTCCTGGATGTTCAGGACGTGAGGTGTCCGCCGTGGCGGACCGGCTCCTCCTGGCTGGGCCTGCCGGGGTCGGTGATCGTCCCCGTGGTGCGCCGCCGGTCAGGGCCGCAGGTCGTCGAAGCTGACGTCCAGGTGGCGGGGGCCGCGCAGCAGCGCGTTCTCCCGGTAGGGCGGCGGGTCCTCGACGAGGCGGGGGTTGTCCAGGCGGCGGGCCAGTTCCGACAGCGCGATCTGGGTCTCGATCCGGGCCAGCGGCGCGCCGAAGCAGCTGTGGATGCCGCTGCCGAAGCCGAGGTGCTGGATGTCCCCGCGGTCCGGGTCGAACCGGTCGGGCTCGTGGAAGCGCTCCGGGTCGCGGTTGCCCGCGGCGAGGACGAGCCAGATGCGTGAGCCCCGCGGGATGGTCACTCCGCGCACGTCGACGTCCGCGATGCAGGTGCGCTGGGTGACGAGTTGCACGGGGGGTTCGTAGCGCAGCAGTTCCTCCACGATCCTGGCGGCCAGGCCGGGGTCGTCGCGCAGCCGGTGCAGGTACTCGGGGTGGCGCAGCAGGGTGAGCATGCCGTTGGTGATCAGGTTCACCGTGGTCTCGTGGCCCGCGATGAGCAGCAGCACCGAGGTGCTGAGCACCTCCATCATCGTCATGGCGCCGTCCTCGCCGTGGCTGGTCACCAGGTCGGAGAGCATGTCGTCGTGGGGGTCCTTGGCGCGCTGCTCGACCAGTCCGGCCAGGTACATGCCGAGCTGGACGCGCGCTTCCTGCGCCGCCCTGCGCTGGTCGGCGTTCTCCTGCGCGTGGAGGGCCGGGTCCAGGCTCGCGACGATCGGGTCGACCCAGGTGCGAAAGCGCGGTTCGTCCTCGCGCGGGACCCCGAGCAGCCGGCAGATCACGGTCACCGGGAAGGGGTAGGCGAACTGGTCGACCAGGTCGATCCGGCGGGCGTCCCCGAAGCCGTCGATCAGGTCCGTCACGATCTGCAGGAGTTCGTCGCGCATGGAGTCCAGCCGCCGCGGGCGGTGCGGCGGACCGAAGGAGCTGTTGGCGATCCGCCGCAGCCGGTCGTGTTCCGGCGGGTCGAGCCGGATGAAACTCGGCGGCAGTCCCGCCGCCTCCGGCCCGGTCGGCTGATCGTCACCGATCGCGGCGAGGTTGGTGGCGTCGGAACTGATGCGCGGATCGTGCAGGAGGCTCTCGATGTCGTAGTACCCGCTGATGGCGTACGGGCCGCCCTCTTCCTCGTGCAGGACCGGGGTCTTGCGCAGTTCCTCGTACAGCGGGTACGGGTCGGCGCGGGTGGCGTAATCGGTGATCTGGCGCAGGAGCGAGGCGTGCGTCATGACGGGTCCTTCGGGCGTGGGGGTGTCGAGGGCGGCGGCGGCCGGGGTCCGTCAGTGCCGGGCCGGGGTGAAGACCAGCCGCCGGTCCGACGGTGAGTAGCCGGTGAGGGTGACGGTCGGGCCGTGCGTCGGCAGGGACGGATCGGGGAAGTCGGCCGGGACCGGTCTGCGGCCCTCGGGCCGGCGGTCGACGGTCGGGAACTCCACCGGGAACGGCGCGCCCTCCTCGATCATCCGCTGGTAGAACTCCAGCCACCGGGTGTTGTCGAAGCTGACGGCTGCGATGATCCGGCCCTGGTGGCCGTAGACACCGACGAACCGGCGTTCGGCGAGCGAACCCTGCGTGATCATGATCTCCTCGCCCATCGGCGGCACGCCGACCGACTTGATGCTCACGCCGAACTGGGACGACCAGAACGCGGGCACCCACAGGTGCGGCCGTCGGTCCGCGCCGTGGCTGACCATGTTGTGCGCGGCGACCTCGGCCTGGGCGACGGCGTTGCCCCAGTGTTCGAGGGAGAGGAACTGGTAGCCGAAGAGGGCGTGCGGGGAGCGGGCGACGTCACCGGCCGTGAAGACGTCGTCGGTGACGATGCCCCGGAAGTCGAAGGCGCGGCAGCCCGCGTCGCAGGCGATGCCCCGCGGTCCCGCGGCGAGCCCCGAACCGGTGAGCCAGTCCGTGTTCCGGATCGCGCCGAGCGAGACGATCACGACGTCCGTCTCGACGACGCTCCCGTCGGACAGGTGCGCGGCGCGCACCCTGCCCACCGAGTCGCCTTCCAGGGCGGTGACGGTGACGCCGGTGCGCAGGTCGACGCCGTGCTCCCGGTGCAGGTCGGCGGCGACCGCGCCGATCACCCCGCCGAGGGCGCCCACCAGGGGTCCACCGGCTCGTTCCGCCACGGTGACCGGAATGCCCATCTCCCGGCAGGCGGAGGCGACTTCCGAACCGGAGAAACCGGCGCCGATGACGAACACCCGGCGCGGGCCGGCCTTCAGCCGGCGATAGAGGTTGGCCGCGTCGTCCCGGGTGCGCAGCAGGAAGACGCCGTCCAGGGACGCCTCGGACCTGTCGGGCCAGGGCCGGGCCCGGACGCCGGTCGTGATCAGCAGCCGGTCGTACTCGACCTCGTCCCCGTCCGCCAGCCGGACCTTCTTGCCGGTCAGGTCGAGGCCGGTCGCCGCTACGCCGAGGCGCCACTTCGCGTCGATCTCCAGGCGCCTGGGCAGCTCGGTGTGGTGCGCGGAGGCCATGCCGAGCAGGACCGCCTTGGACAGCGGCGGCCGGTCGTAGGGGTCGTAGGGCTCGTCACCGATCATGGTGAGCGACCCGGTGAAGCCCTCGGCGCGCAGCGTCTCGGCGGCCCGCAGTCCGGCCAGCGAGGCGCCGACGACGACGATCCGGCCCTCGTGGCGGAGCCATTCGATGTAGTCAGCGGCCATGGGTCGCCTCCTGGGCAGAACCGGCGGGCCGGTCCGGGTGGCCGTCCGTACCGTCGGCCGTGATCGCCTGTACGGGGCAGGCGGCGACCGCCCGGGCGACTCGTTCGCGCTGTTCCTCTTCGGCCCGCGGGTCGTAGATGAGCGACTCATTGCCGTGCATGGCGAAGACGTCCGGAGCGAGGAAGGCGCACTGGGCGTATCCCTGGCACTTGTTGAGATCGACGACAAGCCTCATCAGCGCTCGGCCCTCCGGCGGCCAGGTCCGTCGCGCGCCGCCCGCTCGGCGGCCACTTCCGGACGGCGGTCATCTCCCCTCGCCAGGATGGGAGCGGCGGGGCGGGCCCCGCCCGTCGGCGCGGACCGATCGGGTGAGGGACGCGGCCGGACACCCACGGGCGGTGCGGCTGCGGCGCTGGGCGGCGTGCGGATCGCGGGACCACGGTCGCGTGCCGGTCAGGCCCCCGCCGTCGGGGCCAGGGGTGGGCGGTCGCCGACGACGAGGATGTAAACGCTGACGACCAGCGCCCATGCCGGGAACACCAGCTCGGCCCAGGGGACGTTCGAGGAGACGAAGGCCAGGGTGAGGGTGGTGAGGAAGCCCAGCAGGGTCAGCCACCGCGGCAGGACGCCGAACCGGTGGCCCATCACCGACAGGGAACAGGTGAAGACGGCCGCCATGCGCGTCGCGTATCCGGTCATCAGGGTGTACGCCAGGTGGCGGCCGAAGTCCCAGGTCGGCAACCCCGGGGGCGGACCGTGGGTGTGCGCGGTGGCCAGTACCGCTTGGGCCGCCGCTGCCGCCGCGAACAGGGTGGCGACGAAGACGAGGCCGCTGCCGATGAAGACGGTGGCGACGAACCGGTCCTCGGCCTCGCCCACGTGGCTGCGTACGACGCCGACGAACCACAGGAAGAAGATCCCGGCGAAGGGTACGAGGACGAGCGCCGCGTGCACCGCGTCGCGCCGCGTGGTGTCGGCGAAACCGGCGGCGGTGACCGCCTCGGCGCCTTCGGGGATGCCGAGCCGGATGAGTACCATGGCCGCGCCGAGCAGCAGCGCGAAGACGATTCCCGCGACGCCGGCGGCCCGTGGGGTCCGCAGCACCGGCTTGCCCGACGCCGTCGTCTGCATCCGCGGCTCGCTTCCTGTCCGGCGGCTGATGCCACCAGCAAGCCGCTTCGCGAGCCCCGGCGCCACCGGAGCACACCCGAACGGAACCGCCGCGGGTGAGTCCTACGGAACTGCCGGGGCGGCTGCCGCCCCGGCGTCCGTCCTGGCCGGCCGGAGGATCAGTCCTCGGTCCAGCCGTGCTTCTTGGCGAACGAAAGGAACTCGCGGCGGATCTGCACGATCTGCTGACCCGTCAGGGTCGGCGCCGCCTGGAGCAGGAGTTCCGTGATCTCGTTGGTGAACTCGACCGTCTGCAGGACGTCGCAGAGCGAGTCGTCGGCGGCCCCCGCGGAGCCGAGCCGTGCGCTCGCTCCCGGTGCCAGCCGGATGAACGACGCCTTGGGGCCGCGCTCCCCTTCCTCGATCTCGAACTCGACCTCAAGTCCGGTACGCACCATGGACTCGGCGATCTTGAGGTCGTTCACGTGCAGAAAGACGTCCTCGTCCCCGTGATCCGGAGAGATGAACCCATATCCGCGAGCGCTGTCGAACCTCACCACACGACCTGTTGCCACACCAACCCCCAAACAACCCGGGCCACCTGCCCGAAATGAATCGACCCGCAAGTTTAGCAGTCGCCCCGGGCTCCGTCACAGGGCCGGTGACGGCCGGCGGGCGTCGCGTCCGGCGGGCGGACTTGTCGAGCGGTCTCCCTCCGGGAGAGACTTCTACAGCAGTGTAGATTGCAGGGTGTCGCCGGTACGCCGTGCCGGTCGGCTCCGCCACCGTGGGAAAGGGCTTCTCTGATGTTCGGCTTGAGTGAACTGGCCGTGATCCTCATCGTCGTCATCGTGGTCCTGGGCATCAAGAAGCTGCCCGAGCTGACGCGCTCGGCGGGCAAGGCGGCGCGGATCTTCAAGAGCGAGGCCAAGGCGCTCAAGGAGACGGACCCGCCGAACGGCTCGTCCGCCGCCGGCACCGTGATCACCGGCAGGGTGGTCGACCGGGACGGCACACCCCGTAGCTGACGGGCGCCCCGGCATCCGGTCGCCGGGGGTCAGGTGCCGACCGCCCGGCCCGCCTTGGCCCAGTTGGCGTGGAGCTTGTCGAGGTAGGACCGGGCCTGACTGCCCGGGGGCGTCCCCCGGGCAAAGGCCAGCATGTTGCTCGCGCCCGTGTTGTATCCGAGGGCCAGCAGTTCGTCCCTGTCGTAGGAGGCGGGCCACTGCGCGGGGAGCTGGGCGCCCAGGTCGTGCAGGTACCACGCCTCGGACTCGATCGCGAGGTCCCGGTCGTCGGGCAGTTCCTCCCACCGGCGCCCGGCGAAGTCGCGGCCCTTCTTGACCTCGTCGAAGGTGGCGCGGTGCATGTTCGCGATCCCGAAGGCGGCGTCCGGTTTCATCTTCTGCCAGGCCCGCTCCAGGCTCGGGTCGTGGGGTTTGTACGCCTCGTTGTAGAGGACGGCCATCAGCAACTGCGCGCCGACCCCCGTGCGCCGGGCCCAGTCCCGGACCTGGGAGGCGTAGTCGGCGGGGTCGTAGGTGGACGCGGCCACCGGGGACTCGGGGGCGGTGGGCCGGCCGGCCTGGGTGACGGAGGAGGAGACCGACGGCCCCGGCGACGGCGGGGGGTCGCCCTGCGAGGCGTCGCCCTGCGGAGTGTTGGCCGCGCGCACGATGACGTACACCGCGAGGGCGAAGACCACTACGGGCAGCAGCCAGCGCAGGCGCCTCGGCCCTCGGGCATCGGACATGTCCTGCCCTTCCTCGTGTCCCTCCCGCGACCAGCACCCTTGTACCTCACCTGGGCCTGGGGCCAGGTGAGGCGGCGCCGGGCGGTCCCGGCCGTGCCCCGGGACGGCGTGCTGCCGCGGGGTACGGCCGGTCACTTCTCATGACATCCGGTCACTCTTCGCCGATGCCGGTCACTCCTCGTAGTAATTGTTGACCACTACGTCCGGTTCGTCGTCGGAGAACGCCTCGTTCAGCAGGGCGCCGCCGACCAGGCCCGCGGCGCCCGCGCCGATGAGCGCGCCGGTGCCGAAGCGACGGCCGCCCTGCTGGTGCTGGTCGTCGTGCGGGGCCGGGTAGCCCTGCTGCGGATAACCCTGCTGCACGGGGCCCGTTTGCGGATACCCCTGCTGCACGGGTGCCTGTTGCGGATACCCCTGCTGCATCGGCTGCGGATACCCCGGCTGGGGCGGTGTGTAGAACGGCGGCGCCGTGGTCTGCACGCGCTGCGCGCAACCGCCGCACACCTGGACCGGGCGCGGCACGCCCCACTGCGGGGACCAGCTCACCGTCATCGCACCGGGGCCGTGGTCGGGGTCGAAGAAGCAGGTCACGGAGGAACTCCCTGGGGATGACGCGGGGTATGTCGGGACAGGCGCGGCGACGACGGCCGGCGGCGGTGCCATGGAGGCGGACGGTGATCCGTACGCGGCCGGGGGCTGGGCGGGGGCCGCCGCGCCAGGTGGGGACGGAGCGGGGACAGCGGTGGCCGGCGGGGGCGGGGCGGGGACGGCAGGATCCGACGCCGGGGCGAAGGGCACCGGGTCCGGCGCCGGCTCGCGCAGGACGTCCACGCCGTAGTCGGCAGCGATGCCCGTGAGCCCGGAGGCGTACCCCTGGCCGACCGCGCGGAACTTCCACTCCGCGCCCTGTCGGTACAACTCGCCGAAGACCAGCGCGGTCTCGTTCGACAGGCCGCCCGCGGCGAGGTCGTAGCGGGCCAGTTCGGCGCCGCCGTGCTGGTCGAGGACGCGGATGTGCGCCCGGTGGACCTGTGCGAAGGACTGGCCGCGGGCCACGCCCTCGTAGAGGGAGACCGGGAAGACGATCTTCACCACGTCCACCGGGACACGATCGAGGTCGACCTGGATCTGCTGGTCGTCCGGGCCCGCCGGGCGGCCGCCACCGGAGTGACGGACCGAACCGTCCGGGCTGCTCAGGTTGTTGAAGAAGACGAAGTGTTCATCGGACAGCGCCTTGCCCGAGGCGTCGCACAGGAGCGCGCTGGCGTCCAGGTCGTAACCCGTCTTCGCCTGCCAGCCCAGGCCGACCGTCACGGCGGTCAGGCCGGGGGCCTGCCGTCCCAGTGCCACGTTGCCGCCCTTGGTCAGGGGCACACTCATGCATGTCCTCCGCTACTGCTCCGCGTCCCGCGTCCATCGTGATCAACGGGGGGCGGACCCATACAGTTCCCCGATTGCGCAATGAATGAATAACGCCATGCCCGGCTCACAGGTGTTCGACGATCGCGGGCAGCAGGTCCTGGAAGGTGCGGCCGGCCGCGGGCTCGCCGATGGCCTGCAACTGCCAGCCGCCCGTCCCGCGGTGCAGCTTGGCCATGATCTGCGCGGTGTACGAGCCACCGCCGCTGAGCGTGTACCGGGCCAGTTCCTGTCCGGTGTTCTCGTCGACCAGGCGGCAGAACGCGTTCTGCACCTCGGCGAAGGTCTGTCCGGTGAACGAGTTGACCGTGAACACGATCTGGTCGACGTGCCCGGGGACCCGGTCGAGGTCGACGAGGATGACCTCGTCGTCGTCGCCGGCGCCGCTGCCGCCGGTGAGGTTGTCACCGAGGTGCCGTACGGATCCGTCGTCGCTGGTCAGGTGCTGGAAGAAGGCGACATCGGCGAGTTGCCGACGGCCGAAGAGCAGCGCCGAGGCGTCCAGGTCGATGTCCCGGGAGCCGGCCAGCTTGGCCAGGAAGCCCTTGCGCTGGGCGCCCTGCCAGCCGAGTCCCATCCGGACGGCGGTCAGCGCGCTGCCGTCGGACTTGCTCAGACTGATCTGCTGGCCCTTGCTCAAATTGACCGACATGTGTCGTCTCTCTTTCTGTCGTGGGGGTGTTCGGTGCCTAGGGGGTGAGGGATTCGGGCAGCCGGCGCCGCAGATGCGGCAGGACGCCACGGTCCAGGAGTGCCTGCCGCCATGCCTGCCGGGCCCGCTCCGCGTCCGCCGCCGCCCCGGACCCGCCCGGTCCGGCCGGTTGCCCCGGCGCACTCCGCCGGGGCGGTGTCCCGGGCGCGCTCCGCGTGTCCGGCCCGCCGTCCGTGCGCGGGACCGTCCGGGACAGCGCCGACAGGCCGATCCCCGCGCCGGCCAGCGCGACCACCGCCAGCGTCCAGCCCGCCGTGCGGACCGAGCCTGCGAACCGGGTCGCCGCACCGGCGAGGCGCAGCCCGTAGCCGATGAGCAGCAGGACGGCTGCGGAGAGGGCGGAGATCAGGGGCATCAGCGCGGCGGGCGGCAACCGGAGATCCCGGCCGGTGGGCCGGTTACGCGCGGGCGGAGCCGTCCGGACGCCGTCGGTGGGCGCCCGGGCTGCCACATGGGCGCCGTATTCGTCGGGGACGGCCGCGGCGATCTCCGTCTCCGCCGCCAGCGCCCAGGTCCGCAGCCGCAGCGCGGCCCTGCCGGTGGGATCGGTGCTCAGGGCGCCGCGGATCTCCGCGGTGTCCAGGGCCGCCAGGACCACCTGCGCGAAGTCCGCCCGGTCCGCCGGGCACAGGCCCGACGGCCGGTCGTTCACGCTCCGCTCCGGCCGGCGCCCGGGCCCGCCGGCCGCACAGGCGTATGAGGGCCGGGGGCGCGGCCCTCACACGGGTCTGTGATGTGCGCCGGCGGCTCAGACATCGACTCCGAAGTCGGCGGCGATGCCCGCGAGGCCCGCGGCGTATCCCTGCCCGACCGCGCGGAACTTCCACTCGGCACCGCCCCGGTACAGCTCGCCGAAGACCATCGCCGTCTCCGTCGAGGCGTCCTCGGACAGGTCGTAGCGCGCGATCTCGGCGCCGCCCGCCTGGTTCACCACGCGGATGAAGGCGTTGCGGACCTGGCCGAAGCTCTGGCCCCGCGACTCGGCGTCGTGGATCGAGACCGGGAAGACGATCCGCTCGATCTCGACGGGAACGGTGGCCAGATCGACCTTGATGGACTCGTCGTCGCCCTCTCCCTCGCCGGTGAGGTTGTCGCCGGTGTGCTCCACCGAACCCTCCGGGCTCTTGAGGTTGTTGTAGAAGACGAAGTGCTGGTTCGAGACGACCTTGCCGGAGGAGTTCAGCAGCAGCGCGGACGCGTCCAGGTCGAAGTCGGCCCCGGTGGTGGTCCGTACGTCCCAGCCCAGCCCCACGAGCACCGCGCTCAGGCCCGGCGCCTCCTTGCTCAGCGAGACATTGCCGCCCTTGGCCAGGGAAACACCCATGTTCCATTCCTCCACACGCACGGTCGGTTCGGGTCCGTGTCGGGACCCGAACTAGAATCTACAACACTGTAGAAGTAATCGTGGAGACGGCGCGTGCGGACCTCATCGAATGCGCCAGGCGGTCGCCGCACAGCCGCGGGCGGCCGGAGGGCGGGAGCCGGCCCGGGCCTTCGGCGGCAGCGATCCGCGCCGCCGCGCTCCCGGCGGGCTCCGGTCCAAACGCCCCTGGGGTGACAGACCACCGCTGCGGTCCGGCCCCGTACGCCGGCTCTATACGATGTGACGCCGTCGGCCGGAGAGGCCGGGCAGCGGGGGAGCAGAAGGGAGAGGGCACGTGGCGAAGCCGGATCCGACCCGGCCGCGCCGGGCACAGGGCGCACTGGAGACACAGGTGCTCGCGGCGCTCCACGAGGCAGGGGGCCCGGTGACCGCCGGCTGGGTGCAGGACCGACTGGCCGCCGGCCTCGCCTACACCACCGTGATGACGGTGCTGGCCCGGTTGCTGGCCAAGGACGCCGTCACACGCCGGCGTGAAGGCCGCTCGTTCGTGTGGCTGCCCGCCGCGGACGAGGCCGGTCTCGCCGCGCTGAGGATGCACCGGGTCCTGGACGGCGAACGGGACCGCAAGGCGGTGCTGGCCAGCTTCGTCACCACGCTGCCGCAGGACGACGAGCAGCTGCTGCGCGAGCTGCTGGACCAGGCCGACGACGAGGACTGACCACCATGGGGATCTTCGTCTTCCTCCCGTTGCTGCTGCCGTTGACCGCGTGGCCGATCGCCCGCCTGGCCGAACACCGTCTCCATCCCCGGACCGCGACACTGCTGCTGACCGGTGTCTCCTCGGTCATGGCCCTGTGCAGCACGGTGTGCCTGGCGCTGCTGATGGTGGTCGGCACCGCACAGCTGCCCGGCAATCCGCTGCCGGACGCCTGGTCGGACTCCGAGGTGCGGGAGAGCGTGCCGCGCCACGAGATCGTCGGCAAGGCCGCGATCCCCGCGCTGCTCGCGGTGCTCGGCGGCGGTCTGCGCACGCTGCTGCGCCACCACTGGCTGCGGCGCCGCGCCCACCGCGCCCTGGCCGGGCTGCCCCGTACGGAGGTGGCGGTGCTGCCCACCACCGAGTCGTACGCCTACGCGCTGCCGGGCGGCCCGCGTGACCGCGTCGTGGTCTCGACGGGCATGCTCGGCCACCTCGCCCCGCCGGAACGCCGGGCCCTGTTCGCCCATGAGCGCACCCATCTCACGGCCCGGCACCACCGCCATCTGCTGCTGGTCCGGCTGGCCGCCTGCGCCAACCCGTTCCTGTGGCCGCTGCGGAGCGCCGTGGCCTATACGACGGAGCGCTGGGCCGACGAGGCGGCGGCCCAGGCCGTCGGCAGCCGCCGGGTGGTCGCCCGGGCGATCGGCAAGGCGGCGCTCGTCTCGCGCTCCACGCCCGCCTCCCCGTTCGCCGCGTTCGCCGCGTTCGCTTCGCCGGGGCCGCTCCCCCGCCGGGTGGCGGCCCTGCTCGGGCCGGCACCGGCCGGGCGCGCCTGGCCGCCCGTCTTCACCGCCGTGGGCCTGGCCCTGTGGACCGCCGCGACCGGAGCCCTGCTGTCGGCGATGTTCTCGGCCAACTCGGCCTTCACGCTGCTGCTGCTCCTGCACGCGGCCACACCCCTGTGATCCGGTCCCGGTGACGCGGCGGGCGGGCCGCGGTCCCTCGCCCCCGCGACGCGGTCCGGCCCACAGGGGGCTCGCTCACAGGTCGAACTCGTGGGGCGGCAGGTCCAGCGCGAAACAGGCGTCCCGGACCACGGCTCGCTCGGTGGCGTCGAAGTCGCCGTCGGCGCCGCCGATGACGATGCCGATCTGGATCACGGCCCGGGCCTCGGCGGGCTTCTTCTTCGCCTTGGCGATCTCCTGGAGCACGCTGACCTTGCCGAAGTCGAAGTCGGCGGTCAGCTTGCCCAGGTTCTCCTCGAAACGGCGCCGCAGGTCGTCCGCCGGGAAGTTCTGCAGCACCTCGTTGGTGGCGATCAGCTGGGCGACCCGCTGCCGCTCGCTCGGGTCGATGGTCCCGTCGGCGGCGGCGACGAGCGCGCACATCGCCGTGCTCGCGTCCCGGAACGCACCGCTTTTCAGGTCGTTCTTCTTCGCCACCAGCTGAGTCTGCATCTGCGACGCCGAGTCCTTGATGCGGTCCCACAGGGCCATGTCGGCTTCCCTCGCTCCGGGGCCGCCGCGCCACGCCTCAAGGCGGACCGGCAGCCAACTTCCCTCTACAGTGCTGTAGAAGATAGCAGGGCCGGTGTCCGGCCCGGCGCCCGCCTCCGCCTCGCCGGGGGCGGGTCGAGCGAGGCGGCCGATGCGATCCGGCGACGCCTCGCGGGGCACGGCCGGTACCTGCGCGGCCCGTACGGCAGCAACACCCACGGCCGGTACCGGCCGGACGACGACGCCGTACCGCCCGTACGGCAGCGCGGCACGGCCCGTGCGGCGGGCACTCAACGCACGGCGTGATCGCCCCGTTCCCGCATGCGCGCCTCCTCGATGCGGCCGAGCAGGAACGGCACCATCCCCCGCTCCAGCAGGGCGAGTTCCCACGCCGCCCGCGCCGCGGCCACCTCCGGACCGGTGTCGGCCAGGGCGCTGCCGGGCTCGCCGGCGGGATGGTTGCGCGCCGCCGTCGCCAGCATCCAGACCAGGTCGCCGATCGCCGCCCCGGCGGCCACCGCGGCGGCGAGGAGGCCGACCGTGATCAGGCCGTCGCCGACGTAAGGACGGCCGCCGACGACACGCAGGGCGTAGCCGGACATCAGGAAGACGGCGGCGGCCACGGCCGACAGGCCCGGTACGGCCACGGCGAACAGGGCCAGCAGCCCGCCCGTGCGGCTCACCGACGGCGCCGCGAGGCCCGCGGCCTCCGGTGGCCCGCCCCGTCCCGCGTCCGCCGATCTCGCGACGAGGTAGTCCTGGTACTCGACGGCCGCCGCGGCGGTGATGGCCGTACGTGCCTTCGCCGCCCGGGCTCGCAGCCGCTCCCGGTCGAGCGTCGCGCCGGGGCGCTTCAGCGCGTCCACGATCTGCGTGGAGCCCAGGGCCTGCGAGAGCACCCGCTCGAACACGACACCGATCTCCGTACCCGACAGCGCGGGATCCGACATGTGTCCCCCGAAGAGTGAAAGCCGGCGGCGCTCACGGCATGCTCGGCTGCCGCACCATACGGCGGTTGAGGAATGGCGAGTCTAATGGTTCCCGAATTGCGCAACCTTTAAAGACTCGTCCGGGGATCCGCACGTCGGACGGACGGGGCAGCGTGCCACTTGCGTGATCCGCGAGAGGCGAGGCGGGCGGAAGCGGACGGCGGAGCGGCCGTGCCCAGCAGGGACGCCGTCGCCGTGCGCGCGAGCAGGTGCCGCGGTGCGCGTCACCTTCGCGACCGGGGATGTACACGAACGTGCCGCCGGGCACGGACGGGTCGCACCTCGCCGCCCGGGGCCCGGTGGCTCCGCTGCCCCCGGCCCGCGAGCTTCCGTCCGCCGGCGAACGGGCCCTGCCGGCTGCCCGTGGAAACGAGGGAGCCACGGGGCCTCCGCCCCGCCGGCGCCGAACGGTACGGCGTGGGCAGGGCGGACGCCCCGTGGCTCCGGCCGGCCGGACCGGTCAGCCGGCGGTGGCCCGGAAGCGGCGCAGCCGGAGGCTGTTGCCGACCACGAAGGCCGAGGAGAAGGCCATCGCCGCACCGGCGATCATCGGGTTCAGCAGCCCGGCCGCGGCGAGCGGCAGGGCCGCCACGTTGTAGGCGAAGGCCCAGAACAGGTTGGACCGGATGACGCCGAGCGTCCTGCGGGCGAGCCGGATGGCGTCGGCGGCGACGCGCAGGTCCCCGCGGACGAGCGTCAGGTCGCCCGCCTCGATCGCGGCGTCGGTCCCGGTGCCCATGGCCAGGCCCAGGTCGGCCTGGGCCAGCGCCGCGGCGTCGTTGACCCCGTCGCCGACCATCGCGACCGAACGGCCTTCGCCCTGCAGGCGCTTGACGACGTCCACCTTGTCCTGCGGCAGCACCTCCGCGAAGACGTGCTCCGGTGCGATGCCCACCTCCGCGGCGACGGCCTCGGCCACGGCGCGGTTGTCCCCGGTGAGCAGGATCGGGGTGAGTCCGAGGTCGCGCAGTCGCCGTACGGCCTCCGGGCTCGTCTCCTTGACCGCGTCAGCGACTTCAAGGACCGCGCGGGCCTCCCCGTCCCAGGCGACCACGACGGCCGTACGACCCGCGGTCTCGGCGGCGGCCTTCGCCCGCGCCAGTTCCTCCGGCAGGGACATGGCCCAGTCGGCGAGCAGCTGCTCGCGGCCGACCAGGACGGCATGCCCGTCGACGACGCCCTGCACTCCGCGCCCCGGGACGTTGGCGAAGTCCTCCGGTACGGGCAGCGGTCCGACCCGGTCCGCCGCGGTGGCCGCGACGGCCTGTGCCACGGGGTGCTCGGACGCGTGCTCCAGGGCGCCGGCGAGGCGCAGCACCTCCGGTTCGTCGGTGCCCTCGGCGGGGTGCACGGCGAGCAGGGTCATCCGGCCGGTGGTGACGGTGCCGGTCTTGTCGAGGACGACGGTGTCGGCCCTGCGGGTGCTCTCCAGCACCTCGGGTCCCTTGATGAGGATGCCGAGCTGTGCGCCTCGGCCGGTTCCCACCAGCAGTGCCGTCGGGGTGGCGAGCCCCAGGGCGCACGGGCAGGCGATGATCAGGACGGCGACCGCGGCGGTGAAGGCGGCGGTGAGTCCGGCGCCGTTGCCCAGCCAGAAGCCGAAGGTGGCCAGGGCCAGGGCGATCACCACGGGGACGAAGACGCCGGAGATCCGGTCGGCGAGCCGCTGCGCGGCCGCCTTGCCGTTCTGGGCGTCCTCGACGAGCCGGGCCATGCGGGCGAGCTGGGTGTCGGCGCCCACCCGGGTGGCCTCCACGACGAGGCGTCCCCCCGCGTTCAGCGTGGCCCCGGTGACGCCGTCCCCGACGCCCACCTCGACCGGGACGGACTCGCCGGTGAGCATGGACGCGTCCACCGCGGACGAGCCCTCGACGACGGTACCGTCGGTGGCGATCTTCTCGCCGGGCCGTACGACGAAGCGGTCGCCGACCTTCAACTCCCCTATCGGGAGCGGGCGTTCCCGGCCGTCGCGGAGGACGGTGACCTCCTTGGCGCCGAGTTCCAGCAGTGCCTTGAGCGCGGCGCCTGCCTTCCGCTTGGACCGGGCCTCGAAGTACCGTCCGGCCAGGATGAAGGCCGTCACGCCGGCGGCGGCCTCCAGGTAGATGTTCCCGGCTCCGTCGGTGCGGGCGATGGTCAGCTCGAAGGGGTGCGTCATGCCGGGCGTCCCCGCCGTGCCGAGGAACAGTGCCCACAGGGACCACAGGAAGGCGGCCGACACACCGACCGAGATCAGGGTGTCCATGGTGGAGGCGCCGTGCCGGGCGTTGGTCCAGGCGGCACGGTGGAAGGGCCAGGCCGCGTAGGTCACGACCGGCGCCGCCAGGGTGAGGGACAGCCACTGCCAGTACTCGAACTGCAACGCCGGGACCATCGCCATGAGGATCACCGGCACGGCGAGGACCACGGCGGTGGTCAGCCGCTGCCGCAGGGTGCGCAGCTCGTCGTCCGGACGGTCGGCCGGGGAACCGGCCGAGGCGTCCCGGACGGGTTCGGGGGTCGGCTCCTGAGCCGTGTACCCCGTGGCCTCGACGGTGGCGATGAGGTCCGCCACGGCGACACCGTCGTCGAAGGCGACCTTGGCCTTCTCGGTCGCATAGTTGACGGTGGCCCGCACTCCGTCCATGCGGTTGAGTTTCTTCTCGATCCGCGCGGCGCACGAGGCGCAGGTCATGCCGCCGATGGCGAGTTCGACCTCGGCAGCATCGGAAGCGGTGGTGGTCATGTCTGCTCCTCCTCACGGACCGTATCCACGATCACTATACCCCTCAGGGGTATCTCCATGACTCCACTTATACCCCTACCCGGTATATGACGCAAGGGTGAGGGAGATTTTTTTGTACTCCTGTGGGGTATCCACGGGTGCTGCCGGGCCCTCGCCCGGGCGGCCCAGGCTCCGGCAGATCCTTTCGCCCGGCACAGGATGGCCGACCGCCCGGGGGTGGGGCAGGCTTGATGTCATGAGTGACCGGCAGGACGTGGCGGGTCTCGGGCAGGCGTGGCAGTCGAGTCAGGTACTGCTGCTGCTTCCGTTCGCGCTCATCGCCGCGATCACGGTGGTGGACACCCAGTTCACCGACGACATCCACCTGGGTCCCGCCCTGGTCATCGCCCCGGCGCTCACCGCGTCCTTCGCCGGCCCGCGGACCACGGGGGCGGTCGGGGTGCTGGCCGTGGCGGCGCAGACCCTCATCGGTGCCGTGCACGGCGGGCTGTCCGCCGCCAACAACATCGTGCAGATCATCACCCTCTCGGTGCTGTCCGTGCTGGTCGTGCTCTACTGCGCGGTCCGGGACCGCAAGCGCGACCAGCTCGCCCGGATCCGTTCGGTGGCCGAGGCCGCCCAGCACGTCCTGATGTGGCCGCTGCCGGAGCAGCTGGGGTTCGTACGGATCGCCTCCCTGTACCTGGCCGCCGAGGACGAGGCCCAGATCGGCGGCGACCTGTACGCGGCGACCCGGGCCTTCGACGGCGTACGGGTCCTGATCGGGGACGTGCGCGGCAAGGGGCTGCCCGCGGTCGGCGAGGCGGCCACTCTGCTGGGGGCGTTCCGCGAGGCGGCGCCCCGGCGCCCCGTGCTGACGGACCTGGCCGAAGCCCTGGAGCAGAGCGTGCAGCGCTACGCCGCCGACTTCGAGCCGCCCGAGGAGGCCGGCGAGCGCTTCGCGACCGCCCTGCTGGTGGAGATCCCCGACGACCATCCGATCGTCCGGCTGGCGTCCTGCGGCCACCCGCCGCCGCTGCTCGTCAGCCAGGGCCGCACGCTCACCGTGCCGACCCTGCACCCCTCTCCCCCCTTGGGGGTCCAGCCCACCGAGCCGGGCGAGCGGGTGCTGGACGAGGTCCCCTTCGAGCCGGGCGACACGCTGCTGCTCTACACGGACGGCGTCATCGAGGCCCGCGACGCCGACGGCCGGTTCTACCCGCTGGCCGAGCGCATCGCCCGGTGGACCGACGCGCCGCCCGAGACCCTCGTCCAGCGGGTCCGGCGGGATCTGGTCGCCCATACCGGCGGGCTCCTCAACGACGACGCCGCGCTGGTCGCCCTGCACCGCACCTCCGCCGAGCACGGACGGCACCACGGGCGGATCATCGGCGCGGACGCGCTGCGCCTCGGCGTCCGGCCCGGCTCCCCCACCGGATGACCGGACCGGCGCACCGGGACGTGGGCGGGCGCACCCGGGAGCCGGCGAAGGGACGGACGGAAAGGCATGCCGGGAACGGGGCCGGGGCGCCGCCGGGTCCCGGCGGTGCCCCGGCCCCGGGGTTCACGGCTTGCGGGCCACCGCTCCGTACATCGCGATGTCCTCGTCGCGGATGTCCTTCTCGCCCGTGCCGTCCGGGTGCCACTTATGGACCTGGACGACGCCCGGCCCGACCAGGTCGAGGCCGTCGAAGAACTCGTTTGCCTCGTCGATGGTGCGCAGCCGCATCGGCATGTTGCGGGCCGCGTACTCGCGGGCGACCCGGCCCACCTCCTCGGGCGCGAACTCGGCGGTGCCGATGGACATCGCCAGGTAGCTGCCGGAGGGCAGCGACTCCAGGAGACGGCGCACGACGGCGACCGCGTCGTCCTCGTCGAGCATGAAGTGGACGATGGCGATCACCGTGAGCGCCACCGGCCTGCCGAGGTCGAGCGTCTCGCGCAGCTCCGGGGCGTCCAGGATGGCGGCCGGGTCGCGGAAGTCGGCCTCGATGTACGCCGTCCTGCCCTCGGGCGTGCTGGCCAGCAGGCCCTGGGAGAGGGTGAGCACGATGGGGTCGTTGTCCACGTAGACGACCCGTGCCCGAGGGGACACCGCCTGGGCGATCTCGTGGAGGTTCGGCGAGGTCGGGATGCCGGTGCCGACGTCCAGGAACTGGCGCATGCCCGCCTCCTCGGCGAGCCAGCGCACGGCCCGGTTCATCCAGTCCCGGTTGGCGCGCATGTGGACGGGCAGGGCGGGCCACTCCCGGGACATGGCGTCGCCCGCCTCCTTGTCCGCGGGGTAGTAGTCCTTGCCGCCCAGTATGTAGTCGTAGATCCGCGCGGAGTGGGCGTTCTCGGTGTCGATGCGGTCGGCCGGCCATCCGTTGTCGGGCAACGCCGTGTCTCCCATTCGAGTCGGGAATGCAGAGGGGTCGGTGGAACAACAGCGATAACAGGGCGGTTCACAGGAGGAAGTCGGCGGCACCCGCCTTCACACCGGTCAGGAAGCTGGTCACCTCCCGCGGGGTGAAGACCAGCGCCGGGCCGTCGGGATCGGTCGACTGGCGTACGGCGACGCGCCCGTCGGCGAGCCGCTTCACTTCCACGCAGGCGCCGCCGGCGTCGTCGCTCCACGGCTTGGACCAGCCACACGTGCCGAGTTCACGGGACGGCATGCCGTTGTGTATGGGATCGCACACGTCAGAACTCCTTCCGTATCGCACCGAGGACGGATTCGGTCTTCCTGGCGGGCGCCGCCTGGGCGCCCAACCGGTCCAGGGCCTCGCGGTACACCACGACGTCGTCGCTCTTGTCCAGGTAGACCGCGCCCACCAGGCCGTTGAGGTAGACGACGTCCGGGAGTTCACGGGCCCGGAACCGGAAGAGGTGGTAGGCACCGGCCCGCATGGCGGGATGCGGGCCACTGGCGAACGGCATGATCTGCACGGTCACCTGCGGCAACCGGTTGACCTCGATCAGGTGGTCGATCTGCGCGCGCATCACCGGGGATCCACCGACCGGCCAGCGCAGCACCGTCTCGTCCATCACGACCCACAGCCGCGGCGGCGCCTCGCGCGTGAGGAGTTCCTGGCGCCGCAGGCGCAGCGCGACCCGCCGCTCCGTGGCCTCCGCCGGGGCGTGCGGGTTGCCGGCGGTCAGCAGGGCGCGCGCGTACTCCGGTGTCTGCAGCAGCCCGTGGACGAATTCGTTCTCGTAGACGCGGATCTGCAGTGCGGCCTGCTCCAGGCTCAGATACGCGGCGAACCAGTCCGGCATGACGTCGCGGTACGTGTGCCACCAGCCGCGCTTGTTGGCCTCGCGCGCGGACTGCAGGAAGGTGGCCACCTCCGCCGGGTCCGTCACGCCGTAGACCTGGAGCAGTTTCTCGGCGTCGGCCAGCCGCAATCGGGCCACCTTGGCGGCCTCCATCCGGCGGATGGTGGAGTGGCTGACCCCGATGGCCGCGCCCGCCTGGTCGTACGTCAGACCGGCCCGGACGCGCAGTTCCTCCAGTTGCCTGCCAAGGATCATGCGCAGGACGGAAGGGACGCCACCCCAGTCGGTCTCCGCGGCCACGCCTACCCCCTCACACCAGGTTCCTGGTTCACAGTCTCACGCGGTCGATCAAGGCCCCTCGTCCGGTCATCCGTTGACGTATGCAGCATGCACGTGGCCACCTGAAAATTTCAACTTGCTGGTTGCGAACGGATGTTGGCAGATGCCAGAGTGGGCGTACCGACCCGGCTCTACGAAAGAGCAGGCAAGACAGCCCAGTTGGGGGACTTCGGGCTGCACCCGTGCGCCCTCGGGCCCGGGTTGCCGCCTGTTCGTCGTGCGCGGCCGGCCGAGGTGAGACCGACACCCCCCACTTTGCGAGGCCGGACGAAAGGCGTACGGCGATGACTCCGCCCTCCTTCCCCCAGCCGCTGGACCGACTCTCCGACGACCGATCCCCCGACGGGCCGCCGGGGAACTGGCGCCCCGGCCTGGTGCCGGGCAGCGAGAAATTCGCCGGCTCGCACGGAGCGGACCGCTCGTGCTGCTCGACCCGGTCGGCGGGCTCCACCAGACCACCCGGAGGCGAGCACGCCGGTCGACTCCCCGGGCCCGACGGTCCCGACCCTCTCGCCTCCGGGGCTCAGCCACCCGGCCGTCTGCACGCGTTCGACCTGCCCGCGACCCCGGAATCGGTCGGCGCGGCCCGCAGGGCCGTACGCGAACTGCTGACCGGGTGGGGTACCGGCGACGACGTCCTGGACAACGCCGTCATCGTCACGTCCGAGCTGGTCACCAACGCGGTCAACCATTCGGCCAGCGAGCGGATCGCCTGCCGGCTGCGCAGTACCGCGGGCCGGCTCCGCATAGAGGTCGAGGACCAGAACCGTGCCGCCGCGCTGCCGACGCCCCGGCGGCCCGACCCGGACGACCAGAACGGACGCGGACTGCTCCTCGTCGAAGCACTCAGCTGTGACTGGGGTGTCGCCGACGCCCGCCGCTCCGGACGCGTCGTGTGGGCCGAGCTGACCACGGCCCCGGACACCGGCGCTCCGTCGGCCCCGCACCCCGATCGGTCCATCCCCCACTCGGCCGAAGGACGTCTGCCCCATGGACCATGGTTCACCCAGCCCTGACCGGGACCTGAGGCGCGCCGCCCACCCGGTTGCCCCCGCGGCGATCCCGATCCACCGCACGGCACGTCTGCACGCGGCCGACCCGTCCTGGACGGGCGCGCGTCCCAAACCGGGCCCGGTCGGGGGCGCCGCGCACGCGTGACCCCCTCACCGAAACCCGCGTCCCGTCCCCCGCGCCCGCACCGCCGGGGGCGGTCCGGTCCATGGTGCGGCAGCGGTTCAGCGCGCCGGTCAGACCGGTGCGCTCGAACTCCGCCGCACGGACGGGGGGCCTGACCAGGGCCGAGGTCGCGGCGACGGTGGCGCCCCGGTCGTGTCCCCCGATCACCCCGGACCGCTCGCCCAGCGCCTCCACCACGGCGCCGTCGTCCGGCACCAGTTCGAGCATCCGGTGGGCACCGGTCCCGGCGGGCTTGGCGGAGCGGCCGTGGCCGCGTACGTCGATGACCACGACCCGGTATCCGGCGGCCGTCGGCACGGTCAGCCGACGGCGCCGGGAGTACCAGGACTCCGGGAATCCAGGAATCTGGGAATCCGTGCACGAGGAGCACGAGCGGTCCAGGTCACGGACTGGCTCGCATTTGTTCGGATTCTGTCACCGATGCGCGGAATGCCGTTCTCCGCGTCCTGCTGTGCGCGAACACGTGCTAACAATTTTTTGTCGGCCCGTCGAGGCCACAGGGGGAGGTAAGACCGCGTGAACCGCATCCGTACGGACGTCACGGTCCTGACCACGACCGGACTCCTCACCGCCGCTCAACTCGGCCTGTCCCAGGCCGCCTCCGCGCAGCCCACCGCCCAGAGTTCCGACTGCCCGCTCGCCGTCGCGCATCCGTCCCGTTTCTCCGTCGACACGCACGGCCGGGTGACCGGCGGCGGCCGGTATTTCGGGATCAAGAACAAGCGCACCACGAAAAGCTTCAAGAAGGTCGCTTTCACCGTCACGAAGGCCAAGCACGTGCGGTTCGGTTCGGCGAAAGCCAACGGCGGCAAGATCGGCCACCAGACGCCGAAGTCGGTGCCGGTCCACACGGCGACGCTGAAGAAAATGGCGAGCCTCGACGTCACGGTCCGCACGCGTCTGCTCGACACCCGTACGCACAAGACGAGGTTCACCCTGTCGGGAAACGGCTGGAACTGCGCCGTCGACCAGGGAACCTGGGGCAGCTGATCACCGGGGATACGCTGGAGTGCATGGTGCTGAGCGGCGAGGGAGCGGGGGCGGCGGCGTCCCGGCTCACCGGGCGACCGGCGAGCGGCGAGCGTCCGCTGTCCGCGGCGCTGAGCGAGGTCACCCTCGACGGCGGGCCGGTCGTGGTGGTCAAACGCGGACACGCGCCGGGTGCCACCGCGGCCGAGGCGGCCGGGCTGCGCTGGCTGGCCGCCGCGGGCACGGTCCGGGTACCGGCCGTCCGGGGCCAGGACGCGCGGTGGCTGGTGGTCGACCGGGTTCCCACCGGGCGGCCCGACGCGGACGCCGCGGTCCGGTTCGGCCGTGAGCTGGCCGGCCTGCACGCCGCCGGCGCGCCCGCCTTCGGTTCCGCGCCGCCCGACGGCCCCAGGGACGCGTACATCGGCCCGGCTCCGATGCGCAACGTCCCCGGCGCCGGCTGGCCGGCCTGGTACGCCGAGCACCGGATGCTCCCCTACTTGCGACACGCCGTCGACGACGGCACCATCGGCCGGGAGGAGGCCGGCCTGCTGGAGCGGGTCTGCGAACGACTGCCGCGGCTGGCGGGCCCCGCCGAACCACCGGCCCGGCTGCACGGCGACCTGTGGGCCGGCAATGTGCTGTGGGGGACCGACGGCCGCGTCCGGCTCATCGATCCGGCCGCGCACGGCGGGCACCGCGAGACCGACCTGGCGATGCTCCGGCTGTTCGGCTGCCCCCACCTGGACCGGGTGCTCGACGGCTACCAGGAGACCAGGCCCCTGGCACAGGGCTGGCGCGACCGTGTCGGACTGCACCAACTGTTCCCGCTACTCGTCCACGCGGTGCTGTTCGGCCGCGGCTACGCCGAGCAGGCCGTCGCGGAGGCCCGGCGGATCCTGACTGCCTGACCCGGTTCGCACGGGGAAGGCTCCCCCTTGTCGTCATGTGCCGGACGGATGTGCGTTCTTCGGGCCACCAGTGGAACAAGACTCCGTTACTTCCTTAATACGTCCTTAATTAGGACTGAGATTACGGAGAGTAAGGAAACCAACCAGGCGTTCGAATCGTATAAGTGCATGGAAGCCGAAACAGGGAGAGACCATGCAACCGTTCACGCTCAACTACGCCCGACCGGCAGTGCAGTTGGAAGTCACCCATGAGTACATGTACGACTCCGGACTGCAGTTGAACGTGCTCCCCGATGGCCGGATCGCCGCGACCGACCACGCGACACTCAGAGCGCTGGGGACCACGACCTCCACCGCCGGCTCCAAGACGCACTTCGACGACTGACCACGAGCCCCCACGATGACCGTGCTCATCCTGACCAGTGAAGAGGACGTCACGGCGGACATGGTGGTCCTCCGGCTCAACGAGGCCGGCGTGCCCGTCGTGCGTCTCGATCCAGCGGATCTCCCCAGCCGGGTCGCCCTGTCCGCCGAGTACGTGCAGGGCGTCAGCCACGGCCATCTGTCCGTCGCGGGCCGTCTGGTGAGCATGAGCGGTCTGCGCTCCGTCTGGGTACGCAGACCGGGCGCACCGGCCGCCCGGGCCGCCCAGCCGTCCGCCTGGCTGACCGAGGAGGCGTCCCAGGCGCTGTACGGCATGCTGCGCTGCACCGACGCACACTGGATGAACCATCCGGATGCCGCCCGGCGGGCCCGCCACAAGCCGTGGCAGCTGAGGCTCGCCCAACGCAGCGGGCTGCCCGTGCCCGCCACCCTGATCACGACGTTCCCGCAGGCCGCCCGCGAGTTCTCGGAACGCTTCCCGGACCTCGTGGTCAAACCCGTCTCCGGCACGCACCCCCAGGAACCGCCGCGGGCGGTGCCGACCAGCAGGGTCGCGCCGGACACCGACTTCTCGGCCGTCGCGTTCGGTCCGACCCTGTTGCAGCGGCGGGTGCCGAAGCGGGCCGACATCCGGCTGACCGCCGTCGGCGACCGGCTGTTCGCCGCCCGCAAGGCGGTCGAGCCGGACGCCGACCCGGACGACGTGGACGTCAGGTTCGCTCCGTCCTTGTCCCCGTGGGCCCCGGCGGCGGTGAGGCCACCGGTCGCGACGGCCGTCCACACCTATCTGCGGGAGGCCGGACTCGCCTACGGGGCGTTCGACTTCGCCGAGGACACGGAGGGCGTCTGGTGGTTCCTGGAGTGCAACCAGTCGGGCCAGTTCGGCTTCGTCGAGATGGACACCGACCAGCCCATCGCCCGGGCCATCGCGCAGTGGCTGGCGAGCCCGCCCGGCGAACCGCGCCGACCGGCCGGCGAGACCGGTCCGGCCCGGTGACGGCCCACGCCACGCACGGCCCCGCCCCGCCGCGGCGGTCCGGGCTCCCGCCGCGCCCTCTCCGGGGCTCAGGGCGCCCCGGTGCCCGGCAACTGCTGCACCCGCTGCCACTGTCCGGGCCGGCTCGGGGGCACCGCCGGCAGGCCGCCGGGCACCCCCGGCGACCGTGGCGGCGGTATGACCGCTTCCACCTCCCTGCGCAGGCGGTCGGCCTCTCTCCGCACTCCTGCGGGTACGTCGCCGCGTTCCGCGACGAGCCGGTCGTAGATGGGGGAATCCTGGAACACCCGTCAAAGCGCCTTTCGAGCCCGGCCCATGGACATGGGCACAGACGACGAGTTTAAGGAACCATGACGGACGAGGTGGGAGTTCCGGACAGTGCTTGACACCACAGTTCTTGACTGCGGTGCGACGTGGGGCGGCGCCGACGGCTGCCGCTGCCGTCATCCGGCGAGCGGAAGTCCGCTCTCGTCGCCGTCCCGGCGGGCCCGGGAGAGCAGGGCATCGGCTCGGGCGATGGCCTCGCGGACGTGCGCGGTGCCCGTCGCCGCGCACAGGCTGCGACTCACGTCCGCCAGTTCGCGCGCCGCCGACGGTGTCGGCCGTTCCGCCTGGGCGATCCGCAACGAGGCGTAGCGGGTCAGCAGCTGTCTGACGACCATGGGGTCCAGGACCGGCACGTGAATGCCCCTTTCTCGTTTTATGCGCTGCGTATGCCCGGGAAACCGGAGTTCATTCCTCTTCGCGGCTTCCCGGGACGCACATCACCCCCTCCCGCCCCCTCCCCGCACGGTCAGGCGACCTGTCCGCGGTGCAGCGCGGCGTAGGCACCGCCCCGGTGCAGAAGTTCCTCGTGCCCACCGATCTCCCGTATCGCGCCGCTCCCCATCACCACGATCCGGTCGGCGCCGCGCACGGTGGACAGGCGGTGCGCCACCACGAAGGTGGTACGGCCGTGCAGCAGCCGCGCGAGAGCCTGCTGGACCAGGGCCTCGGACTGGGTGTCCAGCGCCGAGGTCGCCTCGTCCAGGACCAGCACCCGGGGGTCCCTGATCAGCGCACGGGCGATGACGAGCCGCTGACGCTGGCCTCCGGAGAGCCGGGCACCGCGCTCGCCGACCATGGTGTCGAGGCCGCGGGGCATGCGCTCGACGAACTCCAGCGCGTTGGCGTCGCGCAGCGCGGTGCGCACCGTCTCCTCGTCGACGTCGTCCATGCCGTAGGCGACGTTCTCCCGGACCGTGCCCTCGAACAGGATGGACTCCTGGGGCACGACCGACACGAACTTCCGGTAGGTGCGCAGGTCGAGGCCGTTCATGTCCTGCCCGTCGAGCAGCAGCCGGCCCGAGGTCGGCCGGATGAAGCCGATGACGAGGTTGAGGACGGTGGACTTGCCGGCACCGGACGCCCCGACGAGGGCGATCGTCTCGCCGGGCGCCACGGCGAGGTCGAAGTCCTGTACGGCGGGCCGCCCGTCGTCGTAGGCGTAGCCGACGTTCTGGAACGTGACCGCGCCGCGCACCGCGGTGACCCGCTTCTTACCCTCGTTGTCCTCCAGTTCGGGGGCCTGGAGCACCTCGCCGACGGAGCGCACCGATTCGAGCCCCTTGGTGAGGACGGGGGCGAGCGCGGCAAGCGTCGTGGTGGAGTTCGTCAGGGTGGTCAGGAACGCGCTCAGCATGACGACGTCGCCGGCCGAGACCCCCCAGAAACCGTAGTAGGAGATCAGCGCGGCGCTGGCCAGCACGAGCACGCCGACGGCGTTGAGGACGACCCAGGCGAGCGAGCCGAACCGGCCGTTGACCAGGTCGAGCCGCATGCCGGAGGTCAGCAGGCGGCTGAGCGTGCCGTCCATGCGGTGCAGCGCCTTGTTCTCCAGTCCGTGGGCGCGGGTGACCGGGATGAGACGGGCCATCTCGGTCACCCGCGTCGACAGGGTCTCCACCTCGTGCCGGAACCGCTCGTTGTGCGAGCGCAGCCGGGATCGCAGCCGGGCGACCAGCAGCGAGGCGACCGGCACGACGACCAGGAAGACGGGGACGAACTCGGGTGTGCGGAGGGCGATGATGGCCAGTCCGCCGACCAGTACGGTCAGCGCCCCGAGTCCGGTCTCCGCGGTCTGCTGCACCATCTGTTCCATGGTCTCCACGTCCCGCACGACCTTGGCCTGCAGCACGCCGGCGCTGACCCGGGAGTGGTAGCCGATGGAGAGCTGCTGCATGCGGGTGCACAGCGCCGAGCGCAGGGTGGTGCCCATGCGGCGGACGCTTCCGTAGAGCAGACGGACGTAGAGCAGGTGCAGCGGATAGTTGAGCAGCAGGATCAGCAGGATGGCGCCGGTGCTGAACCACAGGCGAGCGATCGGCTGGTGTTGTACGACGGTGTCGATGATGGACGCGGTGATCAGTGGCAGCAGCCAGACCGGGCTGTGCTTGACGATGAACACGAGCACGGCCACGGCCAGCCTGCCGCGGTCGGCGCGCAGCAGGTAGGCCAGTGTGCGCAGCGGGTGTTCGTCGCGGTAGCGGTGGTCGAGCGGTCTCTCCAGCGACGAGGCCATCGACGGTGTTTCCTCCCCAGTGACCGGTTGGTGGGCAAGCGCTCTCTACCCATCTGCCGGGAGCCTACGTCGATCCGCCCGCGGGGACCCAGTGCTCCACGGGCCGGACACGGCGGGCGGGGCGGCTACTCCCCCAGGGTGCGGGCGAGTTCCCGGGCGGCCCGGGCTATCTCGGGGCTGCCGCCCGGCGCCAGGTGGCGGATGAGGCCCCTGCGGGCGCGCACCGCCTCCCGGGCCTCGCGCTCCCAGACCACGTGGTTCTCCGGGTGGTTGAGCAGCTTGGGGTAGACGGCCGCGGTGTCCTCCCACTGCCGGGCCGCCGCGATGCTGCCGAGGAGTTCGATGATCTGGGCGCGGCAGGCGACGTACGGCAGTTGGGCCAGTTCCCACAGGAAGGGCACGGTGGCGGCCGTCGCCTGCTCCACCACGAAGCCGTACTGGCAGATTCGTTCCCGCAGGTGGCCGAGGGCCTGTCGGGCCCGGTCGTGGTCGCCGCGGGCGATGGTGTGCAGCAGTGCCGGGATGCCAGCGGCGGACCCGGTGGAGTCCTTGATCTCGTGCCAGGGCACTTCGCGGAGGGTCGTCAGCGGCGCGGCTCCGGCCGCCCGCGGTGGTGGTGGCGCGGGGTCGGTCCGCCAGGGGCTGGAGGGGTCGGTCCGGGGCGCAGGCGAGGACACCACATCTCCCTGATCAACAGTCGTACGACAACGAGGGCAAGGGGGTTGACGTCCTAGTTATTATCCACGTCAACAACGCCTGGATGCAATTGCACGGGAAATTGCACGAAAAGTGGGTAGGAGACAGGGAACCTTTCCCGGCGCCCTCGTGGCCCGGGCCGCCGGCCCCGCCGCGGGATGCGAACACGCAAGGAGGCTGTGGTGTCATCGGTGCCGAACGGGGTGCGCGCCAGTTCGCTGGACGCCCGGTGGATCAAGAGCAGGCACAGCAATGCCGAGGGCAACTGCGTGGAGTTCGCGGCGCTGCCCGACGGGGACGTCGCGGTCCGCAACTCCCGCGACCCCGACGGGCCCGCGCTCGTCTACACACCCGCGGAGATGGCGGCCTTCCTGGCGGGCGCGAAGGACGGCGAGTTCGACCACCTGCTGTAGGCGCTCCCGGCGGCGCACCGCCGCGGAACCGGACGTCCCACATATGTCGTGGACATGGGCCACGGTGCGCCGCTGCGTTACTGTGGCGGTCTTCGCCGACGGTCTGCCGGGAGCATGGATGTCAGCCGAGTCCCCTCGCGTCTCCCGCCTGGAACCGTATCTGAACCGGTCCGAGCCCGCCCCGACCTTGCTGAAGATGCTGGTCGGCGTCCAGTTGGCGGGTTTCCGTGAGGACGCGGGGCTCGCCCAGGAACAGGCGGCGCGGAGGCTCGGCTTCAGTGCGGCGAAGTTGTCCCGCATCGAGGCGGGCAAGGGTCGGCGGCCTCCGTCCGAGGCCGATGTCCGGGCCCTGCTGACGTTGTACGGCACGGACGCGTACGAGGCTTCGGTGCTGCTCAGGCTGGCGCGGCGGGCCGGGGAGCCAGGCTGGTGGCAGCGGTACGACAAGCGGCTGATGCCGGAGTGGTTCGACCGGCTGGTCGGCCTGCAGGAGGCCGCCGCCGCGATCCGTACGTTCGAGATCCAGTACGTTCCCGGCCTGTTGCAGACTCCCGCCTATGCCCGCGCGGTGGTGCGGCGCGGCCTTCCCACGGCGTCCGAGACAGAGGTGCGCCGTCGGGTGGAACTGCGGATGCGCCGGGCGGAGTTGCTGGGACGTGCGGACGCGCCCCGGTTATGGGTGATCATCGACGAGTCGGTGCTGCTGCGCGTCCTCGGCGGCCCCGAGGTGATGCGCGAGCAGTTGGAGCACCTGCTGCGGATGGCGCAGCGGCCCCATGTCACCCTGCAGATCGTCCCGCTGGACGTGACGAACGCCTCGGCGCCCGCGATCCCGGTCACCTATCTGCGGTTCGGCGGGACGGACCTGCCCGACGTGGTCTATCTGGAACACATCAGGAGCGCGCACTTCCTTGAGGACCGGGACGAGACCGAGGAGTACCGGGTCGTCCTGGACCGGCTCGCCGACGAGGCGTTGCAGCCGCGGCAGTCCGTCGACCTGCTGAGCCTGATCCTGGCGCGGCGCTACTCGGGAACCTGAACGCACCGGGCGGACGGGGCCGCACGGGCACCGCCCGCCCTCGTGCCGCGGAACGCCTAGCCGATGCGGCCCACGCCGCCGAACTCGATCCATTCGTGTGTGAGCTGGCGGGGTGCCACCTCCGAGTCGGGCCGCCAGGTCGACACCTCGACGAGGCCCGGTTCGAGGATCTCCAGGTCCTCGAAGAGTTCCGCGACGTCCTTCTCCTGCCGCACCCGGCCCCAGTTCCCCTGAGTGGTCTGGTCCATGAAGTCGGTGACGAATCTGCGGACTTCGGCGTCCTCGCTGACCAGTTGGCACATCACCAGGAAGCTGCCGGGGGCGAGGCGCTCGGCCACCCGGCGGGACAGGGCCCGCGGACCGTCGGTGTCGCTGTCCGGCAGGCAGTGCATGACCGACACGAACAGCACGGCGACCGGCTGGGATAAGTCGACGAGCCGCCGGGTGTCGGGGTGCGCGAAGATCCCGTCGGTGTCCCGCATGTCCGCCTGGATGACGGCGGTGCGCTCGTCCTGCTCCAGCAGTGCCCGGCCGTGGACCAGCACCATGGGGTCGTTGTCGACGTAGACGACGTGGGACGCGGGGTCGACGGACTGGGCGACCTGGTGCACGTTGTCCTGGGTGGGCAGCCCGGACCCGTGGTCGAGGAACTGCCGGATGCCGTAGTCCCGGGCCAGCGTCCGCACGACGCGCCGCAGGAAGCGGCGGTTGTTGACGGCGAGCCGCCGGGTGCTGGGCACCACCCGGTCGAGTGCTTCGCACGCCGCGCGGTCGGCCGCGTAGTTGTCCTTGCCGCCGAGGTAGTGGTCGTACATGCGCGCGGCCGTCGGTACGGTGGGGTCGATCTCCCTGGACGGCTTGTTCCCCGTGTTCATCGCTCCCCCATGCGTACCCGCGTCGGTCGGCCGTGACCGCAAGGGACACATCCTAGGGACCGGGCGGGTCCTCGTGGTAGCCCACGAACGGACGATCTGTGAAACCCTCACCCGAGATCGGCGGTCCGCGCCGGTCGTCACGTTCGGCACCCTGGAAAGGCAGCGCGATGCGCATCGGACTGCTCGGCACCGGCCCTTGGGCCCAGATGGTCCACGCCCCCGCCCTGAGCGGGCACGACGAGGTTGAGTTCACCGGAGTGTGGGGGCGGCGCGCGGACGCCGCCGCGGAACTCGCGGGGCAGCACGGCACCCGGGCCTACGACGATGTGGACGCCCTGTTGGCCGACTCGGACGCGGTCGCCGTGGCGCTGCCGCCGGACGTCCAGGCGCCGCTCGCCGTGCGGGCCGCCCGCGCCGGGTGTCATCTGCTGCTCGACAAGCCGCTGGCCACCACGGTGGCGGACGGCGCGGCGGTCGTGGCGGCGGCCCGGGAGTCCGAGGTCGCCTCCGTGGTGTTCTTCACCTCCCGGTTCCAGCCCGAGATCGACGCCTGGATCACGGAGCAGGCGGACAAGGGCGGCTGGTTCACCGCGCGGGCGCAGTGGCTGGGTTCGGTGTTCCGGACCGACAGCCCGTTCGGGGCGTCGCCGTGGCGGAAGGAGAAGGGCGCCCTCTGGGACGTCGGGCCGCATGCCCTGTCCGTGCTGCTGCCGGTGCTGGGTGACGTACGAAAGGTGACCGCCGCGGCCCATGGGCCGGGGGACACCGCGCATGTGGTCCTCGATCACCTCGGCGGTGCCTCCAGCACGCTGACGCTGAGCCTCACGGCCCCGACAGCGGCGGCCGGCACCACCGTTGAACTGCGCGGGGAGGCCGGAGTGACGGAACTGCCGAGCAGCGCGGACGGCGGCCTCCCGGCGTTCGGCCGGGCGATCGACGCGCTGCACGAAGCGGCGCGCACGGGCCGGCCGCATCCGTGCGACGCAGCCTTCGCCCTCCGGGCGACCGAGATCCTCAGCTCCGCCGAATCCCTGCTGGCCGAGCGGGCCGGCTGACCGGCCCGGCCCCGGGCTGGCTGCGCGGGCGGGCCGTCTGCGCGGTGAACATGATCGCGATCGAATGGGCGGCGAGGAGGACCGCCGGGCGAACGTAGACGGTGACGTGGGGGCGGGGGCGAGGCGGATGAGGAAGGTGGCGGCCAGGACGCCGGCGGCGGCACATGGTGCGCCCCGGTGGGCGAAGTGCCCGGGTCCAGGCAGCCGTGCACACCGCCGTACAAGAACTCGCGCCGGAGAGTTCCTCGACGAGATGGCCTCCCCCACCGGCCGCGGCTACATCCGCGACGCCCTGCTCGGCGCTAGCCGCCGTGCGCCGCCGCGAACGGCTCGTCGCTCCACCGGAACCAGGCCCGGCCCCCCGCGATGTGCAGCAGGAACTCGGGGACCGGGCCGTCCGGGGAGACGAGAGACACTTGTCGGCGGATCTCCTGCTGGACGCTCTCCCACTGCTCCCGGTGCCACTCGCCGTCCGCGTCGGCCAGGGCGAGTTCGCGGGCGAACAGCTCCCGGACGCGGGCGAAGGCGGGGCCGGGGGCGAAGCGACCGGACAGCCACGGGAAGTCGGCGTCGTCGATCAGGATCTCACCGACGGACTCGTCCCCGCTGCGCACGTACCAGACATCGCCTTCGAACCCCATGCCCGCCTCCGCCGTCCGTCACCGATTAGCCCGCCGTCAGGCTGTCACTCGCCCCTGCCAACGACTGCGGTGTCGATCTGGAAATGCACCCGTTCACGCAGGACGGGGTATCCGGCCCGGGCGAAGTGCCCGGCCATCGGAAGGTTGCCCTGGTCGGTCGCGGCGGCGATGGTGTCGGCGCCCCGCTCGGCGAGGAAGTGGGTGCACTCGGCGAGCAGGTCGTAGCCGTAGCCGTGGCCGCGCTGTTCCGGCAGGACTCCGATGAAGCCGATGCAGGGCCGTTCCGGGTTGTGCGCGGGAATGTGGATGCCGACGGGCTCTCCCTGCGGGGTGTGGGCGACCTGCCACCACTCGCGCGGCGACGGGCACCAACGGAAGAAGTCGATCTCCTCCTGGGCGGCCAGCTCCACTCCCCCCTTGGCGACGGCCCTGCGGGCGTGGGCGTCCAGGGTGACGGAGTGGATACGGCGCAGGGCGTCGAAGAACACCGCGTCGTCGGGTTCGGCGCGGTGGACGAGCCGCCCCGGCCGTTCGGGCAGGCCGCACCGGGGTGTCCAGCGGTAGACGTAACGGTCCACCAGGTGCCGGTAGCCGGCCGCCCGCGCGGCGGCGAAGCGGGTCTCGGCGGCGGTCCGCTGTGCGGGTTCGTCCCGCCAGCCGGCCGGCAGGCTGAACTCCAGGTCGTCGACCGGCCAGGGCGCGGACCGCAGCAGTTCGGCCCCCGCCGCCTCCTCCCCCTCGGCCACGTCGAACCAGTCGACGGTGCGGGGCCGGGGGTCGTCGGGTCCGCCCCACCAGGCGGCTCGCGCCACGACCGTGCCGTCGCGCAGGGCCACCCGCTTCCAGTCGGGGCGGTGCCGGGTCTGCCGGTGCGCCTCGGCCGCGTGCAGCGGATCGGGAAGGGCGTCGAAGAGGTGGACGGTGTGCTCGTCGAGGGTCTGGATGACCGGATCGGTCATGGATTCCTCCGGGATGCGTGGCTGAGGCAGCGCTCCCGGTCAGGTCAGACGTGGCACGCCGGGGCTACGGGGAGGGAGCGCTGGGTGACGGTGAACCGCATGGCTCTCGCCTCCTTCCGTGGTCTCCTTGGGCGTGCGGGGCCCAAGCTAGGGGCGGGCGTCGGTCCGCGTCCACTGTTTTTCCGCCGGTGGCGGCTGCCCGGCCGGCCCGTCCGTGGCACCTCGCGGGCGACCGGGTACCGCGGCGCGGGGCGTAGCGTGGGCGTGTGACGACGACGGTCCGAGTCCGGCGGTGGCGCCGGTACCGGGAGGAGCGTGGGTGGCTGCGGGGAGCGCCGCCGCCGCGCTGGGTGCGGGTGCTGCCCGTCGTGCTGCTCGCGGGTGTGACCACGGCCACCCTGCTCAGCCACAACGCGCTCGACATCGGCTTCCTGCTGGGGGCCATCCCGCCGCTCGCCGTCCTGTCGTACGGGCCGCTGCTCACGGCGGTGATGGGCGCTCTGGTGGTGATCGTGCTCAATGTGCCGGCCACGCATCTCAACCAGCCGGGCAACACCGATCTGCTCACCATCGTCTTCGTCGCCGTACTGAGTGTGTTCGTCGCCTACGTGTCCCGTCACCGCGACGCCCAGCTGGTCACCGAGCAGACGGTCGCGGAGGCCGTGCAGCGGGCCGTCGTCCCGCCGCTGCCGGACCGGGTCGGGGACGTCGGGTGCTGGGGGCTGTACCGGGCGGCCCAGAGCGGGACTCTGGTCGGGGGCGACTTCTTCGACGTGCGCGACGGCCCGTACGGGGTCCGGGCGGTGATGGCCGATGTCCAGGGGCACGGGCTCACGACCGTGCCGACCGTGGTGTCGCTGCTGGGCGCCTTCCGGGAGGCGGTGCTCGACCAGCCGGACCTGGAAGGGGTCGCGGCGCGCATGGACCGGCGGCTCACGGCGGACGCGGTGGGGCCGCGCGGCGCCGAGCTGTTCGCCACGGCCGTGCTGCTGGAGTTCTCCGGCGACGTCCGCACGGTGCGGATCGCGGTCCGCGGGCATCCGCCGCCGATCCTGCTGCGCGACGGGCAGGCCGGCGAGATCCTGGTCATACCGGGTATTCCGCTGGGCGTGGATCCGTTCGGTGTCCGGCCGCCCAAGGAGGCCACGGTCGAGCTGGGTCCCGGCGACCGGCTGTTCCTGGCCTCGGACGGGGTGTGGGAGGCACGGGACACGTCCGGCGCCTTCTATCCGCTGGCCGAGCGGCTGCGCGGGCTCGCGGCCGAGGACCCGGCCGTGCTGACCGCCCGGCTGTGGGCCGACCTCCTGGAGCACTGCGGAGCGATCCGGGACGACACCACCATGCTCGTCCTCACCCCGCTGCCGGCCATCGCCGGCGGCGGCTGACGGGCGCACGGCGTTCGCCCACGCGCCGCCGCCGGTCCACGCCGCCCCGGACGGCTCAGCCCACGTCGCGCAGGAAGCGTTGGGTGTGGATGCCGAAGTACGGGAACGACTGGATCTGGCGGACACCGTCGATCGGCCGCACGACGTCGTTGACGAAGTCGAGCAGCTCTTTCGGACCGGGGGTGATCACCTCGGCGAACAGGTCGAAGCCGCCGGAGGTGAGCACGGAGTAGATCACCTCGGGATGTGCGGCCAGCGCGTCGGCGAGGGCGCGCGGGTCGCCGTCCACGCCGATGCCGAGCAGGGCCATGGCCTGGCCGCCCATGGCCATCGGGTCGGTGACGCCGACGACCTGGACGGCCCGGGAGTCCAGGAGCCGTTGCAGGCGCTGCCGGGCCGCCGAGGCGGACAGGCCGACCTTGGGGCCCAGGTCGGCATACGCGATGCGTCCGTCGGTCTGCAGTTCGCGCAGGATGGCCCGGTCGATCTCGTCCACGTTCGTCCTCTCCCGCCGTCGGCCCGGCTCCGGCCCACCTTAACGGCGGGTCTCGGTCGGTCAGTTCGGCGAGGGAGGCGGCGAACACCTCGGTACGGGTGTCCACGTCCTGTCCGGTGGTCTCGGGGCGGCGCCCGGGCGCCGCCCGCCGCGAGCCGCTCGGGCAGCTTCGTCATCCGGGCGGACGCGTCGTCGGTGAGCACGTGTTCCCACGGGATTGCGCCGTCGGGCCTCCGCGCGCCCCCGCGCGACGAGGTGACGCGGACGAGTGCGGTCCATGACGTACTCCGAACGAGGAGGCGACGGAATAGGGGAAGCCTACGACCGAATCATTCGCCTCAATCCCAGCATGCGACTGAATCAATTGATCGGATCATCGATTCACGTGTCAACCGGCTCATTCGTTGAATCGCCGGGCACACCGCCCCTACCCGGCCTAGAAATATCTACCAGGATGCATATGCCGGGTTGGTGTGCCGCACCGTGCGGTCACCTCGTGCACCCGGCATCCGGAGAAGCAGATGGCGGATGCGATGTGGATGCGGGGCGTGGAGTGGCTGGCGGCGGCCTCCTGCGACCCGCGGGCCTGCAAGCGGGAGTGGGACCAGGGCGACGGTGTCGCGCTGCTGAAGGCGGGGCGTTACTGGGATGTGCTCAGCGTCCCCGACGAGTTGGGCATGCTCGCCCTCGACCTGCTGTGGAGTCCGGCCCTGCCGGTGCCGGGCCCCACGCTCGCCGACGGAGGATCCCGCCGGGTCGGGTTCTTCCTGCCGCCCGACCCGGGCAGCCGGTGGGTCGGGGCCGGGCTGCGGCACGCGGGCAAGGGCGCGTGGGTCGCGGTGCCGCCGCCGTACCGTCCGGCCGGGCTCATGGAATGGCTGGTCCCGCCGGACGGCTCCGGCGCGCTGCACGCGCCCACCGCGGTGGAGGTGGCCCTGCGCCAGGCACACGGCACCCTGGCCGTCCTCGGACCGCCGAAGTCCGCGTGAACCCGGCGGCCCGACGCGCTCAGCAGATCCGCGGCAACTGCTCCCCCAGCGGCATGTCGACCACCCGGGTGCCGCCCAGGCCGGTGCGGGCCACCACCATGCCGGGGTGGTCCGCCACCGCCTCGCCGATGATCGCGGCCTGCGCGCCCAGCGGATGCCGGCGCATCGCCGCCAGTACGGCGTCGGCGTGCTCGCGCGGCACGAACGCCACGAGCTTGCCCTCGTTGGCGACGTAGAACGGGTCGAGGCCCAGGACGGCACAGGCGCCCGCCACGGCCGGCGGGACCGGCACCTCGCGTTCCGTGATGACGACACCGGTGCCCGAGGCGGCCGCGATCTCGTTGAGCGAGGCCGCCAGTCCCCCGCGGGTGGGATCGCGCAGCACATGCAGGTCCGGGGTGACGGCGAGCATGTCCGCGACCAGACCGCCGAGCGCCGCGCAGTCGCTGACGATCTCCACGCCGAACTCCAGGCCCTCGCGCACGCTCATGATGGCCACGCCGTGCACGCCGACCGGCCCGCTGACGATCACCACGTCGCCGGGCACCACCCGGGCCGGACGCAGGTCGACGCCCGCCGGGATCAGTCCGATGCCGGCCGTGTTGACGAAGATCCCGTCGCCGTGCCCGGACTCGACCACCTTGGTGTCGCCGGTCGCGACCTCCACGCCCGCCGTGCGCGCGGCGGCGCCGAGCGCCTCGGCCACCCGGGCCACGGTGGCGATCTCCACCCCTTCCTCCAGGATGAATCCGCAGGAGAGGTAGGCGGGTTCGGCGCCGCTCATGGCAAGGTCGTTGACGGTGCCGTTGACGGCGAGATCGCCGATGCTGCCGCCGGGGAAGAACAGCGGCCGCACCACGAAGGAGTCGGTGGAGAAGGCCAGCCGGACACCGCCCAGGGACAGCGCGGCCGCGTCGCCCAGCTCGGCGAGGGCCGCCCCGCCGAACGCGGGCGCGAAGACGTGCTCGACCAGTTCGGCGGAGAGCGTGCCCCCGCCGCCGTGGCCCATGACGACGCGGGGCTGGTCGCGCAGCGGGGCCGGGCAGGTCCAGCCGGTCACGTCCAGGGTGTCGGTGGTGTCAGGCAACGGGGCTCGCCTCCCGGGGCGCGGGCGTGTTCTGCAGGCGTCGGTAGAGGTAGTAGGCGGCGCAGGCGCCCTCGCTGGAGACCATGGTGGCGCCGAGCGGGGTGCGCGGGGTGCAGCGGGTGCCGAACGCCTCGCACTGGTGGGGTTTGAGCAGGCCCTGCAGGACCTCGCCGCTGCGGCACTCGGCCGGCTCCAGGGTGCGGATGCCGTCGACCCTGAAGCGCAGTTCGGCGTCGTAGGCGCGGTACTTCTCGGACAGCCTCCAGCCGCTGCCGGGGATCACGCCGATCCCCCGCCAGGGCCGGTCGGTGACCTCGAAGACGTCCTCCAGCATGGCCCTGGCCGCGGGGTTGCCCTCGGCGCGGACGGCCCGCGGGTAGGCGTTCTCGACGGTGTGCTCGCCGCGTTCCAGCTGCGTCACGGTGCGGCGTACGCCTTCGAGGATGTCCAGCGGTTCGAAGCCGGTGACGACGATGGGCACGCGGTGGCGCCGGGCCAGCTCCGGGTACTCGTCGACGCCCATGACGGTGCACACGTGCCCGGCGGCGAGGAACGCCTGGACCCGGCAGCTCGGCGAGCGCATGATCGCCTTGATGGCGGGAGGCACCCGGACGTGCGAGACCAGCAGGCTGAAATTGCGGATGCCGAGCCTGCGGGCCTGGTGGACGGTCATCGCGTTGGGCGGCGCGGTGGTCTCGAAGCCGATGCCGAAGAACACCACCTCGCGGTCCGGGTGCCGCTGGGCGATCCGCAGGGCGTCCAGCGGCGAGTAGACGACGCGTACGTCGCCGCCCTGCCCGCGCACCTGGAACAGGTCGCGGCCCGTCCCGGGCACCCGGAGCATGTCACCGAAGGAGCAGAAGATCACCTCGGGCCGGGAGGCGATCTCCAGGGCCTTGTCGATGACCTCCAGCGGTGTGACGCAGACCGGGCAGCCCGGACCGTGGATCAACTCGACCTGCTCGGGCAGGAGCTGGTCGATGCCGTGGCGGATGATGGAGTGCGTCTGCCCGCCGCAGACCTCCATCAGCGCCCAGGGCCTGGTGACCGTCGCGTGGATCTCGTCGAGGAGCCGGCGGGCCAGCTCCGGGTCCTGGAACTCGTCGATGTACTTCACTGCCGTGCCTCCTCGCCGGTGTGTGCGGTGCCCGCGTCCGCGGCGGCCTCCCAGGGGTCGCCGAACTCCTCCTGGAGCATGCCGAGTTCGGCGAAGAGTTCGAGTGTCTTGCGGGCCGATTCCTCGTCGAGCCGTTGCAGCGCGAAACCGACGTGCACGATGGCGTACTCGCCGACCTTCAGGTCGGGCAGGTACTCCAGGCACACCTCCTTGACCACGCCGCCGAAATCGACGGTGGCCACCCGGGTGCCGTCCCGTTCGTCGATGTCCAGCACTCTGCCGGGTACCGCCAGGCACATGGGCCTCTCCTCGCTGTGGGGTGGTGCGTCGGTCGTCAGGGGGTCGTGTCGCCGGGGCCGGCCGCCCGGGCGGCCACCATCAGCTGCCCCAGAGCCAGGCCGCCGTCGCCGGGCGGGACCAGGCGGTGGCGCAGCACGGTGAAGCCGTCCGCCGCGAGGACCGCGGCGCAGGCCGAGGAGAGCAGGGAGTTGAGGAACACGCCGCCGGTGAGAGCGACGGTGTCCACGCCGTGCCGGTCCCGGGCCAACAGGCAGACGCGGTGCACGAGTCCGGTGACGGCCCGGTGGAAGCGGGCCGCGACGGTCGCCGCGGGCACGCCCGCCCGCAGGTCGTCGACGACCGCCGCCAGGACGGGCGCCGCGTCGGCCCGCAGCGGTCCGTCACCGGGCTGCCCGTCACCGGCCTTCGCCGCGCGCACGGCGAAGGCGTAGGCAGCGGTGTCCGCGGCGGGGGCGCACAGCGCGGCGGCCTCCAGTTCGACGGCGGCCTGGGCCTCGTACCCGGCCTGGTGGCACACGCCGGCGAGGGACGACACCGCGTCGAAGAGACGGCCCATGCTGGAAGTGGGCACGCAGCCGATGCCGCGCTCCAACTGCCGTGCCAGCACGCCGCGTTCTACCGGCGGGCAGGCGGTCACGCAGGGCAGGTCGGCGGACCAGTCGAGGCCGGCCGCGCGCAGGTGCGCGAGGGCCATGCGGTAGGGCCGGTGCACCGCGGCGTCGCCGCCCGGCAGGGGGACGTAGGCCAGGTGTCCGACGCGGGTGAAACCGGCGTAGTCCGCGAGCAGGAACTCCCCGCCCCACACCGCTCCGTCGTCGCCGTGTCCGGTGCCGTCGAATGCCGCGCCGAGTACCGGCCTGCCGCCGTCCAGTCCGTGTTCGGCCATCGCGGCGGCGATGTGCGCGTGGTGGTGCTGGACGCGGACCACCGGCCGTCCGGCGGCATTGCGGACGGCCCACCGGGCGGAGCGGTAGCCCGGGTGCCGGTCGGCCGCCAGCAGCTCGGGCCGCACCGGTGTGATCGACTCCAGTTGGGCCACCGCGCGGCCGAAGGCGCGCTGGGTGGCCAGGTCGTCCATGTCCCCGATGTGCGCCGACAGCCAGGCCCGCCGTCCCACGCCGAGACAGCACGCGTTCTTCAGGTCGCCGCCGACCGCGAGCGTCGGGCGCACCGACAGGGGCAGGTCCAGGGGCAGCGGCGCATAGCCCCGGGCGCGGCGCACCAGCAGCGGCTGCCCGTCGCACACCCGCACCACCGAGTCGTCGCAGGGCACATGGATCGGCCGGTCGTGGGTGAGCCAGGCGTCGGCCAGGCCGGCGAGGCGTTCCAGGGCCTCCCCGTCGTCGGTGACGATCGGTTCACCGGACACGTTGCCGCTCGTCATGACCAGCAGCCGGGGGCCCTCGGGGTCGCCGGGCAGGCCCAGCAGGAGGTGGTGCAGCGGCGTGTAGGGCAGCATCACGCCGAGGTCGGGGCTGCCGGGGGCGACCTGGTCCGCCGGGCGCGGACCGGTGGGCGCGGTGCCGGCGCGGCGGCGCAGCAGCACGATGGGGCGGACCGGGCCGGCGAGCAGTTCGCGTTCCGCTTCGTCCGGCGACACCAGGTGCGCGATGTCGTCGAGGCCGCGGGCCATCAGCGCGAACGGCTTGTCACCCCGCGCCTTGCGCTGCCGCAGCAGTGCGACGGCCCCGGGATCGGTGGCGTCGCACGCCAGGTGGTAGCCGCCGAGCCCCTTCACCGCGAGGACCGCGCCCCGCGCCAGCAGCCGCCGCGCCTCGGTCACCGGGTCCGCCTCGGCGACCTCCTCGGGGGCGGCGCCGGGGTGCGGGCGGCGGACGAGCAGGCGCAGCCGTGGACCGCAGTCCGGGCAGGCGACGGGCTGGGCGTGGAAGCGCCGGTCGGCGGGGTCGGCGTACTCGCGGGCGCAGCCGGGGCACATCGGGAAGCGGGCCATGGTGGTGTGCGGCCGGTCGTAGGGCAGGCCGGTGACGATCGTGAGGCGGGGGCCGCAGTGGGTGCAGTTGACGAAGGGATGGCGGTGGCGCCGGTCGGCGGGGTCGGCGAGTTCGCGCAGACAGGCGGCGCAGGTCGCGGTGTCCGGGGGGATGAGGGCGCCGGCCGGGCCGCCGGTGCGGGAGGCGAGGATGGCGAACGCGCCGTCGCCGGCGACCGGCACGTCCTGGTGGTCGACGCCGTCGACGCGGGCCAGCGGCGGGGCGTCCGGCGCGAGCCGGGCGCAGAACCGGCCCACGGTGTCCGGGGCGCCCTCGACCTCGACGACCACCCCGTCCGGGGTGTTGGTGACGTGCCCGGTCAGGCCGAGCGAGGTGGCAAGGCCGTGGACGTAGGGCCGGAAGCCGACGCCCTGCACCACACCGCGGACGACGACCCGGCGGCGCAGCGCCGTCCCCTCGGCGGCCCCGGTGACGCTCACGAGTGCGACGGGACCGTGGCGTGGGTGTGACCGCCGTGGGAGTGCCCGGCGTGCTCGTGCGGGCGGCGGGCCATCACCGGGGTGTGCGGCGGGGTGCCGTCGGCGGCGGCCAGGGCCCGCTCCAGGAGGATGCCAAGCCCCTGCTGTCCGCGCACCGACGTCAGCACCACCTCGACGCCCGGGTTGACCTGCTCGACGTGGGCGCGGAACGCCTCCTCGTCGAAGCCCACGGCCTGGGCGATGTCGGTCTTGGTGACGACCACCAGGTGGGCGAGGCCGAAGGCGGTGGGGTACTTCAGCGGCTTGTCCTCGCCCTCCGTCACAGAGGCCAGGACCACCCGCAGACTCTCGCCGAGGTCGTAGGAGGCCGGGCAGACGAGGTTGCCGACGTTCTCCACGAACAGCAGCCGCGTCGGCTCCGGCAGCCAGTCCTCGATGTGCCGGGCGAGCATCCCGGCCTCCAGATGGCACAGCCCGTCGGTGAGGATCTGTCTGACCGGGACCCCGGAACGCTTGAGCCGGGCCGCGTCGTTCTCGGTGGCGAGGTCGGCGGTGAGCGCGGCGGCCGGCACGGACCGCTCACGGGCCAGGGTCAGTTCGTGCTCCAGCAGGGCGGTCTTGCCGCTGCCCGGGCTGGAGAGCAGGTTGACGACCGTGGTGCCGTGGGCCGCGAGGCGCGCGCGCAGGGCCTGCGCGGACTCGTCGTTGCGGGCGAGCACGGACTGTTGGAGATCCACCGCACGGCACATGTTCAGCGCTCCTCGACGCTCGGTTCACAAGGGGGTGCCGTCGTCGTCCCGTCCTCCCAGCGCACCCCGGTGATGCGCAGTTCGCGGCCGGACAGCAGGTCGGTGCTGGCGCCCCGGCACCGCGGGCAGCTCAGCCGGGGCGGCATGCCGACCGCCCATTCGTGGCCGCAGGGCGCGCAGCGGGCCCGCCCGGGCACGGGTTCGGTGACCAGTTCGGCGCCCTCCAGCAGGGTTCCGGCGCAGGCCAGTTCGAAGGAGAAGGCCAGGGCGTCGGGTACGACGCCGGCCAGTTCGCCCACCTGGAGCCGCACCGAGCGCACCGCGGTGACGTCACCGGCCCGTTCGGCCGCCTCCGCCACCTGCTCGATCACCGCCAGCGCGATGGACATCTCGTGCATCTGCCTCCGTCCCGACGGGCCGTACGTGCACACGGAGCGGGCCGTTCGTGAGCGGACGGCCGTCTCCCATTAGAGGTGCGGGGTGCCGGGCCGCCGGCCCGGCACGCCGCCGTGGCCGGGCCACGTACGTCGTTTGCCGCAGCGCCCCGCCGAGGCGGGGTGCAGCGCGGGACGGGGCTCACATGCTGCGGATCCTCAGATAGCGCCGGAGGTCGGGCAGGGACTGCACGACGACCGTGGCGACCGCGGCGGCCAGTGCACCGACGACGATCTTCTTCATGGGGTCTCTCCTCACTTCGCTTCGCGGCTTCGGCCGTTCATTTCACAGCGTCGGCCGGTGGACACGGTTCGGGTGCCGGGGACGCGGCCAGCAGGCCCTCGACGAGCCGGACGGCCTGCGGCACCGCCGCGGAGACGGGGGCGCTCAGCCCCATCCCCTCGTCCACCGAGGCCGGTTCGCACCCCACGACGAGGGTGCGGCGCGGGGGTGCGGTGCCGGTGCCGGCGCAGAGGGTGCCGAGCAGGGCGAGCACAGCGTCCGGGGTCATGCGGTGGCCGTCGAGCGGGACGCCCGCCGCCTCGGCGCGGCCGGCGTCCTCGTGCTCGATGACGTAGAGGGTGCCCGGGGATCCGCCGCGTGCGGTGGCGTCCACCAGGATCAGGGTGTCGTAGCCGTCGAGGAGTTGGTAGGCGAGGTGCACGCCGCGCACCCCGACGTCCACGACCTCGACGTGGCCGGGCAGCGGGCGGCCGGCCAGGGCTCGGGCGGTCTCCACGCCGAAGGCGTCGTCGCGGAGGAAGACGTTCCCGATGCCGGCGACGAGGACCCGGCCGTCCGCGGTGGGCGCGCTCATCCGCCGCCGTCCTGCGGCCAGGCGAGTTCGTCGGGCTGGAAGTACAGGAAGCGGCCCTGTTCGCGGCGCAGGTCGGCGCCCGGGTCGCCGTCCACGGTGACCGCCACGTGCACCACGCCGTCCACGTCGTGCAGCACGGCCTCGGCCGTGGCACCGGTGCCGCGCAGGAACAGGTCCTGGGCGTCGGTGCGGCGCGCGCCGGGGCGCAGCACGAGGCGGCTGCCCGCGCGCACCGGCCGGCCGTCGAGAAGGACGCTGTCGTGGCCGGGGTCAAAACCGGCGTCGGCGGCCGGGTCCCACCACGGGGTGTCCGGCCGCGGCACGCCGTGTTCGTCGGGGAAGCCGGGCCCGGTGTGCGGCCGGGTCGCCTCGCGCAGGCCGCGGACCGCGCCGTGCAGGCGTTCCAGCACCTCGGGCGGGAGCGAGTCGGCCAGGTCGATCACGGCGGCGGCCCGCTCGTCGGTGCCCCGCGCCTCGCGTTTCTCCTCGTCGGTGAGGGCGGCGGTGCGCAGCGCGAGGATCTCGTCGATCTCGGTCGCGTCGTACAGGGCGCCGGGGCTCTCGGGGGCGATGGCCGGGTGGTCCTCCAGGATGATCGGCGAGGACAGCACCACGTCCGTGCGGCCGGGCTCGGCGGCCAGGACCGGCCAGGTGTGCAGATTGCGGCAGGCGGCGACCGCGCCCTTCGCCCACTGCGGCGGGTCGGTCATCGACAGGAACGAGCCGCGGTCCACGGCCAGCAGGAGGTGGGCGGCCACCAGGGAGCGCGGCAGGGCCGCGTCCCGGTCGGCGGCGTGCCCGGCGGGCGGGGTCCAGTCGCTGGTGTTCTCGGCGACCGCGGTCAGTCGCAGCACCCGGTAGGGGCCGTCGAGTTCGGCTGCCGTCAGCCGCAGCCGGCCGGTCAGCGGCTCGTACCGGTGGACGGTGCGGCCCGCCGGACGGCCGTCGGCGTCGAGGGCGGTCTCGTGGTCGGTGCCTGCGGGCCGGTCGATGTCGACGGTGACGTCTCCGGCGAGGAGGTCGGCGACCGGTACGAGGGCCGTGACGCGCTCCTCCACCCCTTCGTCCCAGGGGACCAGCACCCGGTCCGCGAGGCGGAGTTCGGGGACGGTCTCGAACCTGCCGTCCGCGACCGCCTGCTGGACGGTGCGGCGGCGGGCGCGCAGGAACCGCAGTTCGACGGCGAGCGCGGCGCCCGCCTTGGGTTCCAGCAGGCACTCGGTGTGCTGGAAGGAGTGCTCCTCGCACTCGGCGCCCCAGCCGGGCGGCACCAGCACGCCGAACTGCCAGCGCAGCCGGTTCTTCGCGGCCGAGGCCCGGTAGGGGTAGAGCACATAGCCCTCGAAGAGGACGGCGTCGGCCACTTTCCGGGCGACGGCGAGACGCGCCTCGGTCTCGGGGGCGAACCCGGTCACGCTCACGGAGCGGTCCTTCCGGTCGTGCGGGTGAGGACGGGTCCTGGTGCGGGCGCGCCCTGCGCCCGCGCGAGCAGGGCCTGTACGGTCGCCTCCCACGAGGGCAGCGCCCGGCCCGAGCGGAACGCCAGCAGGGCGTCCATGGTGTCGCGGGGCAGCCGGATCCAGCCGCAGCCGGGGAAGTGCTGTTCGACCATCTCGCGCCAGGTGGCGACCGGCATCCGGAAGGTGGCCTCCCGGTCCCACGGGACGGGTTCGACGCGAAAGCCGCGGGCGCCGGTGAACGCTGTTCCGGAGAACAGCATCAGCAGGGGTACGTCACCGCCGTCGAGCGCGTCGAGATAGCGGGTGGCGGCGATGTCCATGTCGTAGGTGCAGGGCACGACCAGGTCCGTCTCGGTCTCCCGGGTGAAGCCGGGGACCACCAGCGGGACCTGGGCGAACTGCACCGGCTGGAGGGTGCTGCCCCAGCGGGAGGGCTCGCCGAACAGGTCCACGAGTCCGTCGGTCTCGGCGCGGTCGTAGCCGCGCCGGGCGGGTTCGACACGGATCTGGCAGCGCAGCGCCAGGGCGTGCACGGGTTCGTCGTCGGGGGTGGTGATCCGCAGCCGGAACACCAGGGTGGGGCCGGCCGCGTAGCGGTCGGCGCGCACTCCGGTGCAGGCGAAGGAGAGCCGGCTCATGGGCCCTCCTGCGTGCCGACGGGCCGGGCCCGGTCCTCGACGTGCGCGAAGAAGGCGTCCAGGGCGGCCCGGGCCTCGGCCCCGCCGTCGAAGCCCTGCCACAGGAGCCGCATGCGGCCGACGAGTTCGTAGCAGATGTCGATCGGCACCAGGTAGCAGCCGCAGCCGTCGTCGGTGCGGCGCACCAGCAGTGCCTCCACGTCGGGTTCGAGCAGGCCGGCCAGGGTGCTCTCGCCGAGCACCGCCATCCAGGCCGCCGGTTCGAGTTCGCTCTCGGTGGCTCCGGCCGGGCTCGGGTAGAGGGCGACGAGCCGGTCCAGGGCGGCGTTGCGGAAGAAGAAGGCGACGCCGACCGGGATGCGCAGGGTGTCCCAGGCACGGTCGTCGAGACGGTGGTCCGGGTCGGTGAGGAAGCGGGCCGGGACCGCGCGGAAGCGGCCGCCGCCCGCGCCGGGCCGCTCCATCAGCAGGTAGCAGGACACGCAGGCGCAGACCAGGGCCCGCCGCTCGGTGTCGACGAGGTGGCGGTGGTCCGTGTCCGCCACGGGGGTCGCGCACAGTCCGCAGCGTTCCGGCTGCGGCTGGCGTTCGGTCAGGAACCGGCGCAGGCCGCGGCCGGTGCGGGTCGGCAGGTCCGGGGTCGCGCTCATGCACCGGTCCCGGGGCGGGTGCCGATCTGCAGGAGCGCGGGCTCGCCGGCGCTCGGCCGCACCTCGACGGCCGTGACCTCGGGCGCGAAGCAGGAGAGCACGTCCTCGGCGGCCTGTCGCAGGTCCGGGGCGCCCGCGGCGCAGCCGCAGCCCCCGCCCCCGCCGGACGCGGCGCGCAGCCGCAGCGTTCCGGTCGCCTCGTCGAGACCGAGGACTTCGAGCGCGTCGGGGCCGGCGCCGTCGATGCTGTCGAGGGCGCGGCCGATGCGGGCGTTCAGGTCCTCGGGGTGCAGGTCGTGCAGGAGCAGCAGGCTCGCGACGAGTCCGTCGCCGTACAGGGCCTCGGCGCGGGGACGGTCCTCGGGGGCGGAGAGCAGTTCCAGGATCCGGGCGAGGCCCGCGCCGTAGAACTCCATGAGGGAGCGCACCAGTTCCTCGGCCGCCGCGACGGCGGCCGGGTCCCCGGTGGCGGAGAGCCGGTCGAGCACCTCCTCGATGCGCCGGCCGGCCCGTTCCGCGTGCGCCGGAGTGGCGGTGGCGGTCATCCGCCGAGTCCGCTCAGGCCGGTGGGTACGTGCATCTTCTCCACGGTCCGGCCGTCGCCGACGTACATGTGGACACCGCACGGCAGACAGGGGTCGAAGCTGCGCACGGTGCGCATGATGTCGATGCCCTTGAAGCTGTCCGGCGGGTTCTCCTCGAAGATGGGGGTGTTCTGCACGGCGTCCTCGTAGGGGCCCGGCGTGCCGTAGGGATCCCGGACGCTGGCGTTCCACGGGGTGGGCGGGTACGGATGGTAGTTGGCGATCTTGCCGTCGCGGATCACCATGTGGTGGGAGAGGACTCCGCGGACGGCCTCGGTGAATCCGACACCGATGCTCTCGTCCGGCACCTCGAACTTCTCCCAGGTCTGGGTGCGTCCGGCGCGGACCTCTTCGAGGCCCTTCTCGGCGAAGTGCAGCGCGAGGGCGGCGGTGTACGCCTGGAAGTAGCTGCGCGCCCGGTTGCGTTCCAGGGCGTTGCTCCACTTCGGGATCTTCCACTCGAAGGTGGTCTCGGGCCGGGTCATGGTGCGCGGCAGGTTGATGACGACGCTGTGCCCGGTGGACTTCACCCCGCCGGTGTCGACCAGGCCGGCCAGGGCGGTGGACCAGAGCCGGGCGAGGGGGCCGCCGCCGGTGTCCAGGGCAAGGTGGTCCTTGCCGTCGAACCAGCGGGGCGACATCACCCAGCTGTACTTGTCCTCGAAGTTCCGCTTCTGCGGGGCGGGGATGGTGTGCTGGTTCCAGGGGTGGCGCGGGTCGACCGGGTTGCCCAGCGGGTCGTGGGTGACGAACTGCTCCCGGCCCGCCCAGTCCTCGTAGTAGGAGCTGCCCAGCAGGATGCGGATGCCGAGGTTGATCTCGGTGAGGTCGGTGGTGACGAGCTTGCCGTCGACGATGATGCCCGGGGAGACGAACATGTGCCGTCCCCAGTCCGTCATGTTGGCGTAGGTGAAGTCGCAGTGATCGGGGTCGTTGAGCGCTCCCCAGCAGCCGAGCAGGACGCGCCGCCGGCCGACTTCCTCGTAGCCGGGCAGGGCCTCGTAGAAGAAGTCGAACAGGTCGTCGTGGAGCGGGACGACGCGCTTCATGAACTCCACGTACCGCATCAGACGGCTGAGGTAGTCCGTGAAGAGCTGGACGGAGGCGTTGGTGCCGACGCCGCCCGGGTAGAGCGTGGAGGGGTGCACGTGGCGGCCCTCCATCAGGCAGAACATCTCCCGGGTGTAGCGGCTGACCTGGAGCGCCTCGCGGTAGAAGTCGCCCTCCATGGGGTTCAGGGAGCGCATGATGTCGGCGATGGTGCGGTAGCCGTGGTCCGCGGCGTGCGGTGCCTCGGTGCGTTCGGCGAGGTCGAGGACGCCGGGGTTGGTCTCCTTGACCATCTTCTCGCAGTAGTCGACCCCGACCAGGTTCTCCTGGAAGATGTTGTGGTCGAACATGTACTCCGCGGCCTCGCCGAGGTTGATGATCCATTCGCCGAGGTGCGGGGGCTTGACCCCGTAGGCCATGTTCTGCGTGTACACCGAGCACGTGGCGTGGTTGTCGCCGCAGATGCCGCAGATGCGGCTGGTGATGAAGTGCGCGTCGCGCGGGTCCTTGCCGCGCATGAACACGCTGTAGCCGCGGAAGACCGACGAGGTGCTGTAGCACTCGGCGACCCGCTTCTGCTTGAAGTCGATCTTCGTGTGGATGCCCAGGCTGCCCACGATCCGGGTGATCGGATCCCAGGACATCTCGATCAGGCCGCTGCCGTCGCGGGCCGCTTTGCTCGTCGGTGCCATGGTGTCAGTCGTGCCCTTCTGCGAGCGGGAGGTGCGGGGGGTGCGGACGGGAGGGGGTGCGGGACGGGGCGGAGCTGCTCACGGTGGTCACCACGGCGGCCGGTATCCGGTGGTGAGCTTGCCGCCGGTGTGGCGCCACTTGGGCTCCTGGTCGACGGTGTGCTGGGTGACCGAGCGGAGCCGGCGGATCACCGCGCCGTAGGCGCCGCTGGCCTTGGTGGACAGCGTCGCGCCGGGGGGCTGGTCCATGAACGGCATGAACTTGTCGGGGAAGCCGGGCATGGTGCAGGCGATGCAGATGCCGCCGACGTTCGGGCAGCCGCCGATACCGTTCATCCAGCCGCGCTTGGGCACGTTGCACTTCACCACGGGGCCCCAGCAGCCGATCTTGACCAGGCACTTGGGCGAGTCGTACGTGTCGGCGAAGTCGCCCTGCTCGTAGTAGCCGGCCCGGTCGCAGCCCTCGTGCACGGTGGCGCCGAACAGCCAGGCCGGGCGGAGCTTGTCGTCCAGGGGGATCATCGGGGCGGAACCCGCCGCCTGGTAGAGCAGGTAGGTGAGCGTCTCGGCGAAGTTGTCGGGCTGGATGGGACAGCCCGGGACGCACACGATGGGGATGCCCGCCTTGGACTTCCAGTCCCAGCCGAGGTAGTCGGGCACGCCCATCGCGCCGGTCGGGTTGCCCGCCATGGCGTGGATGCCGCCGTAGGTGGCGCAGGTGCCGATGGCGACGACGGCGAGGGCCTTGGGCGCGAGCCGGTCGATCCACTCGCTCGTGGTGATCGGCTGGCCGGTCTCCGGGTTGTCGCCGAAGCCGCACCAGTAGCCCTCGGGCTTGATCGCCTCGTTCGGTACGGATCCCTCCACCACCAGCACGAACGGGTCGATCTCGCCCCGCTCCCCCTTGAAGAACCACTCGATGAACGTGTCGGCGCCGCCGACCGGACCGCACTCGAAGTCGATGAGCGGCCAGTGGACCTCGATCTTCGGCAGCCCCGGCAGCACGCCGAGCGCGATCTGTTCGATGCTCGGCTGCATGGCGGCGGTCAGCGCGACCGAGTCGCCGTCGCAGCTCAGCCCGGCGTTGATCCAGAGGATGTGGATCGTGGGCGTCTCGCCGGCGGGGGTGCCGCCGGCGTCCGTCGTCTCGGCACTGCTGGGCGTGGCCGGAGTCATGCGACCGCCTCCTCGGGGAGGTAGGGAACAAAAGCAGACATTCCAACTGCTTTTCGTGTTTCTTCGTATCAGGCGTCCGGGGACGGTGAGAGGTCTGCCTGGTCCGTTCCAGTGACACGGGGCGCGGACCGGCCGCCGGGTTCGGCGGCCACGCGCGCGCCCGCGGCGCGGGTGAGGTGCGGCGGCGTGCCGGCCGGGCGCTGCTTGCGTACGAAGGCCCGGCGCAGCGCGTGGTACGGGGCGTCCGGGTCGTCGAAGGTGCGGCGCATCCGGGCCAGCTCCCGGTCCCGGAACGCGGACAGCGGTTCGACCGCCTCCTGGCGGTCCAGTTCGGCCTTCTTGGCCGCGATCCGGGACGGCGTCCCCGGCACCGCCGCCAGCCGGGCCGCCAGCCGGGCCACCTGCGCGGGGAAGTCCCCGGGCGCGCACTCGATCACCCGGTCGGCCAGGCCCGTCCGCAGGGCGCCCGCGGCGCTCACCGGCAGGGCCTCCCGCATCAGCCGCTCGGCCGCCGCCGCTCCCACCCGGCGGGGCAGCGAGTACGTCCAGTACTCCGATCCGTACAGACCCATGAGCCGGTAGTGCGGGTTCAGCACGGTCCCGGACCGGCACCACACCTCGTCGGCGGCCAGGGCGAGCATCACCCCGCCGGCCGCTGCGTTGCCGCCGAGGGCGCAGACCACCAGCCGGTCGGTGGTCGTCAGGACGGCCTCCACCAGGTCGTCGATGGCGTTGATGTTCGCCCAGGACTCGGCGGCGGGGTCCGCGGCGGCCTCGATGACGCCGAGGTGGATGCCGTTGGAGAAGAAGTCGCGCCGGCCGCCCAGCACCAGCACGCCGGTGGGGCGGGCGCACGCCTCGCGGTAGGCGGCGAGCAGGCGCCGGCACTGCGCGGTGCTCATGGCACCGCCGGGAAAGGCGAACTCCAGGAAGCCGACGTCACCCTCCTCCCGATAGCCGAGGTCGGTCCAGCCGCGGCGGCTCGCGTCCGCCGTCGGTGCGGGCGCGAACTCGGGCAGGCCGGGCAGCCGGTCCCCGAGGGCCGTCACGGCCGGCAGCTTGACCGCGGGCGCCTGGCCGGGCAGCCGTCTGGGGCGCAGTTCCGGGATCCACACCGCGCCGTCGGCCGTGGCCCGGCAGACCGCGCCGGCCCGGGTGGCCAGCAGGGCCCCCGGGGCGCCGTGCAGGCGGTGTTCGGGGTGGCCACCGTGCAGGTACCACTCCTCGCCGTACAGGACGTCCAGCACGCCGGGCCGGGAGTCCGCGGCGCGCAGCTTGCGGACGACCGTCCGGGTGGGGTCCGCGCTCCAGTCGATCCGCCGGACGCTCTGGTCGAGGTAGGGACGGGCCCGCCAGGCCCGCTGCGGTTCCGGCGTGTACGAGCCCGACGCGAAGCGCTCGACGGCGAGGACGACGGCGGCCAGCGCGGCGTCGGCGACCTCGCCCCGGTACAGGTCGCTCTTGCCCACCGGGGGCACGGGGCAGCGCACCGACGCCCATACGGCACCGGCGTCCATCTCCTCCTCCGCCTGGAGGACCGTGACTCCCCAGTCCTCGGCGCCTTCCTGGATCGCCCAGTCCAGCGCGGACGGCCCGCGGTCCCCCGGGGGGCCGGGATGCACGACGAGACAGGGCCACGCCGTCCACACCTCACGGGGGATCGCCGTCGTCAGCATCGGTGCGACGACCAGCCGGGGGTCGTGCCGCCGGACCGCCTCGGCCAGCCGGTGGCCGGGAACGGCGAGTTCCACCGCGGTGGTGTGCCCGCGGTCGCGGAGTTCGGCGTGGACACGTTGGGTGAGGCTGTTGAAGGCGCTGGCCACGAGCAGGATGTGCACGGTGTACTCCCGGCGGACGGAGACGCGGGCCGGCCCGCCCGGCCGATGCGATCGTCGGACACACGCCGCCCGGCGCCCCGGCGACCGGCTGTCCGGGTCACCCGAAAGCGGACGCCCGCACCGCCACCCGGCCGCCTGCCCCCTGCCCGCACCGCCACCCCGGCGGCCTGCGCCTGCCGGGCCGCGCCGGCCCGGTTCGTGCCCGTGGCGGCGCTCCGTCGGCGCGGGAGTGTCCGGTGTCGTGGGCGTTCATCAAGCTCCGCTGCGCCGCGGCGGGGCCGCGCCCGGAGCGCGACGTGGGGGCGCGACCGGACCCCCGTACCGGTCGTGCCCCCACCGACTGTTGAACCTATGCGCGGAGCGGGCCGTGGGGGTATCGCGCCGGTGCCCGCCGACGCGCCGCGAGGACTCACCTGTGCACAGTCAAGTCCGTTTGGCCCGGTTCATACCCCTGCTACGTACGGCGCAGCACGGGCTCGGCGAGATCACCGACGACCAGGTGGGCCAGCACGACCTCGTAGAGATCGCTGCCCGCGGCGAGGAGCTGGCGTTCCAGGACGGGTTCCGCGCTGCGGACGTGCTCGCGGACGGTCTGGGCGTGGACCCCGAGGTCCTGGGCGGCCCGCTCCGCGTTCCCGCCGGCGGCGATCCAGGCACGCAGCGTGCCGCGCAGGTCGCGTCCGTCGTGGACCAGGCGGCCGAGGAGGTCGTGGGCCCAGGCGCGGATCGCGGTCCCGGCGAGCAGGCCGCCGAGCCGGACGGCGGCCGGCTCGGCGGCCGGACCGTGGGTGCCGGGTGCGGCACAGCCCGCCTGGGTGTTCAGCGCGAGGTGGACGGTGGCGCGGACCGCGAGGTCGGAGAAGTCGGTGCGCAGCAGCGCCTCGACGCGGTCCATGCGGGCCCGGACGGTGTTGCGGCTGACGCCGAGCACCTTCGCCGCGTTGACCGCGGTGTACTCCAGTCCCAGTCGGGTGGTGGCGAACAGTTCGGCCCTGGTGTGGTGGGGCAGGGTGTCGAGCGGCCGGAGCACGTCGGTGGACCAGGCACGCAGGGCGGTGAGGTCCATCAGCGTCTGCGGATGGGTGCGCTCCGCGTAGACGGCCGTCTGGTCGGGGCGGAAGTGGGCGACGGCGAGGGCGCTGATGGCCTGGCCGTAGGCGAGCGAGGTGCGGGCGAGGCTCTGCCGGACGCTGCCGCCGAGATAGATCCCGGGGCGGCTGTCGACGAGCGAGCGCAGCCGCTCCCCCGCCGCCGCGGTGGGGCTGACGACGATGATGTGCCGGTCCATCGCGGGACAGCGCACGACGAGAGCCCGGCCACCGGTCGCCTCGATGCACTCGTCGATGAGTCTGTCCCGCTTCTCGGCGGCCCCTTCGACGACGTACACGCTGGCGGTGTCGGTGTCGAGCAGGCCGGGCCACAGGCCCGCGGCGACCCGGCGGGCCGCGATGGTGTCCTCCACCATCAGCAGTTGCAGGATCGCCAGCCGCAGGTCGGCGGTGGCCCGTCTCAGGCGCTGCCCGGCGGCCGTCAGTTCGCCTTCGCGCAGCAGGAGTTCGACGACCGGGGCGGTGCGGGTCACGATCTCCGCCGCCCGCCGGTCGAACGGGGCGGCCCGGGCGACGGCCAGCACGCCCGTCGACGCCTGGAACGGTCCGTAGTGGCGCACCGCGACCAGGCGGACGTACCGCCCGTCGTCCTCCACCGCGGCCGATGAGATCCGCCCGGTCACCACGTCCGTGACCAGCGTGTCGGCCAGCGGCACCGGGGCGCCTTCGAGTACGGCTCCCGTGTCGTCCCGCACGCACACGGCGCCGTCCACGGCCCGGGCGAGCCAGTCGACCACCCTGCGCAGCTCGCGTGCGCCGGGCCGCAGGTGGTCGAGGAGTTCCTCGGCCCATGCGGTGTCCGCGGCGCGCGGTATCCGGGTGCGGGGGCCCTTGTCCACCAGGCCGGCCATCTCGCGCTTCTCCTCGTTCATCCGGTTGCCCTAGGTGTGTGGAGAGGGACGCTACCGGACGCGCGGCCCGGGTTTCGCCCGGCGGCGGCCGGGACACGGCCGCACCGGCACGAGGGCGCAGGTCACCGCCGGCGGCCCCGGGGGACGGGTCGCCGGCGGTGACGGCCGGCTCGGGCCCGGGGGAAGAGCACCGGCCGGCTGGCTCGTCGGCTTCCCCGAAAGGCCGGGTTCATGCCGGCGGATTCGGGCCGCCTGGGGCCGGCCGGGCCGCGGGCGCCGCACGGGGCGGCCGGTCGCGGCGTGCCGCACGCGTGCGGCGTCCGTCTCCCGGACGGCATAGGCTCGGCGGATGGCGAAGTATTTCGATGTGCACCCCGAGAACCCGCAGCCGCGCAGCATCGCGCAGATCGCCGATGCCGTGCGCTCCGAGGCCCTCATCGCGTACCCGACCGACTCCTGCTATGCCCTGGGATGCCGGCTCGGCAGCCGTGACGGCATGGAGCGGATCCGGTCGATCCGGCACCTCGACGACCGGCACCACTTCACCCTGATGTGCCGGGACTTCGCGCAGCTCGGTCAGTTCGTACGCGTGGACAACGACGTGTTCCGCGCCGTCAAGGCGTCGACGCCGGGCAGCTACACGTTCATCCTCCCGGCGACCAGGGAGGTGCCGCGCAAGCTGCTGCACCCGAAGAAGAAGACCGTCGGCGTGCGCATCCCGGACCATGTGGTCACCCAGGCGCTGCTGGCCGAGCTGGGCGAACCGCTGCTGTCCAGCACCCTGTTGCTGCCCGACGAGGAGGAGCCGCTGACGCAGGGCTGGGAGATCAAGGACCGCCTCGATCACGTGGTGGACGCGGTGGTCGACTCCGGGGACTGCGGTACCGAGCCGACCACCGTCGTCGACTTCTCCGGCGGCGAGGCCGAGATCGTACGGCTCGGAGCGGGCGACCCGGCCCGCTTCGTCTGAGGCCGGCCGTGGGAGGCAAGTCCCGGTGCGCGGGCCGGGATCCTGCGTGACAGCATGACCCATCCACCGACCGTCGAGGGCACGCCTGTTCCCCGACGCTCCCTCCGCAGAGAGGCACCACGCCATGACCGCCGTACAGGGAGCCACCGTGGACATCCCGACCGAGGACGGTGTCGCCGACGCCTACCTCGTCCATCCCGGTGACGAGCGTCCCCGTCCGGCCGTCCTGTTCTACCAGGACGCGTTCGGGCTGCGCCCGCATCTGCGGTCGATGGCCGACCGGCTGGCCGAGGCCGGCTACACGGTCCTGCTGCCCAATGTGTTCTACCGCAACGGGCGGGTGCCCGTGTTCGACCTGCCCGAGTTCATCGACCCGGCCGCCAACCCGAACACCTGGCAGCAGATCATGCCGGTCATGAAGGCGCTGACGCCCGAATTCGCGATGCGTGACGCGGGCGCCTATCTGCGCTTCCTCGCCGACAGCCCGCTGGTGGCCGACGGTCCGGTCGCGACGACCGGCTACTGCATGGGCGCCCGGCTGGCGCTGCTCACCGCGGGCACCTGTCCGGACCGGGTCGCCGCCGTCGCCGGGTTCCACGGCGGGCAGCTCGCCACCGAGGAGCCGGACAGCCCGCACCTGGTCGCCGGACGCGTCACCGCCGAGGTGTACTTCGGCCACGCCGACCAGGACGCCTCCCTGCCGCCGGAGCAGATCCAGCGGCTGGAGGAAGCCCTCACCGCCGCGGGCGTGCGGCACCGGTGCGAGGTCTACGAGGGCGCCCACCACGGATACACGCAGGCCGACACCCCGGCCTACGACCAGGAGGCGTACGAGCGGCACTGGACCGCGCTGCTCGACCTGCTGGAGCGCACCTTCTGACACCGCGCCGTGGGGTGCCCGTGCCGCCACGGGCACCCCACGGACTCCGTCCATCACATTGACATGCACGCGCCTTGACGCAACGCTGAGAGCGCTCTCAGACAGGTACGGACCACGGTCCGTACGGCCCCGACCCCCACACGGAGGTGGAGAGTGCTCGTACGACTCACACGCCGCGCGCTGCCCCTGACGGCCGCGACCGCCCTGGTCGGCGCGCTGCTCGCACTCGGCGCACCCGACCCGGCCGACGCCGCGGTGCCGGACACGATCGCCCTGACGGTGACCAACAACTCCGGCCGCGGCGACCCGGTGTACCTCTACGACCTCGGCACCCAGCTGTCCACGGGGCAGCAGGGCTGGGCCGACGCGAACGGCACGTTCCACGCCTGGCCCGCGGGCGGCAACCCGCCCACTCCGGCCCCCGACGCGGCCATCCCCGGCCCCGCCGCGGGACAGTCGAAGACGATCCGGATCCCCAAGTTCTCCGGCCGGATCTACTTCTCCTACGGCCAGAAGCTGGTGTTCAAGCTGGCCACCGGCGGGTTGGTGCAGCCTGCGGTGCAGAATCCCAGCGACCCCAACCGGGACATCCTCTTCAACTGGTCCGAGTACACGCTCAACGACGCGGGGCTGTGGCTGAACAGCACCCAGGTCGACATGTTCTCCGTGCCGTACGCGGTCGGCGTGCGGCGGGCGGACGGGAGCACGGGCACCACCGGACACCTCAAACCGGGCGGCTACGGCGCGGCGTTCAGCGCGCTGCGTGCGCAGTCGGGCGGCTGGGGCGGCCTGATCCAGACCCGCTCCGACGGCACGGTGCTGCGGGCGCTCTCGCCCGGGCACGGCCTGGAGACCGGTGCGCTCCCGGCGTCCGCCATGGACGACTACGTGAACCGGGTCTGGGACAGGTACACCACGCAGACGCTCACGGTCACGCCCTTCGGCGACCAGCCGAACACCAAGTTCTACGGCCGGGTCTCGGGCGGTGTCATGAACTTCACCGACGGCTCGGGCGCGGTGGTGACGAGCTTCCAGAAACCGGACGCGGACAGCGTGTTCGGCTGCCACAAGCTGCTGGACGCGCCCAACGACGCGGTGCGCGGGCCGATCTCCCGCACGCTCTGCGCCGGGTTCAACCGCTCCACGCTGCTGACCAGCGCGAACCAGCCGGACAACAATCCGGCGGGCTTCTACCAGGACGCGGTGACCAACCACTACGCCCGTGTCATCCACGGGCAGATGGCCGACGGCAAGGCGTACGCGTTCGCCTTCGACGACGTCGGCAACCAGGAGTCGCTGGTGCACGACGGCGACCCGCAGGAGGCGTACCTCACGCTGGACCCGCTCAGTTGACGCGACGGGCGTCCCGCACGCGGAGTGGTTCCGCGTGCGGGACGCCCTGTGCGGTGCGCGGTGCGTCAGCTGGTCGTGACGGCGGTGTCGTCCACCACGAAGCTGGTCTGGAGGGAGGAGTCCTCCACTCCGGAGAACTTCAGGGTGACCGTCGAGCCCGCGAAGGAGGACAGGTCGAAGGTCTTCTGGCTGTAGCCGGAGGCGGCGTTGACGTTCGAGTACGTCGCCAGGGTGGTCGAACCGGCCGTCACCGTCAGCTTGTCGTACTGCGTGCTGCCGGTCTCCGCGGTGTCGACGTGCAGGTAGAAGGTGAACGACGCCTTGCAGCCGGCCGGGATGGTCACCGACTGGGACAGGGTGTCGGTGTGGGTGGTGCCGTAGCCGTCCAGCCACGCCTTGTACGAACCGGTGCGCGCGGCTTCCCCGGTGTCGTTGGTGATCACGCCGGTGGTCGAGGTCCAGGTGGTGCTGCCGGACTCGAAGCCGGGGTTGCCGAGCAGCTGCGCCGAGGTGCAGGTGCCGCCGCCGGTGGAGTTCACCGTCCAGGTGAAGGAGGCCGTACCGGTGGCGCCCGTGGAGTCCTTGACCGTGACGGTGGTGCTGTTGCTGCCCGCCGTCGTGGGCGTGCCGGAGATCAGGCCGGTCGAGCCGTTGATCGACAGGCCGGCCGGCAGCCCGGTCGCCGAGTACGTGAGGGCTCCGCCGTTGGTGCTGCTCGCCGATATCTGCAGGTTCACGGCGGTGCCCACGGTGGACGACTGGCTGCCCGGGTTGGTCACCGAGACGCCGTTCGCGGGCGGAGTGATGTGGCTGCCCACGCCGATGCCGGCGAAGGCGTTGCCCACCCCGGCGTACTGGGCGGAGTTGGTGCCGTAGAGGGCGCCGGCCGCGTTGAGGGCGGCGGTGCGGGCCCCCGCGTAGTTGGTGCTTGACGTCATGTACGTGGTCAGCGCCTTGTACCAGATCTGCAGGGCCGCGGCCCGGCCGATGCCGGTGACGGCGACGCCGTCGGAGGTCGGGCTGTTGTACGTGACGCCGTTGATGGTCTTGGTGCCGCTGCCCTCGGACAGCAGGTAGAACATGTGGTTGGCCGGGCCCGAGGAGTAGTGCACGTCCAGGCTGCCGATGCCCGAGTACCAGCTGTCCTTGGACCCGCCGTCCTTGCTGGGCTGGTCCATGTAGCGCAGCGGGGTCCCGTTGCCGTTGATGTTGATCTTCTCGCCGATGAGGTAGTCACCGACGTCGGTGGAGTTGTTGGCATAGAACTCCACGCCCGTGCCGAAGATGTCGGAGGTCGCCTCGTTCAGGCCGCCCGACTCACCGGAGTACGTGAGGTTCGCGGTGGCCGAGGTGACGCCGTGGCTCATCTCGTGGCCCGCCACGTCCAGCGAGGTCAGGGCGTGGGTGTTGCCCGAACCGTCGCCGTAGGTCATGCAGAAACAGCTGTCGTCCCAGAAGGCGTTGACGTAGTTGGAGCTGTAGTGGACGCGGGAGTAGGCGCCCACGCCGTTGTTCTCGATGCCGTTGCGGCCGAAGGTGTTCTTGTAGAAGTCCCAGGTCTCCTGGGCGCCGTACGCGGCGTCGGCGCCCGCGGTCTGGGTGTTGGAGCCGGACCCCGTGCCCCAGACGTCGTCGGCGTCGGTCATCAGGGTGCCGGTGCCGGAGGTGCCGTTGTTGAGGCTGTAGGTCTTGTGACCGCCGCGGGTGGTGTCGTACAGCTGGTACGACGAACCGGACAGCGTCGTGTTCAGCGAGACGGTGCCGCTGTACTGGGTGTTGCCGGTGCCGGTCTTGATCGCCTGGTACCGGTTGAGTTCCTGGCCGGTCGTGGCGTCGGTGATGACGTGCAGCCGGCTGGGCGTGCCGTCGTCCTGGAGGCCGCCGATCACCGTCTCCCAGGCGAGCTTCGGTGTGCCGCTGCCGGCCCAGATCACCTTGCGGGCGCTGTCGGTGCTGGGCTGCTGCGCGTCGAGGGAGCGGGCGGCCTTGAGCGCCTTCGTCTCGGCGGCGGACTTGGCGAAGGCCGGCGTGGTGGAGGCGACCGCGATGGTGCGCTTGGTGTTGAAGGTGGTGCTCAGGGTGCCGGCGGCCAGGGAGGCCGGCGGGGTGTGCACGACGAGGTCGCCGCCGAGGACGGGGAGGCCGGCGTAGGTGCGCTCGTAACGGGTGTGCACGGTGCCGTCGTTGTCCTTGACGACATCCTTGACGACCAGTTTCTCCTTGGCGCCGAGGCCGAGGGTGCGGGCCGTCTCGGTGGTCTTGTCCTGGGCGTCCTTGATCAGTGCGGTGCGCTGGGCCGCGCTGAGCTTGGTCTCCAGGGCACCCGTGCGCAGGGCGCCGGGATGTGGGGCGGCGGGCTGGGCGGACACCGGAACGGACTGCATGCCGACGGCGAGGAACGCGGCGGCGGAGACCAGAGCGGCTCCGACCGTGGACCGTCTGTGGGGAAGGGGTCTCACTCGTACTCCTCCTGCTGCGGCCGCCTGGTCGCGGCCGGTGACAGTCCGGGCAGACGGGATGTGCTGTCCGGAGAGAGCTGAGCTGTGCGGGACCGTGGTCACGAAAGGACCATGGGGGATCCGCGCGGGGGGCGAGGGGAGGATTTCAGTTGTGACCCGACCATGTCACTACGGCTTCGACATTCGAGGGTTTTCCCTATCCGCAGGTCACGGCGGGCCTGCGGGACACCCCTAACCCTCGAAGGCCGGGTGAGAATACGGCCATGGACGACACGAGCGACGAGGTCCGCCAGGCGATCGCCGGCGAGCTGCAACTGATGGATCCGCGGGTGCGTGCCTCGCGGGAGCGTGCCGCGCGGCTGCTCGACCCGGAGTTCGTGGAGGTCGGCGGATCCGGGCGGCGCTGGACGTACGCGTCGACGCTCGCCGAACTGCCGGACCTTCCGGGCGCTTCGCCGGACGGCCCGCGCTACGAGCCCGGGGAGATATCCGGGGTACGGCTCGCGCCCGGCCTGGTGCACCTGACGTTCGAGACCGTGCTCGGCGAGCGCCGCACCAGGCACAGTTCGATCTGGCGCAGGGGACCGGGGGATACGGGTCTGCGCATGTACTACCACCAGGCCACCCGGGTACCGGCCGACGTGAACTGAGCGGACCGGGCGCGGTGATCGGCAGAGCGGCGCGGGGACGTGCGGGCGGCTGTCCGGCGGCCGGGTCGGCCACCTGGTGCGGGCGGGCGAACCGATCACACGCCCGCAATGTTCGCCTGCCACAATCGGGACAGAACTGACGTACGACCGCCGGAGGAGCCCGTGCCGCCCACCCCCCGTCCGCTGCGCAAGCTGGGCTTCCTCACCATCGGTCTGTTCGACGCGGCCGATCCGGGGCGGGGCCACGAGTCCACGCTGGGGATCATCGAACTGGGCGAGCGGCTGGGCTTCGACAGCGCCTGGGTGCGCCACCGCCATCTGCAGTACGGCATCTCCTCCCCGGTCGCCGTGCTGGCCGCCGCCTCGCAGCGCACCAGCCGCATCGAACTCGGCACCGCGGTCATCCCGCTCGGCTGGGAGAACCCGCTGCGGCTCGCCGAGGACCTGGCGACCGTCGACGTCCTGTCCGGCGGCCGTCTCAACCCGGGGGTGAGCGTGGGCCCGCCGAACCACTACGACCAGGTGAAGGACGCCCTGTACCCGGACACGGCGGACACCGAGGACTTTGGCTACGAACGGGTGCGCCGGCTCGTGGACTTCGTCCGCGGCGAGCCCGCCACCGGCTTCGCCGGGACCGAGGGCTTCGAGGTGTTCTCACCGACCGTGCAGCCGCACTCCCCCGGGCTCGGCCGCCGCCTCTGGTACGGCGGGGCCAGCCTGCGCTCGGCGCGCTGGGCGGGCGAGCACGGGATGAACTTCCTGACGAGCAGCGTCGTCAAGGCGGAGGAACCCGCCGGGCCGTGGGACTTCGCCGAGATCCAGCTGTCGCACATCCGTGAGTTCCGTGCCCATCACCCCGACCGCGACGCGGCCCGGGTCTCCCAGGGCCTGGTGGTGATCCCCACCGACTCCGCGACGCCCGAGCAGCGCGCGAAGTACGCGGCGTACGCGGCACAGCGGCTGCCCCGCACCGCCTCCCCGCAGGGTCCGGCGCGGCTGCTGTTCGCGCCGGACCTGGTGGGCAGCTCGGCCGAGATCGCCGAACGGCTGCACGCGCACGCCGCGTTCCGTGAGGTCGACGAGGTGGCGTTCGCGCTGCCGTTCACGTTCGAGCACGAGGACTACGTGCAGATCCTCACGGACATGGCGGCCCTGCTGGGCCCGGCGCTCGGCCGGCCGGCCGCCGTCTGACTCACCAGCGGCCCGCCCGGGTGCCGGTGACCGGCTCGGACGGCCTGCCGTCCACGCCCACCGGCACGTCACCGGCGAGCATGACCCGGTGCATGGTGCGCGGGAAGTCCAGGTGGGCGTTGTCGGACGGCGCGAGGTGGATGGTGGCCCGGTTGTCCCAGAAGGCCACGCTGCCCGGCTCCCAGCGGAAGCGGACCGTGTACTCGGGCCGGACCGCCTGGGCCAGCAGGAGTTCGAGCAGCGCGGCGCTCTCCGGCCGGGTGACGTCCACGATCCGCTCGACGTAGTAGCCGTTGACGTAGAGCACCCGCTCGCCCGTCTCCGGGTGGACCCGCACCAGCGGGTGCACGGAGGCCACCTGATGGTCCAGCAGATGACGCAGATAGGCGTCGTCACCCGGCCGGGACTGGTAGCCGACGCCGAGCCGGTGCTCGGCGCGCAGTCCGTCCACGAATGCCCGCACCGGTGCGGACAGTCCGGCGTAGGCGGCGGCCAGGTTGGACCAGGTGGTGTCGCCGCCGTACGGCGGGACGGTCTCGGCCCGCAGGATCGTCGCGGCGGGCGGGTCGATCCGGGTGCCGTGGTCGCAGTGCCAGCCGCGCAGCAAGGTGTGCCGGCGGCGCTCCAGCCACTCCTCGCGCTCCATGCCGTAGCGGCCGCCCAGCTCCAGCCGGTCGGCGGTGGTCTCCACCGCCGGATGGTCCGGCGGCGAGGCGCTGCCGCGCCGCCCGAGGACGACCGGCTCGCCGAAGCGGCGGGCGAAGGCGACATGGCCGGCGTGGTCCAAGCGCTGCCCGCGGAAGAACACCACCTTCCAGCGCAGCACCGCCGCCCGGATCAGGGCGACCACCGCCTCGTCGAGGCCGTCGGAGAGGTCGACGCCGGTGATCTCGGCACCGATGTGCCCGGCGACCGGCCGTACCTCGACCCCGGCCACCGGCTGTGCCCGCCGTCCCGTGTCCCTGTCCGTCGTCATGGCACCGTCCCGCCCGTCAGGTTGATCACCGCTCACCCTATCCATGACGCTGGGAGCAGGACACAGCCGAGGAAAGGTCCCACCGTGATCAGTATTCCGACGCACACGCTCAACGACGGTACGGCGCTGCCCGCCGTCGGTCTGGGCACCTGGCCGATGAGCGACGCGCAGGCCGAGCCGGCCGTGCGCGAGGCGCTGTCGGCCGGTTACCGCCTGGTGGACACCGCGACGAACTACCGGAACGAGACGGGCGTCGGCCGGGGCATCGCGTCCAGCGGCGTGCCCCGGGAGGAGGTCGTGGTGACCACGAAGCTCCCGGGCCGCCACCACGGCTACGAGGAGACCCTGGCCTCCTTCGAGGAGTCCCGGCGGCGGCTGGGGGTGGAGTACGTGGACCTGTACCTGATCCACTGGCCGCTCCCCCGCGTCGGCAAGTACGTCGACTCGTGGCGGGCGATGATCAAGCTGCGCGAGGACGGTCTCGTGCGATCCATCGGGGTCTCCAACTTCACTCCCGAGCACATCGGGCAGCTGGAGGAGAAGACGGGCGTGCTGCCGTCCGTCAACCAGATCGAGCTGCATCCGCTCTTCCCGCAGGACGAGCTGCGCGCGTTCCACGCGGGCAAGGGCATCGTCACCGAGAGCTGGAGCCCGCTCGGCCGGGACGGGGGCCTGCTGCTCACGGACCCGGCCGTGGTGTCGGTCGCCGAAGCGCTCGGGGTGACGCCCGCCCGGGCGGTGCTGCGCTGGCACGTCCAGCTGGGCGCGGTGCCCATCCCGAAGTCGGCCGACCCGGGCCGGCAGCGCGACAACCTCGACGTGTTCGGCTTCGAGCTGGACGACACCCAGATGTCCGCGCTCTCGGACCGCGCGCACCGGCGCCTGGGCGGGGACCCCGGGACCCACGAGGAGTTCTGAGCCGCCGCTCGGCCACCGCTCCCGCACGTGCCGCCGCGAGGCGTCCCGGTCCGGCCCGGGCACGCTGCGACGCACCGTGCACCGGCAGCCGCCGAGCCGGACGGACCGGCGGCGGGGCGCCGGCCGATCCGTCCGCCCGGTGCGTCGGCCTGGCCGGGCAGGGTACCCGGGCCGCGGGACGGCCGGACGGAGGGAGACGCACGTGGGTACCGACGACCGGCTGCGGACGTACCGCGGCAAGCGGGACTTCCGGCGGACCCGTGAGCCGTCCGGCGCGGCGGCCCGCACGGCGGGCGGGCCCCGGTTCGTGGTGCAGATCCACGACGCCCGCCGGCTGCACTTCGATGTCCGGCTTCAGGTGGGCGACGTGCTGAAGTCCTGGTCGGTGCCGAGGGGCCCGTCCGCCGATCCGGGGGACAGACGGCTGGCCGTGCCCACCGAGGACCACCCGCTGGAATACGAGTACTTCGAGGGCGTGATCCCGCGGGGCGAGTACGGGGGCGGGACGGTGATCGTCTGGGACCGGGGGACGTACGAGCCGCTCAGCCACGACCGCGCCGGCCGGCCGGTCGACTTCGCCAGGTCGCTGGCCGACGGACACGCCACGTTCCGGTTGTACGGCGCCAAGCTGCGGGGCGAGTACGCCCTGACCCGGTTCCGGGGCCGTGACGGGGAGTACGCCTGGCTGCTGGTCCGGACGGGTCCGGGCCGGTCCGGCGGGCACGGCACCCCGGACCCGCGCCGGGCGCGTTCGGTCCGCACCGGACGGACCCTCGCCCAGGTCGCCGCCGCGGACGACGGCCCGGTCCACTGATCATTCCCCGGGCAGTGGCCGTTCCGCCCAGATCGTCTTGCCGCCGGCCGTCTGCCTGCTGCCCCAGCGCTGGGTGAGCTGGGCCACCAGCAGGAGCCCCCGGCCGCCCTCGTCGAAGGCGTGCGCCCGGCGCAGATGCGGCGATGTGGAGCTGCCGTCGGAGACCTCGCAGATGAGCGCGCGGTCACGGATCAGCCGCAGCCGGAAGGGCGGCTCACCGTAGCGGATCGCGTTGGTGACGAGTTCACTGACGACCAGCTCGGTGACGTAGGCAGCCTCCTGCAGTCCCCAGACGGCCAGCTGGTCGGTCGCCGCCTGCCGGGCGGTGGCCACGTGCGCGGGGTCGGGCGGCACGTCCCAGGTGGCCACCCGGTCGGCGCCCAGTGCCCGGGTGCGGGCCAGCAGCAGGGCCACGTCGTCGCCGGGCTGCTCGTCCAGGGCCGCCTTCAGCAGGGTGTCGCAGAGGGTGTCAAGCGAGTCCGCGGGGGTGTTCAGGGCCTGGAGCAGCTCACCGGTCCCCCGGTCCACGTCGAGGGCACGGTCCGCCACGAGGCCGTCGGTGTAGAGGGCGACGACCGAACCCTCCGGCAGTTCGAGTTCCGTCGCCTCGAACGGCAGGCCGCCGACGCCCAGGGGCGGGCCCGCCGTCATCCGCACGAGTTCCGCGTCGGCGCCAGGCCGCAGGACAGCCGGTACCGGGTGGCCCGCGGCGGCCAGCGACAGGCGGCGCGAGACGGGGTCGTAGACGGCGTACAGGCAGGTCGCGCCCAGTTCGGCGACCTCGCCGTCGTCCCCGTCCGCCGCGAGGTGGGTGACGAGGTCGTCCAGGTGGGTCAGCAGTTCGTCCGGGGGCAGGTCCACGTCGGCCAGGGTCCGTACGGCCGTACGCAGCCGGCCCATGGTGGCCGAGGACTGGATGCCGTGGCCCACCACGTCGCCGACGACCAGGGCGACCCGGCTGCCGGAGAGCGGGATCACGTCGAACCAGTCGCCGCCGATGCCAGCCAGCGACCCGCAGGGCAGATAGCGGTGGGCCACGTCGACCGCCGCCTGGTCGGGCAGGCCGCTGGGCAGCAGGCTGTGCTGGAGAGCGAGGGCCGTGCCGCGTTCGCGGGCGAAACGGCGGGCGTTGTCGATGCAGACGGCGGCGCGGCTCGCCAGTTCCTCCCCGAACGCGGCGTCGTCGCCGCCGAAGTTCTTCGGGTGCTGCCGGCGCACGGCGACCATCACGCCGAGCGCGGTGCCGCGCGCCCGCAGCGGCACCGCGAGCATCGAGTGGACGCCCTGGCGGTAGCCGCCGCGGTCCGGGGAGCGCGCGTTGCGTTCTTCGAGCCACCGGACCAGGTCCGGATCGCCCTCCTTGCTGAACACCACCCGGCCCTCGCGCAGGGCCCGGGCCGGTGGGCAGTCCTCCGGGCAGGGGTCCTGGTCGCCGGGCTCGACGACGGCCTCGGGGGTGCCTTCGGTGACGGAGATGTGCGCGACGCGGTGCAGCACGAACGCGCCGTCCGGCATCGCGGGCGGCTGCTGGTCCGTGCCGAGCACCCAGTCGAGCAGGTCCACGCTGGCGAAGTCGGCGAACTGCGGGACCAGGAGTTCCACCAGTTCCTCAGCGGTGCGGACGACGTCCAGAGTGGTGCCGATGCTGGCCGCCGCCTCGTTGAGCAGGGCCAGTCGCTGCCGTGCCCAGTACTCCTCGCTGTTGTCGAACGCGGCCAGCGCCACGGCGCTCGGCTCGCCCTCACCGTCCGTGAGGGGCCACATCTCGATGTTCCACGCCTGCTGCTGGGCCAGGCCGGGCGTGCTCGAAAAGGTCTCGTAGCGGACCGGTTCGCCGGTCTCCACGACCTGGCGCAGATGGCGCAGGAAGCCGCAGTTGTACCCGGACTCCTCCGTGCTGTCCAGGTAGTACCGGCCGAGCAGTGCCTCCTCGGGCAGGCCGAGGACCTTGCAGGCGACTTCGTTGACGCGGAGGTAGTGGTGCCCGGTGTCGTAGACCGACATCGACATGGACGCCTGCTGGAACGCCTGCTCGGCCAGGCTCGGACCGGCCGGCTCGGGCGGGTCGGCGGTGATCACGAATCCGGCGGGCCGCCCGGCCGGGCCGAGTACGGGACAGGCGGTGAGGGCCACCTCGACGCGGTGGCCGTCAAGGTGGCGGAGGGCGACGACTCCGGTCTGCGCCTCGACGGTCCCGGGCGGTATCTCCTCGGCGAGCAGCCGGGTGGCAGGTCTGCCCACGATCTCCGCGGCCGGATGACCGGTCAGCTTCTGCGCGCCCTCGCTCCACCCCGTCACCGTCCCGAGGGCGTCGACCACCGCCGTGGCCGCGAGATGCTCCATATGCCCCAGGATGATCCCATCGTCCCCGTGCTTCAAGCGCGGGGCGGGGCGGCCTCACGCCCGGAGGGCACGCAGCGCGGCCAGGGCGCGGTCGGCGTGGCTGTTCATGCGCAGCTCGCTGCGGACCACCTCGACGACGGTGCGGTCCGGGGCGATGACGAAGGTGACCCGCCGGGTGGGGGCCGGCGTGAAGCCGCGCAGGACGCCGAACCGCTCGCGGACCGCGCCGTCGGGGTCGGCGAGCAGCGGCATGCCGAGGGTGTGACGTCCGGCGAATTCCTGCTGGCGTTCGACGGAGTCGCCGCTGATGCCCACCGGGCGCGCGCCGACCGCGGCGAATTCGGCGGCCAGGTCACGGAAGTGGCACGCCTCGGCGGTGCAGCCGGCCGTCAGTGCCGCCGGGTAGAAGAACAGCACCACCGGCCCGTCGGCGAGCAGCTCGGACAGCCGGCGCACCGTGCCGGTCTCGTCCGGCAGCGCGAAGTCCTCGATCGTGTCGCCGGCGCGCACTCGGTCCGTCATCGTCGTCCCTCCGGTTGTCACACTGGCAGTTCCGCTGGTAGTTCCACTGGTCATCTCTCCGTCCGGTCTCCGGCCGCTGTCCGCGGTGCGGGCGACGCCGCGGGACCGGGGCGGCCGACGGGTTCGGCGGGCCTTCGCGCGGGGCGACGGCCGCCGGCGGGGCGGGGCGCCGGTCCGCGGTCCGCGGTCCGCCCCACGTTCGCGCGCGACTCCCCGGCGAGGAGAGCCGCGGGGGCGGGCACCGGGAAGGCGCGGCGCGCTCAGGCCGGGGCCGGCGAGGGGCCGCTCTCCTGGCCGGGCTCGTCCTCTTGGGAGCGGGCGAGGAAGTCGTCGACCATGCGGTGGAAGAGGGTGGCCAGCTGCCGCAGGTCCTCGGGCTTCCAGTCGGACAGGGCGAGCTGCATGCCCCGCGCCCCCGCGTCCCGGACCCGCCCGATGGCCTCCCGGCCCTCGTCGGTCAGCTCGATCCGCTGGGCCCTGCGGTCCTCCGGGTCCGGAACCCGGCTGACGTAACCGAACCTCTGCAGTTGTTGCACCGTACGCGTCACGTGGGACGCCTCGACGCCCAGCCGCTGGGCCAGTTCTCCCGGTCGCAGCGGCTCGGAGTCCGCGATCTGCCGCAGCAGCGCCACCGCGGCACGGTCCAGCGGTACCCCGGCCACCGCCATCATCCGGTCGTGCTGCCGGGTCCGGGTGCTCAGATACGTGATGCGGGAGAGCGCGCGCTCGATCTCGACGACCTCCGCAGAGGCCGCCGGGGGGAGGGGCGGCGGTTTCGAGGACATGTTCGCCACTTTAGCACATCGTTGCGTAACTCAAGTAATTTGGACCTGTCCGTCCGGCCCTGTCCACGCCGGGTGCGGACCCGCCGGACGACAGGCCGTCGACGGGCGGTCCGTCCCGGGCACGTCCCGGGTGTCCCGCGGGACGCGGGAACGGCTTTCCGGCCCCTCACCACGGAAACGCTGGCTGTCGTGATCACGCCCCGTGGTCACGAGAACGAATGCCCGGAGGTTTCCATGATCCGACGGACCGTGAAGAACGGCCTGCTGGCCACGGTCGCGGCGCTCGCACTCCTGCCCGCGGCGGCCTCTACCGCCGAGGCGGGCCAGACCGCACCGCTCCCCGCGCCCACCGCCGCGGCCCCCCAGTACACCCTCCCCGCACCGCTGCCCGCCCCCGTCCGGCACACGCCGGCGAAGCACCGCGCCACGCACCGGCGGGGACCGGCCGTCCCGGGGCGCAGCACGCGCCGTACGCCCGTCACGGGGCGTGTGATCACGCACCACGTCCGGCTGAACGTCCGCTCCGGCCCGGGCACCGGCTACCGCGTGGTCGGCCACCGCCACGGCAACCGGCTCGTGCGGCTCGTCTGCCGGACGCGCGGTTCACGGGTGCTCGGCACCCGCACCTGGTACCGGCTGGCGCACCACAGGGGCTACGTCTCCGCCCGCTACGTGCGGAGCGGCGCCGCGCTGCCGTGGTGCTGACGCCGCCGGTCCGCCGTAGGCCCTGATCCCCGAGGCCCGTTCGGGAGCCACGCGTTCCCGAACGGGCCTTCGACCTGTCGCCGCCTCACCTTTCTCCTGTCTTCACCACCGGTTGGGCCGTGCCCCACCCGGGAAGCCATTCCGACAACAGGGGCGAACCGCCCATAGTGGCAAGGGAGTCGAGGAACGCACCATGCGGCAGCCGCCATCCCCCGGACCCATCTCCGACGACGAGCCGCTGGCGGTGCGGCTGCGCGCGCTCAAGGACGGTACGGGGCTGAGCCTGGCGGCGCTGGCCGCCCGCACCCCGTACAGCAAGTCCGCCTGGCACCGGTACCTGACCGGCGTTCAGCGCCCGCCCCGCTCGGCCGTCGAAGCGCTCGCCCGGCTCGCCGGCACCGACCCCGGACCCGTCGTGGCCCTGTGGGCGTCCGCCGAGGGCCCGCCGGCCCCGGAGGCGCCCGCGGCACCCGCCGCGGCCGGCCGGTCCCGCCCGCCGTGGACCCGGTCGCCGGGACTGCCGTTGTCCGCGCTCGCGCTGCTCGCCGTGGCCGCCGCGACGGCCGCCGTCTTCGCCATGTCCGGCCGGACCGGACCGGCGGGGGCGCGGACCGTGGCGGCGGCCCCCGGCTGCCACGCGACGTCCTGCCGGGGCGTCCTGCCCGACGCGTCGGCCTGCGCACGGGACGCGCGCACCGAGAGCGCCGTGTCCGGCCTCGCCTACGACGTCCGGCTGCGCTACTCACCCGCCTGCGGCACCGCCTGGTCGGAGGTGCGGGTGCGCTCCCCACACACCCGGGAGGTGTCCGTGCGGGCCGGCCAGGACGTGCTGTCGGCGACCTATTCGGCCGCGGACCCCGCCGGGTACACCAGCCCGATGCTCGCGGTGCCGTCGGCCCGGGGCGTGGAGGCGTGCGCGGAGGTGGACGGCAGACTGGCCTGCACGGGCCTGTACGCCGAGGAACCCGGGGAGGACGCGGACCTCCCGGCGCCGCGATGACCGATCCCGACCGCCCGAGCGGGAGCATTCGCTTGCTTGACTCAAGTAAGCCACATAGGGTTGCCTGACTCACGCAAGACACCTCCGGGCAGGGGGTTTCCTTCCGCGGTGGATCCCCTGCCCGCCCGGCGCACGGGCTCCCGCCGGGCCGGACAGCAGAGCCGACGCGCCCGCCCACGGCAGCTCCGCCGTGGGCGTCCCGAAGCCGGGGCCGTCCTGAGCGGCGGCGGTCCCGGGTGCCGGACCCGTGGGGACGGGGGCCGGCGCCGTCCTCGGGTGCGGCGCCGGGCCGGGAGACCGCCCCGGCGCCGCACCCGAGGCACCCTCCCGGCCCGGCGGAGCGCCGGAGGCGGCACCGAGCCGGGCCCGTTCAGGGGAACCGGCGGGGAAAGGCGCGTGAGCGCACGGGGCGCGGTCGACACCTTCTGCCGTGACCGCGACCCTCCCGGTGATCCCGCCGATGCTCGCCACTCCCGGCAAGCTGCCGCCCGCCGCCCAGGACTCCCGCTGGGCCTACGAGACCAAGCAGGACGGCCAGCGCGTCATGGCCTACCTGCCCGGCGACGGCACCCTCCTGCTGCGCGCCCGCTCGGGCGAGGACATCACCGGCGCCTATCCCGAACTGCGCCCGCTGGCCGGTGCCCTGGGCACGATCCCGGCGATCCTGGACGGCGAGGTACTGGCCCTCGACGAACACGGGCGCGCCGACTTCCAGTTGCTGCAGAGCCGCATGGGTCTGGCGCACGCCCCGGCCCGGGCGGCGCGCCGGGCGGCCCAGGTCCCCGTCCACCTCGTGCTGTTCGACCTGCCGCACCTGGACCGTCCCCTGCTCACGCTGCCGTACGCGCAGCGCCGGAGCCTGCTGACGGAGTCGGGACTGGAGGGACCGCACTGGTCCACCCCGGCCGCCGTCGTCGGGCACGGCGCCGAGGCGCTGCGCGCCACCCGGGAGCACGGCCTGGAGGGGCTGGTGTGCAAGCGGCTGGACTCGGTGTACGAACCGGGCGTGCGCTCCCGCGCCTGGATCAAGATCCGCAACCTGCGCACCGCTGACGTCGTCGTCGGCGGCTGGCTGCCCGGCAAGGGGCGGCTCGCGGGCCTGCCCGGCGCGGTGCTCGTGGGTCAGCGTGCCGCCGGGCGGCTGCGCTACGTCGGCGGGGTGGGCACCGGCTGGAGCGACGCCGAACGGACGGAACTGGCCGCGCTGCTGCGGGCCGCGGAGACCGGCGTGTGCCCCTTCGACCCGGTCCCGCGGATCGCCGGGGCCCACTGGGTGCTGCCCCGGCTGGTCGGCGAGGTCGGCTACAGCACCCGTACCCGGTCGGGGCTGCTGCGCCAGCCGTCCTGGTACCGGCTGCGCCCGGACCTCGCGCCCGAGGAGTCGGCGGCCGACCTGCCCGGCGACGCCGAGTGACGGGAGTGCCGGGAGGCAAGTGTTGGGCGGGGCTTCACCACCGGGACGCCCGGGCCGTCTTGGCAAGGTGCCGGGCGGCCAGGATCCTGAACTCCCCCACTTCATATCGCAGTTGGAGGACGCAGTGTCGTCACGGACGTTCCGTACCGGGCCCGGGCGCTGGCTGGCCGGGCTGGCCGGTGCCGCCGCCCTCGTGATCGCCTTCCCCGCCGTCGCCTTCGCCGCCCCGCCGCCGGCGCTGCCCGCCAACGCGGAGGCGGCGGAGTTCACGTTCCAGCCTGCCTTCGACTACGACACCGACGGCTGCTACTCGACGGCCGCCATCGGCCCGGACGGCACCGTCAACCCCGGCCTGAACCCGACGGGCGCCCTCAACGGCAACTGCCGCGACGCCTCCGACCTGGACGACACCAACACGTACTCGCGCTACAAGTGCAACAACGGCTGGTGCGCCTACCTGTACGGCCTGTACTTCGAGAAGGACCAGGCGATCCCCGGCATCAGTCTCGGCGGCCACCGGCACGACTGGGAGCACGTCGCGGTGTGGGTGCAGAACGGCCAGGTGCAGTACGTGTCGACGTCCAACCACGGTTCGTTCACCGTGCACCCGGCCTCCGAGGTCCGCTTCGAGGGCACGCACGCGAAGATCGTCTACCACAAGGACGGTGCGAGCACCCACTGCTTCCGGCTGGCCAACACCAACGACGAGCCGCCGGAGAACCACAAGGGCACCTGGCAGTATCCGCCGCTGGTCGGCTGGAACGGCTACCCGGCGGGCCTGCGCGACAAGTTGAGCGCGTACGACTTCGGCAGCGCCAACTTCGGCCTGAAGGACAGCGCCTTCGCCTCGCACCTCGCCTCGGCCAAGCCGTCCGGTATCGCGTTCGACCCGAACGCCTGAGCGTCCGGTCGGCGGGTCCTGGCTCCCGTCCGGGCGGGAGCCAGGGCCTGGCCGGGCGGGACGTTCTCGCGCGGCGCCCGAATCCGCCCGGCCCACGCCCACGTCCGTGGCCGGGTGCCGCCTCGCCCGGCGGCCGGCGGGCAGGGGAGCCCGCCAGGAGGGTCTATCGTGTCTCCATGGCCGTCCCGGAACTCATCCGTATCGTCTCCCGTGACTCACCGATGGCGCTGGCCCAGGTGGAACGCGTCCGCACCGAGCTGACGGCGCGGTATCCGCAGGTGCGCACCGAGGTCGTACCGGTGAAGACGACCGGTGACAAGTGGCTGGGCGTCCTCTCCCAGGTCGAGGGCAAGGGTGCGTTCACCAAGGAAGTGGACGCCGCTCTGCTGGCAGGTCAGGCCGATCTCGCGGTGCACTGCGTCAAGGACGTGCCGGCCGACCGGCCGCTGCCGGCGGGCACGGTGTTCGCCGCGTTCCTGAAGCGCGACGACATCCGGGACGCCCTCGTCCATCCGGACGGCCTCACCCTCGACGAACTCCCGGCGGGCACCCGCGTCGGCACCTCCGCGGTGCGCCGCATCGCCCAGCTGGCCGCCACCCACCCGCACCTGGAGTGCGTGCCGTTCCGCGGCAACGCCAACCGGCGGCTGGCGAAGCTCGCTGCCGGAGAGGCCGACGCGCTGCTGCTGGCGGTGTCCGGTCTCGAACGGATCGGGCGGTCCGACGTGATCAGCGAGGTGCTGTCGCCGGAGACGATGATGCCGCCGATCGGCGCGGGCATCCTCGCCCTGCAGTGCCGCGAGGACGACACCGGCCTGATCGACGCCGTCGGCGCGCTCGGCGACCCGGACACCCACCGCGAGGCCACGGCGGAGCGCATGTTCCTGCATGTCCTGCAAGGCCACTGCAACAGCCCGATCGCCGGTCACGCGCACGCGGACCGGGGCGGCGAGCTGTCCCTGCGGGCCTGCGTGTTCACCCCCGACGGCAAGACCCGGCTGAACGCCCACGAGTGGGCCGGCCGGCTCGATCCCGCCACGCTGGGCACCTCGGTCGCGGTGTCCCTGCTGCGGCAGGGCGCCCGCGAGATCATCGACGGCATCCCGCACTGACCGCACCCGCACCGGATCGCCGGGACGCCGCTCAGGCGGTGTCCGGCTCCGCCTGGTCCCGCAGGAACACGGTCACCTGATGAGCCAGGCCGCCCGGTGCGGCACCGGCCGCGGGGGCCGCGGCCGGCCCCTCCGCCAGTCCGATGCCGCCCGTCCACAGCCGGCGGTCGGTCCACTCGTCGTCGACCCGCAGCTGCACCTGGACGTCCACCTGTGACAGGCACGCCTCCTGACCGGCCGCGTACAGCACGGCCGTGGCACGGCGCAGCGGATAGACGTCAAAACCCTCGATGAACCGCGAGTTCCGCCAGTCGACGAACGCGCCCTCCCCGTCGGGGCCGATCCGGACGTCGAGCTGGCCGTCCTCCAGTTGTACGGAGCAGTGCTGTTCGCCGCGGTTCTCGACGGTCACCCGGACACTGAAGTACGTCAGCCCGGCGGCTGCCTCGTCGCGTCCGTGCGGGGGCTCCACCGCCTCCAGACGGTGGACGCGGACCCGCAGACCGGCATGCTCGTCGTACTCGTGCCAGTCCCCGACCACGTTCGGCTCGTACACAGTGCCCCTCTCGACCACCCCGGAGAGCTGCTGTCTATCTGTGCGCTGAGCACACTGTCAAATGAGCGGAATGCGCCTTGGCCAGGCGATTCGCACCCTTTGATCATTGATCAAGCGTTGGACAGGAGGAATCCCCCGCGGCGGGTGGCGGGGTGCCCGGCCGTGCGTGCCGTACATCACGTCGGACGCAAGATCGGCGCGGCCGGACGGATCAGCGGGCCAGTCGGCCCAGCAGGGACGAGGCCGCGGTGATGCCGGCGGCGCCGGCGACCGCCAGGACCCCGAAGTCGAGGGCCACGTGGGACGAGGTGCCCAGCAGCAGGCCGCGCAGGGCGTCGACTTCGTAGCTGAGCGGGTTCACCTTGCTGACCGCCTGGAGCCAGCCGGGCATGACGGACACCGGGTAGAGGGCGTTGGAGCCGAAGAACAGCGGCATCGTGATCGCCTGCCCGAAGCCCATCAGCCGGTCCCGGCTCAGCACGATGCCCGCGATGGTCATCGACAGGCAGGAGAAGAAGGCGGAGGCGAGGATCACGACCAGCGCGACGCCGAGCAGCTTCAGCGGGTTCCAGGTGAGCCCGACCCCGAGGAGCGCGGCGATGACGATGACGACGACGGCCTGGATCAGGGACTTCACGCCGGACGCGAACGCCTTGCCGGTGACGAGTGCCGAGCGCGGGGTCGGGGTCACCAGGAGCTTGTTCAGGATGCCGGCGTCCCGTTCCCAGATGATCTGGATGCCGTAGAAGATGGCGATGAACATCGCGGACTGGGCGATGATGCCGGGCGCCATGTAGTCGATGTAGGGGATGCCGCCGGTGGGTATCGCCCGGATCCGGGTGAACGTCTGGCCGAAGATCAGCAGCCACAGGGCGGGCTGGATCGCCCTGGTGTACAGCTCGGTGCGGTCGTGGGCCAGCTTCTGCAGTTCGACGGCGCACATCGCGACGACCCGGGCGGGCAGCAGCCGCCAGCCGGCGCGGGGCTGCGGCGGGCGCAGCAGCAGACTGGTGCCGGCGTCGAGCGCTCGGTCAGCCGAGACGGCCGGCGGTGCGGCGGGTGCTTCGGACATCGCGGAAACCTCCTGACTGGTCGTCGAGACCGCTGCCCGCGACGTCCCGGAAGACGTCCTCCAGCGTGGGCAGCGTGTCCGTGGCCGGCGCGCCCTCGGCGCGACGGCGTTCGCCGAGCCCCTGCCGCAGTTCGGCCGGGGTGCCGAGGGCCTGGACGCGGCCGCGGTGCATGAGGCCGATGCGGTCGCAGTACTGGTCGGCCTCGTCCATGTAGTGGGTGGTGACCAGGACGGTCATGCCGGTGACCGCACGGACGGCGTTGATGTGCTCCCACACGCTGGTGCGGGCGATCGGGTCGAGACCGATCGTCGGCTCGTCGAGGATCAGCAGCCGGGGCGCGCTGACCAGGGCCTGGGCCAGTTCCAGCCGGCGGACCATGCCGCCGGAGTAGGTGCGCGCCAGCCGGTCGGCGGCGTCGGCGAGGTCGACGGCGGCCAGCGCCTGGGCGACCCGTTCGGCGCGCTCGCGGCGGGGGATGTCGAAGACCCTGGCGAACAGGGCGACGTTCTCCCGGCCGGTGAGGCTGCTGTCGGCGGACAGTTGCTGGGGGACGTAGCCGAGCAGGCGGCGCACCGCCATCCGTTCGGCGGCCGGATCGTGGCCGAAGACCCGGACCATGCCGGCGGACACCGGCAGGAGTGTGATGATGCAGCGGATCGCCGTCGTCTTTCCGGCGCCGTTGGGGCCGAGCAGCCCGAAGACCTCGCCCTCCCCCACGGACAGGTCGAGCCCGTCCACCGCCTTGGTCTCACCGAAGGTGTAGGTGAGTCCGGTGCAGGTGATGGCCTCGGCGGGGCCGGCGATGGTGTCGCGCGTCATGTTTCCTCTGCCTCCTCGTGCAGGGTGACGGCCAGCCTGCGCAAGGCCGGGAGCGCGGCGCGCAGGGCGTCGCGCTCCGCCTCGGTCAGGCGGGAGACGTGCCGGTCGACCAGGGCGACCCGGCGGCGCTGCCAGTCGCGCAGCCGGTTGCCGGCCGCCTCGGTGAGCCGCAGGCGGGCGGCCCGCCGGTCGGACGGGTCGGTCTCCCGGACCAGATGGCCGTCCTTGACGAGCTGGTTGACCAGGGTTGACACGGAGTTGCCCGCCAGGTGCAGTTCCCGGGCGGCCTCCTTGATGCCGATGCCTGGCCGGGTCTCGACCAGGCGGAGCAGCTCCACCTCGGCACCGCGCAGGCGGGGGCCGCTCGTCCCGCTCCGCAGCCGGCGCCGGATCAGTCGCTGGATCCCGCCCAGAGCGCTGCCCAGCTCCTCGGAGAGGCACTCTGCCGCGGCGCGGTCCGCCTGCTCGTGATTCGTTTCCGGGCGATCCGTTTCTGGGTGATCCGTTTCCACGCAGAAAGATTATCTCTGCTACAGAGGTATTTCTCCCACGAAAACTCCAAGGGCAAGTCAAGAGAGCCGCACCTTTTATCACTCTTTAGGCTGATTTGTTTGGTCGTGCCGGGTGACGGGAATCGGGAGGGAAGTGCTTCGGACAGGAGGCACGTCCGTGGGGGATGGTGCTCCGGACCGCCCCGGAACCCTCCGATCGGTCCGAACGCGCGTCTCCCCACGCTGTCCGTCCATCCGGCACGCTGAGGGAGGTGCGCACCCATGACGGGTACCACCACCAGGGCGAAGTCCCATCCGCACGATGACGCTCCGGACACCGCGGCCGCCTTCGAACGGCTCGCGGCACTGCCCGAGGGCCCGCGGCGCCGGGCGCTGCGCGACGAACTGGTCCAGGTCTGGCTGCCCATGGCCGAACGCATCGCCGTCCGCTTCCGTGGCCGCGGCGAGGCGCTGGAGGATCTGTACCAGGTGGCGTCGCTGGGCCTGGTCAAGGCCGTCGACCACTACGATCCGGCGCGCGGCCGCGCCTTCGAGGCGTACGCGGTGCCGACCGTCACCGGCGAGATCAAACGCCACTTCCGCGATCACATGTGGACCCTGCACGTGCCGCGCCGGGTCCAGGACCTGCGCAACCGGGTGCGCGGTGCCGTGAAGGAGCTGGCGACGGCGGGGCGGATGCCCACCATCGCCGAGATCGCCGAGCACACTCGGCTGACGGAGGCGGAGGTACGCACGGGCATGGAGGCCCTGGAGTGCTTCTCGGCGCTGTCGCTGGACGCGGAGACGCCCGGCGTGGACGGCCACTGTCTCGGCGACACCCTCGGTGGGCCGGATCCGGGATTCGACCTGGTCGTCGACCGGGCGGCCGTACGGCCCTGTCTGCAAGCGCTGCCCGAGCGCGAGCGCACCATCCTGTACCTGCGGTTCTTCCGCGGCATGACGCAGAGCCGGATCGCCAGTCAGCTCGGCATCTCGCAGATGCACGTCTCCCGGCTGATCAGCGGCTGCTGCGACCGGCTGCGCGAGGAACTGCTCTCCGAGCCGGGCTGAGCCCGGCCGGACCGGCCCGCGGGCCGGGGCTCACTCCACGGGTGCCCCCGGGATCTGGGTCGGCCCGTACCGGTCGAGCGCGTCCTCCAGTTCGGTGCCGATCTCCGAGGGCATGTCTCCCGTACGCCCCCAGACGAGGATGAGTTCGGCGACCTGGCGCAGCTTGATGTTCGTGTGCTGCGAGACCTCCTTCAGCACGGCCCATCCCTCGTCGGGGGTGACCCGGCCCAGCGCGACCACCATGCCGATCGCCTGGTCCACGACGGCGTGGGAGGTGACGGCTTCCTTCAGCTGATCGACTTCTTCCTGCAGCTCCAGGAACCGGTCAGGTTCGTGGTCACCCATCCATCCATCGTCGTCACCCGACCGGCCCCCTGCCACCGGGGTGCTCGACAGGCACGGGATCGGCCTCCGGTTGGACACTGGTGGCAGACCGGTGTCCATCGGTCCACGAGATCAGGACGCGACCGCGATGAACCATGACACGACCCTCCCCGGCGGACCGGAGAAGAAGAACGTCATCTCCACCCGCTCCGTGTTCGGTGCGCCGTGCTGGGTGAGTCTGACCAGCCGCGACCTGCACGCCACGACCGCCTTCTACTCGGCGGTGCTGGGCTGGCAGTGGCGTGGCGTCCGGCTCGGCGAACACTTCCGGATCGCGCTGGCGAACGGGGTGCCGGTCGCCGGGATCGCCGCGGTCGCCTCCATGTGGCACATGGCGGTGGCATGGACGCCGTACTTCGCCGTTCGGGACGCGGACGTGGTCGCGAGCCGGACCCGGGAGCGCGGTGGCACGGCCGCGGTCGGGCCGCTGTCCCTGCCGCCGGGGCGGGCGGCGCTGCTCGCGGACCGGGACGGAGCGACCTTCGGGATCTGGGCGGGCGACCTGGTCTCCAACTGGGAGTCGTGGCGCCGGGCGGCACCGACCTTCATCCGGCTGCACACCCGCAACGCGTTCGACGCGGCCCTCTTCTACGGTGAGATCCTCGACTGGACCTCGGACCGCTCCGGCTGCTGCGAGGTGGAGTACGAGGGCGGCGAGGTCGTGCTGCGCAGCCGGGGTGCGGTCGTGGCGCGCATCGACTCGGGCGCGGTGGAGGCCGCGCCCGATCCCACGGTCCGGCCGCACTGGCAGATCCACTTCTTCGTGGCCGACGTGGCGGCCTGCTGCCGGGACGCGGAGAGACACGGGGGCAGCGTGCTGCGTGAGGAGGAGGCCGAGGCGATTCTGCGGGATCCGGACGGGGCGCAGTTCACGGTGACCTCTCGGCGTGAGCGGTGACGGTGCGCTCCGCTTTTGGGGTGGGGTGGGGCGGCGCCTGGCGTGGTTGGTTCGTGTTCGGCTGCGGGCGCATCGTGGCTGGGCGCGCAGTTCCCCGCGCCCCTGGCGGGGCGCGCCTGTCGGGGGCAGGGGCGGTCGGAGGGGCGGGTTCAGTCGGTGGGGGTGCGGGAGGGCCTGGACAGGAGTACCAGGCTGCGGGCCTCCACGCGCAGTCCGGTGTTCGCCTTCCGCTCTCGTTCGTCCGGGATGCCGTCGGGGTCGGCGGTGTCGATCAGGGTGGTCCAGCGCTCGCCGTAGGCGGCGTCGGGCAGGCGGAAGCCGACCGGTTCCCAGTAGCTGTTGAGCAGCAGCAGGAACGAGTCGTCGATCACCCGCCGCCCGTAGGGGTCGTGTTCGGCGATGGCGTCGCCGTTGAGGAAGACACCGACCGAGTGCGCGTCGGAGCGCTGCCAGTCCCGGTCGGTCATCTCGCGTGCGTCGGGCAGCAGCCACACCAGGTCGGGCAGCGGCTGTCCGGCATGGGTGGCCGTGTCACCGCGGAAGAAGCGGCGCCGGCGCAGGACGGGGTGGGCGGCGCGCAGGCCGACGACGTACCGGGTGAAGTCCGCGAGGCCGCGCTGCGCGCCGGTGAGCCGCCAGTCGATCCAGGACACCTCGCTGTCCTGGCAGTAGGCGTTGTTGTTGCCGCCCTGGGTGCGGCCGAGTTCGTCGCCGTGGCACAGCATCGGGATGCCCTGCGACAGCAGCAGCGTGGCCAGGAAGTTGCGCTGCTGGCGGGCGCGCAGTTCGAGGACGGCCGGGTCGTCGGTTTCCCCTTCGACTCCGCAGTTCCAGGACCGGTTGACGCTCTCGCCGTCCCGGTTTCCCTCGCCGTTGGCCTCGTTGTGCTTGTCGTTGTACGAGACGAGGTCGCGCAGGGTGAAACCGTCGTGCGCGGTCACGAAGTTGACGCTGGCCCGGGGGCGCCGCCTGCTGTGCGCGTACAGGTCCGAGGAGCCGGTGAGCCGCGAGGCGAACTCGCCGAGCGCGCCCGGCTCGGCCCGCCAGAAGTCCCGCACGGTGTCCCGGTACTTGCCGTTCCACTCCGACCACAGCGGCGGGAAGTTCCCGACCTGGTAGCCGCCCTCCCCCAGGTCCCAGGGCTCGGCGATGAGCTTGACCCGGCTGATCACCGGATCCTGCTGGATCAGGTCGAAGAACGCCGACAGCCGGTCCACCTCGTGGAACTGCCGGGCCAGGGTCGCCGCGAGGTCGAAGCGGAAGCCGTCGACGTGCATCTCGGTGACCCAGTACCGCAGCGAGTCCATGATCAGCTGGAGCACGTAGGGGTGCCGCATCAGCAGGCTGTTGCCGGTGCCGGTGGTGTCGTAGTAGTGCGCCCAGTCGCCGTCCACGAGGCGGTAGTAGGAGGCGTTGTCGATGCCGCGGAAGGAGAGCGTGGGGCCGCGCTCGTTGCCCTCGGCGGTGTGGTTGTAGACCACGTCGAGGATCACTTCGAGTCCGGCCGCGTGCAGCGCCTTCACCATCGCCTTGAACTCGTTGACCTGCTGGCCGCGGGTGCCGAACGCGGCGTAGCCGTTGTGCGGCGCGAAGTAGCCGATCGTGTTGTAGCCCCAGTAGTTGGACAGTCCGCGGTCCTGGAGCACGCCGTCCTGCACGAACTGGTGCACCGGCATCAGCTCGACGGCGGTCACGCCCAGCGAGGTCAGGTGCTCGACGACCGACGGGTGGGCGAGCGCCGCGTAGGTGCCGCGCAGCCGCTCCGGGACGTCCGGGTGCGTGCGGGTCAGTCCGCGTACGTGCGCCTCGTAGATGACGGTCTCCGCGTACGGCCGTCCCGGCGGGCGGTCCTCGCCCCAGTCGAAGTACGGGTCGGTCACCACGCCCAGCATGGAGTGTCCGGTGCTGTCGGCGGGGGCCGGGCCGGAGGGGGCGCGTTCGTAGAGCGAGGGGTGGTTGTCGATCTGCCCGTCGACGGCGCGTGCGTACGGGTCGAGGAGCAGCTTCGCCGGGTTGCACCGGTGGCCGAGGCCGGGGTCCCAGGGTCCGTGCACCCGGTAGCCGTAGCGCCTGCCCGGACCGACGCCGGGCACATGACCGTGCCACACGAACCCGTCGACCTCGGTCAGCGGAACCCGGGTCTCGGCGCCCGCGTCGTCGACCAGGACGAGGTCGACGCGTTCGGCGACCTCGCTGAAGAGGGCGAAGTTGGTGCCCTGCCCGTCGAAGGCGGCGCCCAACGGGTAGGGGTGCCCGCTCCACACGGGCACCCCTTTCCGGGACCGCTTCGCCGTCACCGGGCGCCCGCCAGGGCGGCCTGCGCGGCGACCGCCGGGGTGGCCAGGGCGGGGACCTGCATGGCGCGTGGCACCTTGCGCATGTGGCGCAGGCTGGGGGCCGGGGCGGTCGGCACCAGCGGGACGCGTTCGCCGGCGCGGGCGCGCTGCGAGAACCAGATGATCTTGCTGCCGGTCTCCGACGCACAGCACCCCCAGCCGTCGCTCATCGCCGCGATGCGTGCCAGGCAGGCCCGCAGATCCAGGTCGGGACGCAGATCACGGTCGTCGTCGCCGACGGCCGTGATGAGGTGCTGACCGTTCCACCACATCTCGATCGACGCGCGTTTGTCCGTGGCGTGTTCGTCGATGGCGCGCAGCAGCAGTTCCGCGCCGCTGCGGACGGGGGCCACCAGGTTCTCCAGGTCCCAGTGGCGGAGATGGGCGGCCAGGATCCGGCTGACCTGACCCACACGCTCGGGGCTGACTTCCACGTCGAGGTGGTAGTAGCAGGGCACTGCGGTCTTCATCGTCGCTTGCTCCCTCGCCGGCGAGACTCCGCTCGTCACCGCCCCCCATGGGCATGGGCCCCGATCACGGAGCGTCGAGCGCTGGTCGCTTCTGAGTCAGATCCACAGTGGCCGCACTACGCCATTCGTGCAACACGAGCGCATCCGGGTGGTTGAAGAACCAACAAGACGCTGCGTGTCCGTCCGTGCACCATTAGTGAAATGCCTCGATCGCCGTAACGGACCCGTGCCACTCCGTGCCCGGAGTCCACCCGACCGTCGGGAGACGCGCCCAGTCGAGAGCGTGGAGGGTGAACAGGGCCATGCTGCTACCCGCTGAGGCCGAGGTGGCCAGGCAGTTGCGGCGGTACCGGACGTGGGAACGCGCCATGCTCGCGGCGCCGTCCGACCGGGCGGCGCGGGCCATGTTCGAGGACTCGGGCCACACCCTCTGCGTACTCATGGGCAAGCGCTGCGCCCGGGAGGCCGCGGACGCCGCCGAACACTATCTGCGCGGCGGCACGGAGGGCCGGCCGCGCGAGCGGGGCGCGCGTCCACGGCACAAGGGCGGGGTCCGGCGGGCGCCGCCGGCGGGGCGGCGTTCCAGGGTGGCGAGGCACTGAAGTTCCCCGGTTCACCGGATCCACAGCCGGGCCCGGGGCCCGGCTTCACGCACGGCGGAGGTGAGACCCATGCAGGCGACTCCGGCCATCGGCCGCATCCCGGTACGCGACGTCCGGCCGGCCGTGGAGTGCGGCAGGCGCCCGGCGAAAGCGGTCGTCGGGGAGACGTTCCAGGTCTCCGCGACCGTCTTCCGCGAAGGCCATGACGCCCTCGGCGCCAACGTGGTGCTCACCGACCCGCTGGGCCGGCGCGGTCCGTGGACGCCGATGCGTGAGCTGGCCCCCGGCACGGACCGCTGGGGCGCGGACGTCACCCCGGACGCGATGGGCCACTGGACCTACCACGTGGAGGGCTGGAGCGATCCCGTGGGCACCTGGCGGCGCGTCGCGGGTGTCAAGATCCCGGCGGGCATCGACACGGGGCTGGTCCTGGAGGAGGGCGCGGAGCTGTACGCGCGGGCCGCCGCCGGGGTGCCGGAGGGGCCCGACCGGGCCCGGGTGCTGGCCGCCGCCCGGTCCCTGGACGACGACTCGCTCCCGCTGCGGGAGCGGCTGGGGGCGGCGCTGGCGCCGGAGGTGGACGAGGTCCTGGCCCGCCACCCGCTACGGGAACTGGTCACCGCCTCCGACCCGCTGCCCCTCC
>NZ_JBIAXM010000022.1:0-154556 GCF_042896695.1 Streptomyces sp. NPDC001270 | reverse complement strand
GTTGACTTTTGGCACGCTGTTGAGTTCTCAAGGAACGGACGCTTCCTTCGTACTCACCCTCTCGGGCTTTCCTCCGGGCGCTTCCCTTCGGTGTTCCAAACTCTATCAGTAGTTTTTCCTCCCCCTGACCACTCTCTTGCAGGCATGCAAAAAAGGCCCCGGGATAGGAACTGACGAGTATGGATCCTGCTGAGCAAGGACGCTGGATCACGCCACTCGGTCTCAAGCAGGGGTACGACTGTACATGGGGCTGCGAAGCGCACGCAAATCGATTAAGCTGGTGGTCTAGACCACTAAGTGGTAGCTTCAAAGCGGAACCTGTACCTCACATGTCATACGCTGCTGGTCAGTGAGCCGTCCGGGACAGGTATGGCGGCCCATCAGCAATCCCCACCCCTGGGAGGCTTCCCATGACCACCGTGATGTCCCCTCTTGCGGGGCGCGCCATCGGTCTGGCGTCCGTGCCCGATCCGGTCTTCTCCGGGGCCATGGTCGGCCCGGGCACAGCGATCGATCCCGTGCGCGAGCCCTCCGAAGCCGTCGCACCTGTGGACGGCGTCATCGTCTCGCTGCATCCGCACGCCTTCGTGGTGGTCGACGAACAGGGGCGTGGCGTGCTCACGCACCTTGGTATCGACACCGTGCAGCTCAACGGTGAGGGGTTCGAACTGCTCGTCGACAAGGGCGACACCGTGAGTCGCGGCCAGGGGATCGTGCGCTGGAACCCCGCAGCCGTCGAAGCGGCCGGCAAGTCCCCGATCTGCCCGGTCGTTGCGCTGGACGCCGCTGCCGACTCTCTCTCCGAGCTCCGTGATGAGGGCGACGTGAAGACCGGCGACCGCCTCTTCGTCTGGGCGTGACGTCGGTGCCGTCGCATGGCGGCGAGTTGGACAACCACCGCGGCGGCGGGGTCCGCCGCACTATCGGAGACGGTGAGATGGAGACAACGCTGCGAGGCGTCGGCGTGAGCCACGGTGTGGCGATCGGCGAGGTCAGGCGCATGGGAACGGCAGTGCTGGAGCCGCCCGCCAAGCAGATTCCGGCAGCGGAGGCGGAGCGCGAGCAGGGGCGCGCTCGTCAGGCCGTGGAAGCAGTGGCCGCCGACCTGGTGGCGCGGGGCAACCTGGCGGGGGGCGAAGCCCAGGCGGTGCTTGAGGCGCAGTCCATGATGGCCCAGGACCCGGAGCTGATAACGGACGTGGATCGCCGTATCGCCGACGGCAGTACGGCCGAGCGCGCCGTCCACGATGCGTTCGCCGCATACCGGGAGCTGCTGGCCGGTGCCGGTGAATACATGGCAGGGCGCGTGGCAGACCTCGACGACGTCCGGAATCGCATCGTCGCCCGGCTGCTCGGGGTGCCCATGCCGGGTGTCCCTGACAGCGACGAGCCGTACGTACTGGTTGCCCGTGATCTCGCGCCGGCCGACACGGCGCTGCTGGACCCGACACTTGTTCTCGGTTTCGTCACCGAGGAGGGCGGGCCGACCAGTCACAGCGCGATTCTCGCGCGGGCGCTCGGGGTCCCGGCCGTGGTCGCTCTGCCGGGCGCGGGTGAGCTTGCCGAGGGAACGGTCATCGCGGTCGACGGCAGCACCGGTGACATCTTCGTAAGCCCGAGCGAGGAGAAGAAGGCACAGCTGGAGGCCGCGGCCGCGGAGCGCAGGGCTGCTCTGGCCGCGTCGACCGGGCCGGGTGCCACGGCGGACGGGCACAAGGTGCCGCTGCTGGCCAATGTCGGCGGCCCGGCGGACGTGCCGGCGGCCGTGGAGGCGGGGGCGGAGGGTGTCGGTCTCTTCCGCACCGAGTTCCTCTTCCTCGACGACAGCAAGAGCGCGCCCTCCGAGGAGAAGCAGGTCGATGCCTACCGGCAGGTGCTGGAGGCATTTCCGGAGGGCCGGGTGGTCGTCCGGGTGCTCGATGCGGGTGCGGACAAACCACTGGACTTCCTCACCCCGTCCGATGAGCCGAACCCCGCGCTGGGTGTGCGGGGGCTGCGGTCGCTGCTTGAGCACCCCGAGATCCTGCGGGCCCAGCTGAACGCGCTGGCGCGGGCCGCCGAGGGGCTGCCGTCGGTCCACCTCGAAGTGATGGCCCCGATGGTGGCCGACCGTGCCGACGCCAAGGCGTTCGCGGAGGCGTGCCGGGATGCCGGGCTGCAGGCGAAGTTCGGCGCCATGGTGGAGATCCCCTCGGCCGCGTTGCGCGCGCGTTCGATCCTGCAGGAGGTCGAGTTCCTGTCGCTGGGGACCAACGACCTCGCGCAGTACACCTTCGCCGCGGACCGTCAGGTGGGGGCGGTCTCCCGACTGCAGGATCCCTGGCAGCCGGCGCTGCTCGACCTGGTGGCGCTGTCTGCGGAGGCGGCCGGGGACGAGGGCAAGAGCTGCGGTGTGTGCGGTGAGGCCGCGTCGGATCCGCTGCTGGCCTGTGTGCTGACGGGTCTGGGCGTCACCTCCCTTTCCATGGGTGCGGCATCGATTCCTTACGTCCGCGCGACGCTGGCCAAGTACACGCTGGCCCAGTGCGAACGGGCCGCCTCCGCTGCTCGGGCGACGGACAGTGCCGAGGAGGCCCGGGCGGCGGCTCAGGCAGTGCTGTCCGGCGAGTAGTCCGTCGCGCCGGGGCCCGGCACCGGCGGTTTCCAGGGGCGCTCCGCTCACGGGCGGGGCGCCCCCGGGTGTGTTCAGTGGTGGTGGCCAGGCGTCCTCTCGTCGTCTCCGAGGTCGGGGGGCACGGAGTAGTCGACTCCTGATTCGGGAGAGATCAGGTCGCCCGATTCCACGTCGGTGCAGTAGGCGTCGAAGACTTCCCCGGCGGTCAGCGGTTCCAGGCCGTTGTGCCGGACCCGCCAGCCGTAGACGCGGTCCGCGGTGCCGGGAGCGCTGGTGCGCATGACGAGTCCGCCGGGACTGGACGTGGCAATGCCCAGTGCCAGGACCGTGGTGAATTCGAGGGCCTCTGTCTCGTCCAGTTGTGTGATCCCCTCCGTGTCCCTGTCCGCGTGGAGGACTGACATGAGGGTTTCCTCCGTGCCCGAGACGCTGCAGACGAGGTGGCGGTCGCCGGTCGGGGCCGTGTCGAGGATGCGGACGAGGAGGTCCGAGGCCCGGGTGAAGGCCGCACGTCCGATGTCTTCTCCGCAGGTGGCGCAGGGACCGAGGCGGGCCAGGAGCTGGGTGGCGTATTCCCACGTGGCCTGCCGGACGGCCGCGTCGACGAGGGAGGGGACGAGGTCGGCGAGGTTCTGGCCCTCGTAGGGGACGGTGGCGCCCGTGGCGGCGATTTCTGCGGTGAAGCGCGCCCGGCTCGCCGGGGCGTCCGGTTCGAGGCCGGTGCCAGCGCAGAATTCGGCGTACTCCGCCGGGTCGAAGAGGGCGAGTGTGGTGTGGTTGCCGTGGGCGGCGCGGATCCTGAGGAGCGCCTCCACCTGTTGGAGATAGGCGGAGTGGTCGTCGAAGGCGAAGGTGCGGTATCGCCGCATGGCTCGGAAGTCCTGCTCGTCGGTCAGTAGCCCGAGTGTGCCGACGATCTCGCGGCGCAGGACGCGGCGCATGATCTGGTGGTCGGTGTGCGACATGTTTCCCCCTGTGTGCAGTCGATCATTGCTCACTCACAGTAACCGGCGGCACTGACAATCGGTCTGCCGAAGATCGCCGGGCCGGGTTTGCGGGCGCTCCTGTGACCGCGGTGCGGGGTGCCAGGGGTCCCGGTCCGGCGCGGATCGGGGGTGAAAGGCGCCGGGAAGGGTGGCACGAGGTCCCGTTTTATCCGTTTATCCGGGTTTTCTCCCCGCCGATCAGTCTCGGTCGCGTGCCAGTGCCTGGTAGAAGGTCAGCAGATCGAGGTTGTCGATGGAGCCGGGGTTGACGGCCTTGTCCAGGGGGGTGCCCTGCAGGAGACGCTTGACCGGGACCTCGATGCGTTTTCCGGTGAGCGTGTGCGGGATGCCGGGAACCTCGATGATCTCGTCGGGGACGTGCCGCGGCGAGAGTTGTTCGCGGATGGCCTGCTTGACCCGACCGCGGAGGGCGTCATCCAGGACGGCACCGGGCGCCAGGTGCACGAACAGGGGCATCCAGTACCCGCCGTCGGGCTGCTCGACGCCGATGACCAGGGATTCCTTGATCTCGGGTAGCCGTTCGACGACCTCGTAGATATCGGCGGAGCCCATGCGGACCCCCTGGCGGTTGAGCGTGGAGTCGGACCTGCCGTGGATGACCACCGTGCCGCGGGAGGTCACGGTGATCCAGTCGCCGTGGCGCCAGACTCCGGGGTAGGTGTCGAAGTAGCTGTCGTGGTAGCGGCTGCCGTCGGGGTCGTTCCAGAAGTGGACCGGCATCGACGGCATCGGGTTGGTGACCACCAGTTCGCCCACCTCGTCGATGAGGGGCTTGCCACTCGGATCCCAGGACTGCAGGTCGGTGCCCAGCCCGGGGGCCTGGAGTTCGCCGGTGTAGACCGGCAGCGTCGGTACGGCTCCGGCGAAGCAGGAGCACACGTCCGTACCACCGCTGACGGACGCGATCCACAGATCGTCGCGGACCTCGTCGTGCAGCCAGCGGAATCCGTCGGGCGGCAGGGGCGATCCGGTGGTGGCGACGCACCGCACCGCGGAGAGGTCGAAATCCCGGGAGGGGTGCACGCCGACTTTGCGGCAGGCCATGACGTAGGCCGCCGACGTGCCGTACAGGGTCGCCCCGGTGCGTTCGGCGACGCGCCACTGGGCACCGGTGTCGGGATAGCCGGGGCCGCCGTCGTACAGGACGATCGTGGTGCCGGTGAGCAGGCCGGAGACGAGGAAGTTCCACATCATCCAGCCGGTCGAGGTGTACCAGAAGAAACGGTCCTCGGGACCCAGGTCGCAGTGCAGACCGAGCTGTTTGAGGTGCTCGACGAGGATGCCGCCCTGGGACTGCACGATGGCTTTGGGCATGCCGGTGGTGCCGGAGGAGTACAGCACCCACAGCGGATGGCCGAAGGGGACCTGCTCGTAGACGGGTTCCACGTCGGCCGAGGTCAGCGCCGACCACTCCAGGGCGCCTTCCGGTGCCTCGGTGCCGAGAAGGGGGATATGGACGACGGCGCGCAGGGTGGGCAGTTCGCGGCGCAGTTCGGCCACGGTGTCACGGCGGTCGTGCTCCTTGCCGCCGTAGCGGTAGCCGTCAACGGTGAACAGGACGACGGGTTCGACCTGCTGGAAACGGTCGAGGACGCTGCGGGCGCCGAAGTCGGGGGCGCAGGAGGTCCAGACGGCGCCCACGGCGGCCGTGGCGAGGAGCGCGACGACGGCCTGTGGGATGTTCGGCAGGTAGCCGCTGACGCGGTCGCCGGGGCGGACACCGAGGGAGCGCAGCTCGGTGGCCAGGGAGCCGACCTGGCGACGCAGGTCGGCCCAGGTGACCGGGCGTGGTCCGTGGGTCTCGTCCACGTACAGGAGCGCGGGTTCGTCCGCGCGGGCCGTTGCGGCGCGCAGGGCGTGCTCGGCGTAGTTCAGGGTCGCGCCGGGGAACCACTGGGCACCGGGCATCGAGCGGTCGCCCAGTACGCGCGCGTAGGGCGTCGAGAACCGTACGCCGAACCACTCGGTGACGGCTTTCCAGAAGGTGTCCAGCTGGTCCACGGACCAGCGGTGCAGTGCGGGATAGCCGCCCTCGGACGGGGCGCCGTGCCGGCGCGCGGCCCAAGCCTGGAACTCGGTGATGCGTGCCTGGGCGATCCGTTCCGGCTGGGGCTGCCAGAGCGGCAGCGGGTTCGCGGTCGACATGGGGCGGCTCCCGGACTGGACGTGTCGTGCGCGTCGCTCGCGCACGGGACGGTTTGTGCGCGTGACACGGGCTGACACGGACGATGCCATGTGATCGACTTCTACACCAGGGTGCGCCCCACATAGTCCGCGTCGTGAAGATGTGGTCTCAGCACGGGTGAACGGCGATTGAACGGCACCCACGTATGAGGCGGTCGGTGGCAGGGTGAGCAGCATGGACGGTCGTGACCTGGTGCGTTCGATGAGAGTGGGCGGTCCGGTGCGAGCAGCACGGGGGTTGCGCAGCGTGCGGGCCGCATGGCGCCGGAGGCGCGCCGACGCGGTCGGGTTGCCGCCGCGGGGCGTGGAGCGCGCGCGGGTGCCCGGTCCGGTGCAGAGTGTGGAGCCGGGGCCGGGTGGCGGTGTCATCCGGTTCGCGCGGTCGGAGCTGCGGATCACCGTCGCCGTCAACGGGGCCGTCTTCTGGGGGTGGGACGGGGCCGGTCCTGAGCCGTCGTACGCGCTCGCGGGGCGCTGTCCGGAGCCGGACCCGCGGGCGGTGCTGGAGCCGGACACGAACGGCGGCTGGCGGGTCGTCGCGGAGCGGGTGACGGTGTCCGTCTCCCGGCACGGGGCGATCGAGGTGTGCACCCCGGGGGGAGTCATGCTGCGGCGGGATCTGCCGCCCCGGTGGTGGGAGCCGGTCGGCGGGGGCCCGGCCCGCTGGATGCAGCGTTCGGAGGTGGCCGCCGACGCACGCTTCTTCGGCCTGGGCGGGCGCGCGTCGGGACCCCGGCTGCGCGATGGTACGTACCGGCTGTGGAACACCGATCCCGGTCGTGCCTTCGCCCCCGGCGACGACCCGTTGTACGTCACCATGCCGGTGCAGTTGGTGATCGCCGACGCGGCGGCGCACCTGGTGTTCCACGACAGTTCATGGGACGGGACGGTGCTGCTGCGGGAGGGCGAGGAGGGCGCCGGCTCCGGCCATGACCGGAGCGGGAGGTGCGAACTGCGGATGGACGGCGGCCCGCTGCGCTGCTGGGTGATGGTGGGCACCCCCGCGCGCGTGCTGCACGTCTGGGCCTCGCTGACCGGGGCGCCCGCGCTGCCGCCGGCGTGGGCACTCGGGCACCATCACGCCCGCTGGGGGTTCGGCAGCGAGCAGGAGGTGCGGCGGATCGTCGCGGGCTACCGGGAGCATGGGCTGCCGTTGGACGCGGTTCATCTGGACATCGATCACTACGACGAGCATCGGGTGTTCACTGTCGACCACGAGCGCTTCCCGGAACTTCCCGGACTTGCCGAGGAGTTGCGGCGTACCGGGATCCGCCTGGTGTCCGTCGTGGATCCTGGGGTGAAGTCCGCTGCGGGCAACGCCGTGTACGACGGCGGGAGCGCTGTGGACGCCTTCGTGCGGGGCTCTTCGGGGCAGGTGGTACGGGGTGAGTCGTGGCCCGGTGAGTCGGTGTATCCGGATTTCACGCACGCGCGCGTGCGCAAGTGGTGGGGCGCGCTCTACGAGGAGCGGCTGGCGCAGGGCTTCGCCGGTTTCTGGCACGACATGAACGAACCCACGTCCTTCAACGCCTTCGGGGAGACGACGCTGCCCCGTTCGGCCCGGCACTGCCTGGACGGCCGCGGCGGTGACCACAGAGAGGCGCACAACGTGTATGCGCTGTGCATGGCCGACGCGGCGTACGAGGGGCTGCGCGAGCTGAGCCCGCGGGAGCGGCCGTTCCTCCTGTCCCGCTCCGGGTGGGCCGGAATGCAGCGCTACGGGGGCGCGTGGTCCGGGGACGTGGCCACTGGCTGGCCGGGGCTGCGGGCCTCCCTGTCCTTGGTGCTGGGCCTCGGGTTGTGCGGGGTGCCGTACTCGGGGCCGGACGTGGGCGGTTTCGACGGGAGTCCGTCGCCCGAGCTGTTCCTGCGCTGGTTCCAGCTCGGCGCGTACCTGCCGTTGTTCCGCACCCATGCGGGCCTGCGGGCGGGGCGCAGGGAGCCGTGGGAGTTCGGTGACGAGGTGCTGGAGCACGCGCGCGCGGCGCTCCTGGCACGTCGGCGTCTGCTGCCGTACTTCGTGACGCTGGCGCACCTGGCGCGGCGTACTGGTGCGCCTTATGTGCGTCCCCTGTGGTGGAGCGCGCCGGAGGACCGGGCGTTGCGTGACTGTGAGGACGCCTTTTTGCTGGGCGACTGTCTCCTGGTGGCGCCTGTGCTGGATCCGGGCGCCGACCGGCGCGCCGTGCAGCTGCCGCGTGGCCGCTGGTACGACACGGTCACCGAGCGGGCGTACGAGGGGCCGGCGCAGGTGCTCCTCGACGCTCCGCTGTCCCGGATTCCGGTGCTCGCGCGCGCGGGTGGCGTCGTGCCGGTGCGGGGTGCGGACGGCGATCTGGAGCTGGAGGTGTGGGCGCCGGTCCGCGGCCGGACCGGCGGCGGGCTGGTCGTGCCGGATGCGGGCGACGGCTGGGACGAACCGGAGATCGAACGCTACGTCGCCCGCTGGGAGGGGCGGAGGGTGGTGGTCACACGGGACGGGGAGGCCGGCATGGGTGTGCCGTCCCGCCCGGTGCGTGTACGGGGGCTCGGGTGAGCCCGGAACTCAGATGTACCGGCCCTCGAACCATGCCCGTACCGCGGCGCTGTGCAGGGGGAAGCCGAGTTCCTCGGGCCTGCGCAGCAGGTGCCAGCCTTCGGTCTCGTCCGTCGCGTGGGACGCCGGGAGTGCGTCGGCCGGGCGTTCGGGGAGAAGACCGAACAGCAGCAGGTGCCCGTCGGGCGAGCTCATCGCGTCGATGAGCCGTACGTCACGGGCGGTCGCGTCGATGCCCGTCTCCTCCTTGAGTTCTCGGACGACGGCCTGACGCCAGTCCTCCCGGTCGTCGATGTAGCCGCCCGGCAGCGCGACGGTCCCGCGGGCGGGCGCGACGGTGCGGGTGATGACGACGAGGGCGGTGCCCTTCGTGTCGTACACGGGCTGGAGGGCGATCGCCACCGGCAGTGGGTTGCGGTAGGCGATTGACCCGCAGGCCGGACAGGTGCGGGGCCAGCCGGAGACTCCCTCTCCGTAGGGCGCTCCGCAGCTCGAACAATGCGAGTCCGGCTCGGAGTTGGCGGTTGAGTGCTGAAATTCGGACACGCGCGGACTGTATCTGATCGCGGGAAGCTCGTCTTCCGGAAGCTGTCCGTAAACAGGCCGTCCATTCACCGGTGCGGCCTGCCCATTTACGGACGCGCGTGCCACACTCCTGACCAACCGTCAGATTCTATGCCCTGGAGGGACCATGTCGCGCACACGCACACCGGCGGTCTCGGGGTGGTTCACCGGCGAGGGAGACACGTTCGGGCTCCTGGGCACACGCTGTTCGTCCTGCGCCGCGGTCTTCTTCCCCCGGGAAGACACCCACTGCCGCAACCCCCGGTGTCCGGGCGGCGACCTCCTGGAAGCGCCCTTGTCACGGCGTGGTCGCATCTGGTCGTACACGAACAGCCGGTATCGGCCTCCGTCACCCTATGTGAGCAATCCGGAACTTCCGTGGGAGCCGTACACGTTGATGGCAGTGGAGCTGGAGTCCGAGCGGATCGTGGTGCTGGGACAGGCGGTTCCCGGTGTCACCGTCGCCGACCTGGCGGTGGGCATGGAGGTGGAGGTCGTCCCCGGGGTGCTCCACGAGGACGCGGAGACCACCTGGACGACCTGGAACTGGCGGCCGACGGGGGTGCAGGCATGACAGCGGACGTGGCGGTGCTCGGCGTGGGCCTGCACCCTTGGGGGAAATGGGGACGCGGTTTCGTCGAGTACGGCGCTGTGGCGGCCCGCGCCGCGCTCGCGGACGCCGGACTGGAATGGCGCGACATCGGGTCGATCGTCGGGGCGAACACGGTACGCGGCGGCTATCCCGGGCAGGTCGCCGGCGCGACGTTCGCGAAGGCCCTGGGCTGGCAGGGAGCCCGGGTCACCAGTGTGTACGCGGCGTGCGCGTCCGGCGCGCAGGCGATCGCCACGGCGCGGGCGCAGATCCTCGCCGGGCTCACGGACGCGGTGCTGGTGGTGGGCGCCGACGCGGCGCCCAAGGGCTTCTTCCGGCCCGCGGGCGGTGAGCGCCCCGACGATCCCGACTGGTTGCGCTTCCGCCTGCTGGGCGCGACGAATCCGACGTACTTCGGCCTGTACGCACGGCGGCGAATGGCGCTGCACGGCGACACCCCGGACGACTTCGCCCTGGTGAAGGTGAAGAACGCCGCGTCAGGGGCGCTGAATCCGTACGCGCGCTACCGCAAGCGCGTCACGGCCGAGGAGGTCGCCGCCTCCGCGGTGGTCGCCGACCCGCTCCGGCTGCTCGATATCTGCGCCACCTCGGACGGCGGTGCGGCGCTGGTGCTGTCGAGTCTGGAGTTCGCGCACCGGCAGGGCGCGCCACGTCCGGTGCGGATCCGGGCGGTCTCCACCGTGACGCCGCGCTATCCCAGTACCGTGCTGGACCTGCCCGACATCGCCACGGATTCGTCGGCGGCGGTCGCGCCGCCCGAGGAGACCTTCCGGGCGTCGATCGCCCGAGCCGCCTACGAGGAGGCAGGCATCGGCCCCGAGGAGCTGTCCCTGGCGGAGGTGTACGACCTCTCCACCGCCCTGGAGTTGCAGTGGTACGAGGACCTGGGGCTGTGCGGCGAGGGCGAGGGCGCCAAGCTGCTCCGGGAGGGCGCAACGGCCCCGGGAGGGCGCATACCCGTGAACGCGAGCGGCGGACTCGCCTCCTTCGGAGAGGCGGTGCCCGCCCAGGCGATCGCCCAGGTCTGTGAGCTGACCTGGCAGTTGCGGGGCGCCGCGGGCGACCGGCAGATCGCCGGCGCACGCGTGGGGATCACGGCGAACCAGGGGCTGTTCGGGCACGGCTCGTCGGTGCTCGCGCTGCGCTGACGGGCAACGGAAGGGGACGGCGTGACGGGAGGGGCACACGAGGTTGTTCTACGCTGTGTGATCACCTCGGAATGCTGCGTGAACGTCTTATGAACTACGCCTGGGCGCGCGCCGACGGCGCCATCATGCTCCCGTGCACTCCTGGACGGACACTCTCCGCTTCGCCTTCCAGCCGGTGGTCAACCTGGCCACCGGCGGCATCACCGCACTGGAGATACTCGCCCGCCCGGAGACCGGGGACATCCTGGCCGAAGCCCGTCGAGACCCCGAACTCGACGGCAGACTGGCCGTGCTGGCCTTCCGTGCCGCGGCTCGCCGGGAGCGGGTGCTGCCCCTGCACGTCAACGTGTTCGCGGCCACGCTCGCCGACCTCGGCGGCCTCACCCCCCTGCACGACGCGGTACGCGCGGCGGAACGCCTGCCGTGGGAGGTGACGCTCGACGTCGTCCCGCCCTACACGCACGTGCCGCAGCGGGCACTCCTCGACGCGCTGGCCGCGCTGCGCGAGCAGGGGTTCCGCATCAGCGCCGACGGCGTCGGAGAAGGCGACGTACCCCTCAGGCTGCTCACCGACATCGCACCCGACCTGGTCAAGCTGGATGCCTCGCTGCTCACCCGGCCGGCCGCGGTACGGGCGATGCGGACGCTGTGCGAGGAGTTGGGCGCCCTGCTGGCGATCGAGGGCGTGGAGACCGAACTGCAGCACGCGGACGCGCTGTCGGCCGGTGCCCAACTGGCGCAGGGCCAGCTCTTCGCGCCGCCGTCCCGGACTCCCGTCGTGGACGTCTACGTACCGCCCCGCTTCCCGGACGCCCCGGCCGTGCCGCGGTCGGGGCCGACGGTGCGCGAGTTCGTGCGACCCGCCGCGCTGCTGCCGGTGACCGTCTCGGCGGGCCAGGTCCGGGCGCTGCTGACCGGGTCGCCGGACGTGTCCGGGGTACTGCTGGTGGACCGGGCCGGAGCCCCGGTGCGCTCGGTGCACCGCTCACGCTTCCTGCTGTCGATGTCGGGCCGTTACGGGCATGCCCTGTATGCCGACCGGCCCGCGCTCAAGCTGAGTGACCCGCCACGCACGGTGGGCGTCGATGCCACGGCCTGGGAGGTCCTGGACGTCGTGGCGGTCGGCGGCCGGGACCGCACCTCGGACGACGTGGCGGTCGTGGACCAGCACGGCCGCTGCGTGGGCGTCGTACGCCTCGCCGACCTGGTACGGGCGCTGGCCGAGACGCGGGTCGAGGAGGCGGCGGGGCTCAATCCCCTGACCCGGCTGCCCGGTTCGGACGTGATCACCGGCGAGGTGGACCGGCGGATCGCGGGCGGGCGGGGCTTCACCCTGAGCTGGCTGGACATCGACCACTTCAAACAGGTCAACGACGGGGCCGGCTTCGCGGCGGGCGACGAACTGATCCGATCGGTGGGACGGACCCTGCAACAGGCCGTGGCGGGGCACACGCACGTGGGTCACATCGGCGGTGACGACTTCCTGGTGCTCGCCGACGAGGAGATCCTCGGCCCGCTGGCCGCGGCCGTGCTCGGCACCTCCTGGTCGGCGGGCGGGCGTCCCGTCACGCTGTCCCTGGCCACCGTCGTCTGCGCGCCGGGCAGCGTGGTCGACCACCGGCAGGCCGCGGCCGGTCTGGTCCCGCTGAAGAAGGCCGCGAAGGCGCTGAGCGGGGCGAGCTGGGTATTGGCACGCGCGGGGTCGCCCGGGTACGAGATCCGGCACGGTTCGGGCGTGACGCCCGTACAGGCGGGCTGAGCGGCGACCAGGAGGGCCCTGACGGCCGTCGTTCGTCCGTGGCGGCCGTGGTGGCGGCAGGCGGCTTTCGCGGGCCTCACAGAACGCCGCCCGAACCGAGGGGCCTGCGTTCGACCTGCTTGGGCGGCGGGCGAGCCCTGCGCCCGAAGTACGGCCCGTGCAGGGCCGGTTGACCGCGCGTGCGGCCGTGCGCGCCGCTGTCACCATTGCCGTCGACGGCCTTGACGCTCCCCTGACGCCGGTGAACACTCCCCGTATCGGTCGGCATCGCCGTACGTTCTCGGCGCAATCAGGCATTGCGCCGCTCAGGACCTTCCTGAGCCAGGACCCGCTTCCCCCACGGGCGATTCGATCGCGTCGGCACGCTCGTCATCGACGCCGGGCGGGGCGCGGGGCTCTCCCTGCCTTCGGTCGAAGTCGCCAAGGGAACCGTCCTGCACGGAGATCCGGGGCCGATCCCCGGGGAGCCGGCGCCTGGGAGCCGTCATGAGCAACGAAGAGATCTTCGTCGACGAGGTCGGCGGCACGACCGCGATCCCGGTCCTCCTCGGTGCCGGTGTCCGCGCGGCGGTCATCCCCGGGCTCCGCAGGACACGAGCCCCTGGGAGGCCCCTGAGCACCCCCGGCCCAGGGTTCGATGTGCCGGTCGGCGCGATGCTCGGCGCTGTCCGCGGCCCGCTGCCCGGCGGGGTGCTCGCGGGTCCCGCCCGCAAAGCGACGCTCGCCCTGTGGGACCGGGCGACGGGCAAGCCCGTGCACGACGCCGCCGTCCGGCAGGACACGCGCCGTTCCGGGAGTCCGCCGTGCGGTTCACCAGCCTGACGGCGAACGGATGCATGTCCGGCAAGGGCCTGCCCGATCAGCATCGGGCCAACGTGCTGGGCGCACCGGCGCCGGCGTGCCGCACGCGCGCGTGCCCAACGGTGCGCACGCGCGCGTGGAGCCGCGCACATGGACCACGGCCCGTACCCCGGTCGGCGGGGGTACGGGCCGTGCGCGAAACTCAGGTGGTGACCGACCGCCGGCGCCCGGCGCCGTACGCCATGGCGTGCTGGACGACTCCTATGAGCACTTCCTTGACCGACCGGCGGTCACGGGCGTCACACAGCACGAGCGGTACGTCGTCGTCCAGGTCGAGGGCCTGACGGATGTCCTGCGCGGGGTAGCGGCCGGCTCCCTCGAAGCAGTTGACTCCGACGAGGAAGGGTATGGAACGCCGCTCGAAGTAGTCGATCGCGGCGAAGCAGTCCTCCAGACGGCGGGTGTCGGCGAGGACGACGGCCCCGAGCGCGCCCTCGGACAGCTCGTCCCACATGAACCAGAACCGCTCCTGACCGGGCGTGCCGAAGAGGTACAGGACCAGGTCCTCGCGGAGTGTGATCCGGCCGAAGTCCATGGCCACGGTGGTGGTGTGCTTGCCTTCCACACCGCTGGTGTCGTCCACCGGCCGTCCCGCTTCGGTGAGCAGTTCCTCCGTGCGCAGCGGCCTGATCTCGCTGACCGCTCCGACGAGGGTCGTCTTGCCCACGCCGAATCCACCGGCCACCAGGATCTTGAGCGTGACGGGCTCGACCGGAGGCTTGTCGTGCTCAGAACGCCCGAAGCTCATCGCTCTCTACTCCTGCTTGATCGGGGTGTGGTAACGGCCGGCCGTAGCCACCGCCACCAGGGGTTTCGATGACGAGCACGTCGCCGGAGCCGACGTCCGCCGAGTCGCTTCCGCCGAGTTCGGTGACGGAGCCGTCGGCCCGCTCCACCCGATTGGCGCCGAGCGCGCCCGGCTCCCCGCCCGCCATGCCGTACGGCGGGACCCGACGGTGCTGGGACAGCGTGGAGACGGTCATGGGCTCGTTGAACCGGATCCGGCGCACCGCGCCGTCCCCGCCCGGCCACTGTCCGGATCCGCCGCTTCCACGCCGGACCGCGAACTCGTCGAGCAGGACGGGCAGTCGCCATTCGAGGACTTCCGGATCAGTGAGCCGCGAGTTGGTCATGTGGGTCTGCACGACGCTCGCGCCGGGGAAGCCGTCACCGGCGCCGGATCCGGAGGCGACGGTCTCGTAGTACTGGTGCCGCTCGTTGCCGAAGGTGACGTTGTTCATGGTGCCGGAGCCCTCGGCCTGGACGCCGAGGGCCGCGTACAGGGCGCCGGTGATGGCCTGGGAGGTCTCGACGTTGCCCGCGACCACCGCGGCCGGCGGCTCCGGTGCAAGCATCGATCCGGCGGGCACGATGATCTCCAGGGGGCGCAGACAGCCGTCGTTGAGCGGGATGTCGTCGGCGACGAGGGTGCGGAAGACGTACAGCACTGCCGCGTTGACCACCGAGAACGGTGCGTTGAAGTTGGTGGCGAGCTGCGCGGACGTCCCTGTGAAGTCGATGGTCGCGGCGCGGCCGGCGCGGTCCACGCGCACGCGTACCCGGATGACGGCACCCGAGTCGGTCTCGTAGGCGTACTCCCCGTCGTCCAGCGCGTCGATGACCCGGCGCACGGCCTCCTCGGCGTTGTCCTGGACGTGCCGCATGTATGCCTGGACGACGTCGAGTCCGAAGTTCTCGATCATGCGGCCGACCTCGTCGACGCCCTTCTGGTTGGCGGCGATCTGGGCGCGCAGGTCGGCGAGATTGGTCGTGGGGTTGCGCGTGGGGTAGGGCGCGTCGGTGAGCAGGCACAGCGTCTCCTCCTCACGGAAACGGCCGCTCTCGGCGAGCAGCCAGTTGTCGAAGAGGACGCCTTCCTCGTCGATGGTGCGGCTGTTCGCGGGCATCGAGCCGGGTGCGATGCCGCCGATCTCGGCGTGGTGGCCGCGGGAGGCCACGTAGAAGAGGATCCGGTCACCCTCTGTGTCGAACACCGGGGTGATGACGGTGACGTCCGGCAGGTGGGTTCCGCCGTGGTACGGATCGTTGACGGCGTAGGTGTCACCGGGCCGCATCGAGGTGCCGCGGCGGCGGATGACCTCCTTGACGCTGGTCCCCATCGAGCCCAGGTGGACGGGGATGTGCGGGGCGTTGGCCACCAGGTTTCCGTCCGGGTCGAACAGGGCGCAGGAGAAGTCCAGGCGTTCTTTGATGTTGACGGACTGGGCCGTGGACTCCAGCCGGGCGCCCATCTGCTCGGCGATGGACATGAAGAGGTTGTTGAAGACCTCCAGCAGAACCGGGTCGACTTTTGTGTCGAGGTCGGAACTCTGTGTAATCGCCGCGCGTTCCAGGATCAGATGGCCGTCGTCGGTCGTCGCGGCGTTCCAGCCGTCGTCGACGACAGTCGTGGCGCCGTCCTCAGCGATGATCGCGGGGCCGGCGACGATCCGTCCGGGAGGCAGCGCCTCGCGGCGGTGGAGGGGTACGTCGCGCCAGGCGCCGCCGGAGTGGAAGCGGACCGTCCCGGGCGCGGCGGCGCGGCCCTCGTAGGTGGCGAGGGCGGAGAGATCGGGGGGTTGAGTGATGCCGGTGGCTTCGACGGAGAGGGCTTCGACGACGACGGGGCGGTCGAGCGCGAAGGAGTACGTGGCGCGATGACGTTCTTCGAAGGCGTGCCGCATCGCGTCGGGCTCGCTCAGCTCGACGGTGAGGGTGGTGTCCGTGCCGTCGTAGCGGAGCTGGGCGCGACGGGTGACCGTGATGCGGTCCTCAGGGATGTCCTCGGCCAGGAGTTCGGCGCGGGCGGCGTTCTCCAGATCGTCGGCGGTCCTGCGGACGCCCGGCATGGCTGCGGCCGTCAGAGGTGCTTCGACGGACTGCTCACGCATCGCCGTGGTGTCGGCGAGGCCGATGCCGAGTGCGGAGAGCACACCGGCCATGGGGGGCACCAGGACGGTGCGGATGCCGAGCGAGTCGGCGACCATGCAGGCGTGCTGTCCGCCCGCCCCACCGAAGGTGGTGAGGGCGTAGCGGGTGACGTCGTGGCCCTTCTGGACGGAGATCCGCTTCACGGCGTTGGCGATGTTGGCGACGGCGATCTGCAGGAAGCCCTCGGCAACCTGTTCCGGGGTTCGGTCGTCGCCGGTGCGCTCGTGGATGTCCCGCGCGAGGACGGCGAAGCGGTCGCGGACGAGCGCGGCGTCCAGCGGCTGGTTCCCCTCGGGTCCGAACACCCTGGGAAAGTGGGCGGGCTGGATGCGGCCGAGCATGACGTTGGCGTCGGTGACGGCGAGCGGGCCGCCGCCGCGGTAGCAGGCGGGTCCCGGGTCCGCGCCCGCGGAGTCCGGGCCCACACGGTAGCGGGAGCCGTCGAAGTGCAGGACCGAGCCGCCGCCGGCGGCGACGGTGTGGATGTCGAGCATGGGCGCGCGCAACCGGACACCGGCGAGCTGCGTGGTGAAGACACGTTCGTACTCGCCCGCGAAGTGCGAGACGTCGGTGGAGGTTCCGCCCATGTCGAAGCCGATGACGCGGTCGAAGCCGGCGAGCTTCGACATGCGGGCCATGCCGACGATTCCGCCGGCGGGTCCGGACAGGATGGCGTCCTTGCCACGGAACTGCCCGGCTTCGGCGAGCCCGCCGTTGGACTGCATGAACATCAGGCGTACGCCCTGGAGCTGGTCGGCGACCTGCCGGACGTAGCGGCGCAGCACGGGCGACAGGTAGGCGTCGACGACCGCGGTGTCGCCACGCGGGACGAGCTTCATCAGGGGGCTGACCTCGCTGGACAGCGAGATCTGCGGAAATCCGGTGCGCGCGGCCAGCTCGCCGATCGCCTCTTCGTGCGCGGGGTGCAGATGGCTGTGCATACAGACGACGGCGACGGCACGGATCCCGTCGTCGTACGCCTCCTGGAGCGGACCGCGCAGCGCGTCCAGGTCGGGGGGTCGCAGGACGGTGCCGTCGGCCGAGATCCGCTCGTCGACCTCGACGACGCGTGCGTACAGCAGCTGGGGGAGGTCGATACGGCGGGCGAAGATGCGGGGGCGGTTCTGGTAGGCGATGCGCAGGGCGTCGCGGAATCCGCGGGTGATGACCAGAAGGGTGCGCTCACCCTTGCGTTCCAGGAGCGCGTTGGTGGCGACCGTCGTGCCCATGCGGACGGCGTCGATGGGCTCCGGGGAGCCGTCGAGGAGTTCGCGTACACCGGCGACGGCCGCGTCGGTGTACCGCGCGGGGTTGTCGGACAGCAGTTTGTGGGTGAGCAGGCGGCCGTCCGGGTGCCGCGCGACGATGTCGGTGAAGGTACCGCCCCGGTCGACCCAGAACTGCCAGCCTGTCACGTCACTACTCCGCTTCCGCGCCGGTCACAGCGCCCGGAGGCCGTTGATCACGTCGCGCAGAATACTCTCGTCCGGCAGTTCCGCCGGGGGTACGGGACGTGTCACGTGGACGAGTTCCTTCGCCACGAGGTCGCCGACGAGGACTCGCACCACCCCGATGGGCAGGTCGAGCTCCGCGGCCAGTTCGGCGACCGACTGCGGCGCGGCACGGCAGAGTCCGACGATGTCCACGTGTTCCGGGGAGAGCATCTGGTCCGCTTCCGGGTCACCCGCATGCGATTCCGTGACGACCACCGCGATCAGGTCGAGGCGGTGCTGGGCCGCACTGGTGGTGCGGCCACGCGTCATGGCGTACGGACGGACGACGGGGCCGGCCTCGTCGTCGAACCAGTGGTTTCTTCCCTGACCGTCTCCGCTCATGTCGTCCCACTACCCGTCGGCGGGCAGATCGGTACGTGGGGCAGCCCCCAGATGCGCGCCGACCCGCTTGACGAGGAGTGTCATCTCGTAGGCGACCTGTCCGACGTCGGAGTCCGCGTCGGCGAGGACGGCGAGGCAGCTGCCGTCACCGGCCGCGGTGACGAAGAGGAACGCCTCGTCGAGTTCGACGACCGTCTGGCGGACGCTGCCTGCCTCGAAGTGGCGGCCCACGCCCTTGGCGAGGCTGTGGAACCCGGACGCCACGGCGGCGAGGTGCTCGCTGTCCTCCCTGGTCAGGTCATTGGACGCACCCGTGGCCAGTCCGTCACCGGAGAGCACGATGGCCTTGCGGATGCTGGCGACCCGGTCGACGAGGTCGTCGAGGAGCCAGTTGAGCGTGCCCTTGTCCGGTGCGGTGTGGCCGGTCGCCTTTGGTGCGGTCATCGACCGTCCCCCTTAGTCGTTCCTTGTGCTGTGCCGTTCCGGGCGTCGTCGCCCGCGGCGTTCTCCTCCCGGCCGCGCTGCCAGCCGCGCTGGAGCGAGGCCATGCGGCTGCGCACCTCCTCGGCGTCGCGGTCCTCGGGTTCCGTGTCACGCCCGGGGCCTCGCGCGGCCTCGTGCTTGAGCTGCCGGGCGAGGCTGGCCTGCCGCACGCGTCGGGGCAGCGCGCCCGTTCCGGAACCGGTCTGTTCCGGTGCCTCGGCGGTCTGCTGGGCAGTGCTGTCGCGGCCGTCGTCGCCGGAGCTGATCTCCGGGCGGCGGCGCCGCCGGGGAAGTCTGGGGGCCTCGGACGGCTCTCCTGGACCGTCGGCCCGGGATTCCTCGCGGGCGTCGGCACCGCCGTTGTCTGCGCTGTCGGAGCGCGGGGACGCCTCACCCCGGCGGCGGCGGGAGGGCAGCGGGGCCAGGTCGGGTTCGGCACCGGACGGGCCGGCCGGGGACGCTTCCTTGTCCGCAGCCCGGCGGGAGCGCTGTTCACTGATCGGCCGGCCGTGCGAGCTGACCAGCTTGGGTGTCCTGCGGCGGGGCAGCGGTACGGGGGCGTCCGGGCGGTCGTCCGCCTCGGCGCGGTCCGTCGCGTCGGACGGCTGCCGATGATCCCCGCCTGCGCGGCCCGGGGCCTCGTCGTCGGCGCGGGCGAGGGAGCGACGGCCGCGGAAGAGCCCGCCGCGTTCGCTGTACTCGTCGCTGAGGGCGCCCGGGAGGTCGTCGAGCGCGTCCAGGTCGACAGGGCCCTCCAGTTCGACCGGGCCGTCCAGGAGCGAGGCGGGCGGGCTCGGCAGGTGCACGGGCACCTGGGCCAGGGCGGTGGCGCGCCGTTCTTCCCCGTCTGCGGTCTCGGTGGTCCGGTCCCGGTCGAGGCGGAACCCGATGCCGTTGGTGTCGGGCACGTCATCGGTCAGCAGCACGTCGGGGATGAAGACCACCGCGGTGGTGCCGCCGTACGGAGACGGCTGCAGGGAGACGCGGATGTTCTGGCGCTGGGCGAGGCGGCTGACCACGAACAGGCCGAGCCGGTCGGTGTCGGAGAGTTCGAACTCTGGGGTCTCGGCGAGCCGGAGATTGGCCTCCAGCAGCACCTCGGCCGCCATGCCGAGACCACGATCGTGGATCTCCAGGGTGAAACCGTTGGCGACCCGCTCACCGATGACCTGGACCGCCGTGTGCGGCGGGGAGAACACCGTGGCGTTCTCCAGGATCTCGGCGACCAGGTGAGTGATATCGGCGACGGCCGGGCCGGTAACGGCGACCCGCGGCAGCCGGCGGACCTCGATGCGCTCGTAGTCCTCCACCTCGGCAACGGCGGCACGGACGACGTCCATCAGCTGAACGGGTTTGCGCCACTGACGCGAGGGAGCGGCTCCGGAGAGGATCACCAGGCCCTCGGCGTGCCGGCGCATGCGGGTGGTGAGGTGGTCGAGGCGGAACAGGTCGGCGAGTTCGTCGGTGTCCTCGGTCCTGCGCTCCATGCTGTCGAGCAGGGTGAGCTGCTTGTGCAGCAACACCTGGCTGCGCCGCGCGAGATTGACGAAGACCTCGGAGACCCCGGCGCGCAGTTCGGCCTGCTTGACGGCCGCCTCCACGGCGGCGTGCTGGAGGGTGTTGAGTGCCTGGCCGACCTCGCCGATCTCGTTCTTGTCGTACTCCAGGCGCGGCGCCTCGGTCTCCACGTCGACTCTTTCCCCCGCGGACAGCCGGCGCATCACGCTGGGCAGCCGGACGCCGGACGCCTCGTGCGCTTCCAGCCGCAGCTGGCGCAGATCGCGGATGAGTCCGCGGCCCACGCGCACGGACAGGACGAGGGAGACGATCAGAGCGGCCAGTCCGAGCAGGCCGGCGACGGCCGCCTGGATGATCACGCTCACCGCGACGGGGCGGGTACGGTCCTGATAGCGGTCGGAGGCATCGTCGTCGAGGGTGCGCAGGTCTTCGAGCACGGCGCCCGCGGCGGCGTCCCAGCTCTTGGCGCCGATCTCGTTGGGCGTGCCCGCCCCGGAGGCGGTGACCGCTTCCTCGGCCGCGCGCACCGGCGCGGTGGTGGCGTTCTTCCAGAACCGGTCGTAGCGGTCCCGTTCGGACGCCGGGAGTTGCGGCAGGCTGATGTCGTACAGGAGGGTGCGCTGGGCGACGAGGTCGGAGATCTCGCGGGTCTCGTCCTGGGTGAGCCGGCCGACCACCAGGGCGGAACCGAGCAGGGCGTCCTCGCGGGAGAGGAGTTCACGGGCCCGGTCGATGTTGACGAGGGCGCGGGCCTGGGTGTCCATCTCCACGTCGTCGACGCCTTCGAGGCTCGCCAGTAGGGAGTAGCAGGGGTCGACGACCCGGTTGTACAGATCGACTGCCTGGTGGCGGGTGACCGTGCCGTCCTCGACGCTGCGGCGCAGGGAGTTGACGCCGTCGAACGCGTCCAGGACAGCGGTGAGGCGTTCGCCGTCGCCCGGGCTCATGCTGTCGCGGACGCCGGAGTCCCTGGCGTTCTTCTGGATCTTGGCGATCGCCGCGTCGGCGACGGACCGGGTGCGCTGCAGGGCACCGAGCGCGTCGGAGGCGCGCGGGTCGGCGAGGTAGACGAGGGTCTGGCGGCGTTCCTGCTGCAGTGCGCGGACGGTGTCCTCGACGGGGTATCCGACGTCCTCCACGAGATGCGACACATCGAAGACCCGGGCGAGTTCCCGTCCTGTGAGGACGCTCGCAAAGCCCCAGATGGCGGCCAGGGACACCAGCGGCACGAGAAGCAGCGCCACGATCTTCCGGCGGATCGACTTCCCGCGAAAGCGCATGGCCTCCCCCAGCTCGGTCCCCCTCCGGACGGGGGTGCATATGTGCGTCAACAAACGGCGCGAGCCTACTACCGTCGCACGGCCAACTCGAAGGCGCGTCCGGAGGCTGAACTTCATCTTCACCGCACGGACATGGCGAGTTGTCCTGGCATTAGGGGAGATTGCGCCCCCGGTTCCAGGGGTGCAGGGGGCATCCGCCGGTTCAACACTCCGGGCGGTCGGCCGAAATTCTCCGGTGGTCCGGGAATCTTCGTGACGCGCCGTTCGTCCTTCTCCATGGGGAATGGGGGGCCGAATCGGTCACGGGAACCGCATCCACCATCCCGGCGGCGTAAAGCAGCGCAAGCCGGGCAATCACTGGGGAGCCGGTGTCTCTGGGGCACCGTGAGCGAGGGGGCTGTCGGCGGTGGGGAGTGACACGTTGATGGGCACGGCGGAGCGACGCGAGGGGCCCGAGGACGGCGTGACGGGGGGCTCGATGATCCGGCGGGGCCTTCAGGTCCCGGAGGGCGTGGGTTCGTACCCGCGGGGTACCGGGGCCACCGCAGGACAACAGCAGCCGGAGTACCGGCCGCTGTGGATCGAGGAGCCCGCGCGTAGACGCCGGATGCCCGATCCGGTGCGTACGGCCGCGGTCCGTGCGGTGATCATCATCGCCGTGACGCTGATGCAGGCCATGGTGGCCTTTCTGTGCACCTTGGCGGAGTCCTGGCTGGCCCTCCCGATGGTGATCAGCAGTGTGGCCAGCACGGTGGTCGCCACCTGGGGTGCGCTCGACGTCTGGGTGACGCGCCAGGTGTGGAACCAGCGCCACGGCGTGGTGTCGGTGCCGAGCAGTACGGCGCGGTCGCTGCGCCGGGAGCGGCGTGCCGCCCGGCGGCAGGCGAAGGCCGCCAAACGGGAGCGGATACGCAGGCAGGGCAGCGCCGGGCAGCTGTCGCACCCCTGAGTCAGGTCCTGATCCGCTCGGCCACGCGCTCGGCCGCGGCGGCAGCGTGACCGAGCGCCTCCGCGTACGGTCGCGCTCGGCCGGCGGGCGCGACCGGTCAGGGGGTGCTGGGCGCCGGGCGCTTGAACATACGTGTCGCCGTGATCTCGCTGTGTGCGGCTTCCTCGGCCCGGGTCGGCCGAGGAAGTCCGGGCCGGAGATGCTCCTCCACGCTGATGTACTTCAGCCCGGCCCTCAGGTCGGCATCGTTGCGCAACCGGATCACCAGGGGGAACTCCGCCAGCGCCGTCGTGTCGAACAGGCCGGTGGTGTAGAGCAGCTGCACGCCGAGCGCGTCGGAGACGGCACGCTGCAGCTCCAGCAGATAGGTGGCGTTGGCGCGGCCGATGGGGTTGTCGAGGAACAGGGTGCCGGCGTGCCGGTGCTTGTCACGGCCCCGGTCGTTGGAGCGCAGGGCGGCCATCGTGCAGTACAGGGCGATCGCGGCGGTGAGCAGTTGGCCGCCGGAGAACACGTCGCCCATCTGCCCGACGGGGACCCGTTCGGCGCGCAGGACGGCGTCCGGCTTGAGGATCTCCACGGCGACGCCCTTGGGCCGCAGGGCGGCGGCCACTCCTCGGAGCAGCAGGGACATGCCGTCGCGGCGCAGGTCGGAGTTCTTCTTCACGGCGGCACGAGTGGCCTCGTCGACCACCTCGCCGAGCCGCTCGGTCAGCATGGCCTGGTCGGGTTCCTCGAAGCGGATGCGCAGGAACTCCTGTCCGGACCACTCACCGAGTCCTTCGGGCAGCCGGGACAGCCGCTGGGCGGACCGCAGGGTGGCCAGTGCGGACTCGACCAGTCCGCGCAGCCGGTCGACGATCGAGTCGCGGTTGCGTTCCAGTTGGGCCAACTCGTCGGTGAGGACGCGCAGGCGGGGAGCGAAGGCGTCCGCCCACTTCTGGGCGTGCTCGGGCAGCGTGGAGGCGGGCAGCTCACGGATCTGCTGCCGGGCGGGGGTGCGCACCTGTTCGTAGCGGGTGGAGTTGGCGTGCCGGACCAGTACGTCGCCGGCCTCGCGCACGGACGCGTCGGCGGCGGAGAGGTCGGCGGCGCAGCCGCGCAGCGAGCGACGGGCCTCCGCGGCGGACCGTCTGGCTTCCTCCAGGGAGCCGGGGTACGGCTCCGGTTCCTCCTGCTCCTCGTCGCCCGCATGCTCGCGCAGCAGGTCACGGAGCATGGCCGCGACCTCGTCGAAGCCGCCGGCCGCGTCCTCGGCCGCTTGGTGGGCCGCGAGGAGTTCGCCGTGGGCCTCGCGGGCCTGGGCCAGCGCCTCGGTGTGGGAGGCGAGTTCGGCCGCCGCGGTGCGCAGCAGTGCCTGGGCGTGCTCGGCGTCGCGCGGGAGAAGTTCCTCGGGCAGTTCGGTGTGTGCCTCGCTGTCTTCGGGGGCGTGCCGTTCGGCCTCGCCGCGCAGCCGTCCGAGCTGCTCGCTCGCGGTGGACATGCGGGTCTCCAGGAGCTGGACCAGTTCCTCCGCGCGGGCGGCGGCGGCCTGTCGGGAGGGGCCGTCGGAGCCGTCGGGTGACTGCAGCAGTTGTTCGGCCCGGGTGCGGACCTTGTTGCTGAGCCGGTCGAGTTCGGCGCGGGCCGCGCTCTCGTCGCTCTCCGCTCGGGCCTGCTCGGCGCGCAGATCGGCGCCGACGCCCACCTTCTCGTACACCTGGGAGGCGGCTCGGTATGCCTCGCGGAGCGCGGGCAGGGATGCCTTCGGAGCATCGTCGGCGGCCTCGGGCAGGTCGTCGGGCGCACCCGCGATCTCGGCGCGTTCGCCGCGCAGCGCGCGGGCGGTGCGCCGGGCGTCATCGGCGGCGCGCTGGGCGGCGCGGCGGTCCTCGTCGGCGGCGCGTGCGCGTTCCAGGCATACCTGGGCGCGGGCCTCCGACTCGGTGGCCTCGTCGGCGAGTTCGCGCAGCTTGGCCTGCCAGCCGGAGCGTTCGCGCAGCCGGAAGGCGAGCCCGGCGAGCGCGTCGGCGGCGCGCCGGGCCTTCTGCGCGGCCTCCTGGCGTTCGTCCCGCGCCTGGGCGGCCTCGGCGGCGGCTTCCTCGGCCTCGGCGCGCGTGGTCCGGGCCTCGGCGAGTTCCGCCTCGGACTCCACGGCGAACTCGCGCGCGTCCCGGGCGGCCCGCGCCAGCTCGACGAGCCGTCCCGCCGGGCAGCCGGTGCGCCAGGAGGCGAGCCGGGCGGCCAGTTCCCGGTCCTTGGCGAGCCGGGCGGCGAGCGCACGGATCTCCTCGTCCCGCTCAGTGGCTCGCGCGCGCAGTGCCTGCCGTTCCTCGTCGGCGGCGTGCTCGTCGTGCATGGCCGGGTTCGGCGGTACGAGGAACACGTCCGTGCCGCTCGCGTCGGCGGCCGGGGGCGGGGCGAGCAGGGCGGCCGCGGTGCCGACGGCCACGGCGGACCGTGGCAGCAGCGCCGCCTCGCCCAGGGCTGCGCGGGCCCGCGCGTGGGTGTCCGGGTCGGTGATGATCACGCCGTCGACGAGTTCCGGGCGGGCGGCGAGCACCCGGGTGTGGTCGGCGGGGTCGACGGCCTGGGCGAGGTAGCGCCAGCCGGGCAGCGCGGGAATGCCGTGTTCGCCGAGGAACTCGACCGTGGCCAGCACGTCGGGGCCAGGCGGCAGCAGTCCGCCGTCGCCGAGCGCGCCGAGGATCCGGGAGTCGTCGGCGGCCGCCGTGCGCAGTTCGAAGAGGTGCCGTTCGGCGGAGGAGACGGAGTCGTCGAGGAGGCCGTGCAGTTCGTCGGCGAACTGGTCCAGGTCCTCGGCGGTGAGCGGGTGTTCGTCGCCGGGGCGGGCACCGTCCGGGTCGGGAGTCTCCGCGGAGGCGCCGGCCGCGGGGTCCGGGGCCGCGGGGGCGTCGGCGCCGGAGCGCTGGGCGGGTACCCCGGCCCGCCTGCCGGCGGCGGTGCCCGGCAGACTCAGCAGCTCGCCCAGCCGTTCCTCGGCCGCCAGTGCCTCGGCGGTACGGCGTTCGGCCTGGTGGGTGCGGTCGGCGGCGGTCGCCGCGTCCGCCGCGCGGGCCGCCGTCAGCTCGGCGCGGGACTCGGCGGACGCGGCTTCGCGTGCGTGCTCCGCCGCCTTGCGCGACATATCGCGGGCCGCGTCCCAGGCGGCGACGGCGGTCTTCTCGGCGTCGCTGGCGGCGAGGGCGGCACGGGCCGGGTCCGCGTCGGGCGCGCTGTCGTCGAGCCAGCCCGCGCGCACCGCCTCGGCTGTCTCCTGTTCGACCTCGGTCAGCCGTTGTCTGAGGTGCCCGATCTCGCTGCGGGCGCGCTGCGCCTCGGTGGCGGCGGCGGTCGAGTCCCGGTACGCCGACTCGCCGGTCTTCTGGAGGGCTGCCGAGCGTTCCTCTCCTTCGTTGGCGAGGGCCTCGGCGCTCTCGGCGGCCTCGTGCAGGGCCCGTACGAGGTCCACGGCGGCCTTGGCCCGGGCGGCGAGGGCCGGGGCGGCGTCCCGCTCCGCCTCCTGGATGGCGGCGGCCACGCGCGCGACGCGGTCGGCGGCGGCGCGGTGGCGCAGCACGGCTTCGGCGGCCTGCCAAGCGGAGTGCAGGGTGCGTGCGTCGGCCAGCTCGCGTTTCTGCGCGGTGGCCGTCTTCTCACCGGCCGCGAGGGCCAGCGAGGCGTGCCGGTAGGCGAGTTCGGCGGCGATCAGCGCGCTGCGCTCACGCGCGTTGGCGGACCGGGTGACGGTGTGCGCGGCGGCCGTGACCTGCTGGGCGAGGTCGGTGGCCCGCGCCCGTTCGCGTGCGCCCCGCACGGACAGCCGCCGGGCGAGGGCGCGGGTGCGGCGTTCGGCGCCGGCGTGGATGTCACGCGCGCGTGCGCGGGCGTCGGCGGCCTCCACGATCCGTCCGAGCAGGTCGACCGATCCGGCGGTGAAGTCCCGTTCGGCGATCAGCTCGGCCCGCCGGCCGAGTTTGTTGCCGAACCCGCCGACCAGGTCGGCGAGACCGTCGGTGTCCCGGGTGTCGGTGACCGCGCGCAGCAGCAGGTCGGTGAAGTCGGAGTCCTTCTTGACCGCGAACAGGCCGGCCGCCTCGCCCTCGTCGGCGTTCATCTCGCGCTGGTAGCGGAAGAGTTCGGGGTCGAGGCCGAGGTCGCCCAGGTGCTCGGTCCAGCGCTCGTGGATCTCCTCCCAGTGCACCTCCAGGTGCGGATACGCCTTGCCCGCCTCGGTCATGGCGTCCCGGAACCCCTTCATGGTGCGTCGGCGTCCGCGGGCACCCGACTGGCCCTCGACGATCGGGCGTACGGCCGTGGACTCGGCCACGGGGAGGTTGTCGAGGCTGAGTCCGGGGCCCGGCCGGAAGGAGTACCACGCCTCGGCGAACTTGCGCGGGTCGTTGGAGACCTGCCGTCCGCGCCATTCGCTGACCTTGCCGACGACCACGCATTCGCCGGTCTGCACGTGCTGCCACTCCAGCGCCACATGGCCGCAGTCGTCGGCGAGCAGGAACTTGCGCAGGACACCGGAGCTGGCGCCGCCGAGGGTGTTGCGGTGGCCCGGCAGCATCACCGAGAAGATCAGTTTGAGCAGCACCGACTTGCCGCCGCCGTTCTCCAGGAAGAGCACGCCCGCGGGTGCCGGGCGGCGCGGCGGGCCGACGGGCTCCTCCTCGAAGAACTCCGCCTGCGTGGGAGCGGGATCGGGCACCGGCTCACCCACGTCCCGCAGGTCGAGCACGGTGTCGGCATAGCGCGCACCGGCGGGACCGATGGAGTAGAGGCGGACCCGGGACAGCTCGTACATGGCGGACTCTCGTGGCTTGGCTTCGACGGGGCGAGTGACGGGACGAGTTCGGACGGACAGCTCTTCGGACCGGGAGGTCTTCGGAGGGCAGGTCTTCGGGGACAGGTCTTTCGGAGGGGCAGTTGTCGGTGCGGCGGAGCTTCGTGGCGGCGGGACGGTTCGGGGTGTCAGGAGTGGAACGGCAGCCCGGCGTCGGCCACCAGCTCCAGATCGTCGGAGTCCTCGGCGGGCAGCAGGCTGGCCGTGCCGTCGGTGACCGGGACGACGCCGAGTTCGAGGAGTTCCGCCATGGCGGCGCCGCCGGCCATGTCGCGGACCTGGAGTTGGTAGCGCGCGGTGGTGCGGTAGGTGCCGCCGTTGTCGTCGCCCGTTCTCTGCAGGAACCCGGAGTCGGTGAGGAAGGCGACCGCCTTGCCGACGATGCCGGTGGTGGAACCGGCCAGCCTGCGGGCGTCCTTGGTGGCGCCGGTGGCACTGCGCCGCACCCAGATCCGCCAGGCGGCCTCCAGGCCGGGCGCGTCGGTGGCCGGGTCGGTGTTCTCGCTCTGCTGCGCGGCCCGTTCTTCGAGGCGCCGGCATGCCTGCCGTACGAACGCGTCCACACCGTGGACGGAGATCCGGCCGATGTAGCCGTCGTCGGCCAGGTCCTCCGGGCGGGGGAAGGCCAGCGCGGCGACGGCGAGATGGGCGAGACCGTGCAGGAACCGGTCCCCTGAGTCGGCGGTGGTGCGGCGGGCGTAGTCGCCCATGCGGACGGCGAAGACGGAGTCCTCGGCGGCGGTCACCGCCATGCCCGCGCGCGGGGACACCTCCAGCACGACCAGGCCGAGACCGGCGGCCACGGCGTCCGCGAGCCGTGCGAACGCCGGGTCCTCGCGGTGGCGGCGCAGCAGTTCCGCGTACTCCTGGTCGCGCGCGGGCTGCAGCTTGGGCTGCAGTCCGAAGGCGACGAGCCGTGCCGCGTCGGCGGCGTCGGCCGGCGTGACGACGGCGCTCGCGGGTGCGGCGGAGGGCTCGGGCTCGCTCGGGTCGTCGGCGTACACGGTCACGGTCGTGGCTCCTTGGTGCGCGGGCCTGTGTGAGGGGGACGGCCGGGTCGGGTCACGCCGCCTCCGTCCGGTCGGCCGCCATGCCCGCGGCGTCCAGCAGAGCCGTGCCGACGATCAGGTCGGCTCCGCCGAACTCCGGGTCGTCCAGCTCCGTCCCGTCGTCCACGGCGAACAGCAGCCTCTCCTCGCCCTGGCGGTAGGCGGTGCCGACCGGCGGGCTGGCCGCGTGCACGGCCAGCAGTGCCACCAGGTACGGCAGTTCGGGGTCCCGCCGGCGTGCTTCGGCCAGCAGCCCGGACAGCCGGCGCGGCGCGTCCGCCGGCAGGTCCAGCAGTTCAGTGGCCGAGGCCAGCTGCTCGTCGCTGAACCGGCTGTCGTCCGGTGTGGCGATCAGGTCGGGTTCGGGCATCTCTGCGCCAAGGTGCTCCCGCTCCACCGGCGGGGTCAGCAGCAGGCCGACCAGGTCGCCGATGCGCACCAACACCGGGGTGCGCGGTCCGGTGCCACGCGCGAAGAAGGCGTCCGTGACGCGGACCGCGCGCTCCACGGGGAGCGGGAGGACGGGGGCGACGAGGTGCCCGTACAGATCCAGGCCCGATGTGGTCATGGGGGTCGCGAACGCCTGCCGGTCCTGTTCGGCCCGGAACAGCGGCCCCGCCTCCAGCAGCCGGGACTGGAGCTGTGTGTGGCGCCGGATGCAGTCCTTGACGATGTCGACCAGTTCGGCGGCGCGGCGCTTGTGCTCGGGGTCCTCGGACTCGTCGCGTGCCTTGCGGATATTGGTGAGGATCGCATTCTCGTGGCGGTACCGGTCGGCGACGTGGTCCAGGGCCTCGGCGATCATGTCGGGCACGGCGCTCAGCCAGTCCACCGCGCGGACGTTGCGCCGGGTGGCCTCCAGCGCCCTGCGCAGGCTCTCCGAGTACTGCACGGTGCGGTAGCGGGCCTGCTCCGCGGCGAGTTGGGCGTCGGCGAGGCGGCCGCGGTTGATCAGCACCTCCAGCTTGACCTCGGCGGCGATCTGGGCGCTGGTGACGTCGGTGTCGAGGGCGCCGACCAGGACGTTGACGGCCTCGTCCGTGGTGCGGAGGTAGACGGTGCCGCCGGGTCCCGGGACCTCCTCGATGAGCTTGAAGTCGTAGTCACGCCGGACGTAGGTGCCATCGGGCGCGAACGTGCCGTACACGGCGCGGAAGCCGCGGTCGACGCTGCCGACGTTGATCAGGTTCTCCAGGACCCAGCGGGCCACGCGCTCGTGCTCGGCCACGGGGCGGCGCGGGGCCTGGGCGGAGATGCGCGGGAGGAGCCGGGCGACTATCTGCTCGTGGTCGGCGCCGGTGTCGAAGTCCATGTTGAGCGTGACCAGGTCGATGGCGGCGAGGGCCACCTCCGCCATGCCGTACACCGAGTACTCGCCCGCGAGGTTGGCCTTGCGCGCGTCGAGGTCGTGCAGCGGCGCGGTGCAGGCGAGCGCGCGCAGCCGCCGCGCCAGTCCCTCGTCGGCGGCCGGGCCCGGTGCCGGGCGCGGCCCCGCGCTGAACTGGGGCGGAACGCTGTCCGTCGATGCAGGCGAAGTCACGGTGCACAGACTAGGTCCTCCGTCTGACAACGACCCAAACGACGCAGAAGCGGCGGCCGTCACCCCACCGCGAGACGCCCTCGGCCGGTGCCGGCGCCCGCGCCACCCGCTCAGCCGGCGCTGTGGCCCGCGCCACGCCCTCAGCAGACGCTGCGGCCCGCTCCGCCCCTCAGCCGGCGCCGGCCCGTCCACCCGCTCAGTCGGCGCCGTGACTGCTCTGGCCGACCCGCCGCCGGTAGACGTCCACGACCCGCTCCAACGAGTCCGCCAGGTAGGTTCCGAGCAGCCGCTCGGCCTCGCTCCGGTCGCCCTCCTGGAGGACCCGCAGGATCTGACGGTTGCGGGCGAGGTAGGGCTCGTGCAGCCGACGCGGATCGTCGACGACGTGGAAGGCGAGGCGCAGTTCCGCGAAGACGCTGCGCATCAGCTCGTCGGTGCGTTCGCTGCCGGCCAGGGCGACCAGTTCCCGGTGGAAGTGGATATTGGCCGTACCCACGCCTTTCCAGTCGTCCTCGGTGGCCGCCGCCTGTCCCTCCGTCACCGCGGACGCCAGTCCGTCCAGGGCGTACGGCGGTTCGCCCAGGCCGCGGACGACGGCGCACTCGACGAGGGTACGGGTGCGGTAGATGTCCTCGACGTCCTCCACGGCCAGCACCCGCACGAAGACGCCGCGGTTCAACTCGTGGACGAGCAGGCGTTCGTGGGTGAGCAGGCGGAACGCCTCGCGCAGGGTGTTGCGGGAGACGCCGAGCGCGCCGCCGATGCTGTCCTCGGACAGCCGGGTGCCGGGCGGGAAATAGCCCTCGGCGATACGGCTTCTGAGAATGTCCGAAACCCGCTCGGCGGTGCTGGTGCGCCCCAGGAGCGCGCGGTCGCCGGCCAGTCCCGTCAGCTGCTCTGCCATGCCCGGAATTCAATCGCAGATACGAGGACGAAACAACGTAGGTATTGAAGGATCGTTGAACGATCCTCTACGGTGCTTCGCACGGCACGGTTCCACACCACACGGTGAGGCACCACGCGATCAGGCACGGCACGGTCAAGCACGGCACGGTTCCCGCACCACCCGCCCACGGCTCCGCCCGGCTCCGGCTCCGCCCGGCTCCCGCACCACCCGGTTACGGCTCCACCCGGCTCCAGTGCCACACGTCGACGGCTCGGCACGGTTCCCGCTCAGCTCAGTCCCCGCACCCTCCGTCCCTCATCTGCGAGGTGCTCATGAGCTCGACCCCTCCACCGCAGACCCTGCCCTCCGGCCGACGCACCGGCGCGCGTGAACGCGTCGGCGACGACGGCCCGTTGGGCTGGCTGCACGCTCTCGGCCCTCGCGGTCGGCGCGCGTTCGCCGGCGCTTTCGGTGGATATGCCCTGGACTCCTACGACTACTTCACGCTGCCGCTGAGCATGGTCGCGCTGGCGGCGTACTTCAGCCTGGACAGCGGCCAGACCGGCCTGGTCACCACCGTCACACTGGTGGTCTCGGCGATCGGCGGCGCCGCGGCCGGGGTGCTGGCGGACCGGGTGGGCCGGGTCCGGGCCCTGCTGATCACGGTGATCACCTACGCCGTCTTCACCGTGGCCTGCGGCTTCGCCCCGAACTACGAAACGCTGCTGGTGTTCCGCGCCCTCCAGGGCCTCGGCTTCGGCGGCGAGTGGGCGGTCGGCGCGACCCTGGTCGCCGAGTACGCGAGCGCGAAGCACCGGGGCCGCACGCTCGGCGCGGTCCAGAGTTCCTGGGCGATCGGCTGGGCGCTGGCCGCGATCGTCTACACGCTGGTCTTCTCGTTCCTCGGCGACGACCTGGCCTGGCGGGTGATGTTCTGGACCGGCGCGCTGCCCGCACTGCTCGTGCTGTGGGTGCGCCGCCGGGTGCACGACGCCCCGGAGGCGGCGGCGGTCCGCGAACGCAACCCGCAGCGCGGCTCGTTCGCGGCCATCTTCCGGCCGGGCACGGCCGGGGCACCAGGTCTGCTGCGTACGACGGTCTTCGCGAGCCTGCTGTCCACCGGCGTCCAGGGCGGCTACTACACGCTGGCCACCTGGGTGCCGACCTACCTCAAGTCCGACCGCGGCCTGTCGGTCGTCGGCACCGGCGGCTATCTGACCTTCCTGATCTCCGGCGCCTTCCTCGGCTATCTGACCGGCGGTCACCTCACCGACCGGCTGGGCCGGCGCCGCAACATCTGGCTCTTCGCCCTGCTGTCGGCGGTCTGCATCCTGGCGTACGCGAACATCCCGGCCGGCGCCGACACCCTGCTCCTGGTGCTGGGTTTCCCGCTCGGCTTCTGCATGTCGGCGATCTTCAGCGGTTTCGGGTCCTACCTCAGCGAGCTGTATCCGACGGCGGTGCGCGGCACGGGGCAGGGCTTCACCTACAACACCGGGCGCGCGGTGGGCGCCGTCTTCCCGACCCTGGTGGGTTTCCTGGCCGACAGCTGGGGAGTGGGCGGCGCGCTCGTCTTCGGAGCGCTCGGATACGGCATCGCGGCGCTGGCACTCCTCGGACTGCCGGAGACCCGCGGGAAGGAGTTGGCATGAGCGGCACACCCCGATGCGAGGACCGCCCCCTGGTCCTCGTCGACCCGCACGCGCACGCGTGGCACCCGGCGAGCGCGCGGGCCCGCTTCCGTGCGGGCCTGTCCGGTCCCACGGCGGGCGTCGCGGCGGGTCACACCCAGGCCAACCTGATCTCGGTGCCCGCCGACTGGGCCTACGACATGCTGCTGTTCTGCCAGCGCAACCCCAAGCCCTGCCCGGTGCTGGACGTCACCGACGCCGGGTCCTGGCGCACGGTGCTGGCGGGCGGTGCCGATCTGCGCACCGACCTGCCGCGCTACCGGGTCTGGCGGGACGGCGCGTTGGTGGACGAACCGACGGACGTACGCGCCCACTGGCGGGACGACCTGGTGTCGTTCCTGATCGGGTGCAGCTTCACCTTCGAGTGGGCGCTGGCCGAGGCAGGCGTCCCCATCCGCCACATCGAGCAGGGCCGCAACGTACCGATGTACGTGACCACCCGCCAGTGCCGGCCGGGCGGTCGGGTGCGCGGTCCGATGGTGGTGTCCATGCGCCCGGTGCCGCCGCGGCACCTGGCGAGCGCGATCCGGGAGACCAGTCTGCTCCCGGCGGTGCACGGCAGTCCCGTGCACTGCGGCGACCCGGCCGCGCTCGGCGTCGAGGACCTGGACCGGCCCGACTTCGGGGACCCGGTGGACCGCGCGCCGGACGACATCCCGGTGTTCTGGGCCTGCGGGGTGACCCCACAGGCCGCGGTGATGGCCTCCAGGCCGCCGTTCGCCATCACGCACGCACCGGGCCAGATGTTCCTCACCGACGCCCGTGACGAGCAGTACCGCGTGGCCTGACACGAGCAGTACCCGCGGCCCGGCGCCGGCAGCACCACACCGCCCGGCACGCGCAGCACCCCACGTCCTGAAGGGAGATTCGGAAGACCCATGACCTCCATCGATACCTCCATCGATCTGAACGCCGACCTCGGTGAGGGCTTCGGCCGCTGGCGGCTGACCGACGACGAGCGGCTGCTCGCCGTGGTCACCAGCGCCAACGTCGCCTGCGGATTCCACGCCGGGGACGCGGCCACCATGCGACGGGTGTGCGAACTGGCGGCCGGGCGCGGGGTGACGATCGGCGCCCAGGTCTCCTACCGGGACCTGGCGGGGTTCGGGCGGCGCGCGATGGACGTGCCGCCCGCCGAACTGGCCGCCGAAGTGGCGTACCAGATAGGCGCCCTGGAGGTCTTCGCGCGGGCGGCGGGCGCGCGCGTGGGATACGTCAAGCCGCACGGGGCGCTCTACAACCGTGTGGTGCACGACGAGGAGCAGGCCGCGGCGGTCGTCGACGGCGTCCTGCTCACCGGTGCCGTGCTCCCCGTGCTCGGACTGCCGGGCTCCCGGCTGCTGGCACGTGCGGAAGCGTGCGGGCTGCCGACCGTCACGGAGGCGTTCGCGGACCGCGCGTACACCGACGAGGGCACGCTCGTGCCGCGCGGGCAGGACGGCGCCGTGCTCACCGACCCGGAGGCGGTGGTGGCCCGCTCGCTGGACCTGGCCCGCGACGGCGCCGTGCGGGCACACTCCGGTGCGCGCATCGCGGTGCGCGCCCGCTCGCTGTGCCTGCACGGGGACACCCCGGGGGCGGTGGAGATGGCGCGCCGGGTGCGCGAGCACCTGACGGCGTCCGGGGTCCGGGTGGTGGCCTTCGCATGAGGACGCTGCCGGTCGGCGACCGCGCCCTGCTCGTCGAGGTGGCCTCGGCCGAGGAGGCGCAGGCGCTGCACGCGGAGCTGCTGCGCCGCCGCGCGGAGGGCTCGCTGACCGCCGAGGAGATCGTCCCGGCGGCCCGTACGGTGCTCCTGGACGGTCTGGCCGACCCGGCGGCCCTGGCCCGGGAGCTGAGTGCGTCCGAGGTGCCTGCCGCCCCCGCACGCGCGCGTACGGTCGTCTCGCTATCGGTCCGCTACGACGGCCCGGACCTCGGCGAGGTCGCCGCCCACTGGGGGGTGTCCGAGGACGACGTGGCCCGGATCCACGCGGGCACCGAATTCACCGTCGCCTTCTGCGGGTTCGCCCCCGGCTTCGGCTACCTCACCGGTCTGCCCGCCCGCTACGGCACGCCGCGCCGGGGCACGCCGCGCACCGCGGTCCCGGCCGGGGCGGTGGCGCTGGCCGGGCCGTACACCGGCGTCTACCCGCGGTCGTCACCGGGCGGCTGGCAGTTGATCGGCCGCACGGACGCGCTCCTGTGGGACCACGCGCGCGTACCGGCCGCCCTGCTGACTCCGGGCGCCCGGGTCCGCTTCGTACCGGTGGCGGCCACATGACCGACCGTGCGCTCGTGGTGGTCCGGGCGGGCGCCCTGACCACCGTGCAGGACCGGGGGCGGCCCGGCCACGCCCACCTCGGCGTACCCCGTTCGGGGGCGCTGGACGGGCCCGCGGCGGCGCTCGTCAACCGGCTGGTCGGCAACCCGCCCGGCGCCGCGGTTCTGGAGACGACACTCGACGGCTGTGCCCTGCGGGCGCGTGCGAGCGTCGTCGTCGCGGTCGGGGGCGCGCCGAGCCCGGTCCGGGTCGGCGGGCGCCCGGCCGCCTGGGGCACCGCGCTGCGGGTGCCGGCCGGGCACCTGCTGGAGGTGGGGGCCGCGGCCCTGGGGGTACGCGCCTATGTGGCCGTGTCCGGCGGCATCGCCGTCGAGCCGGTGCTCGGCAGCCGGTCCACCGACCTGCTGTCCGGACTGGGTCCGGCGCCGCTCGCGGACGGTGTGGTGCTGCCCCTGGGCGAGCCGCCGCCCGGTCCGCACGCGCGCGTGGACGTCGCCCCGCAGCCGGGACCGCCGGCCGAACTCGTGCTGCGCGTGACGCCGGGGCCGCGCGAGGACTGGTTCGCCCCGGGGGCCGTGCGCGACTTCACCTCGCGCGCGTACCGGGTGTCGGCGGCGAGCAACCGGATCGGGCTGCGCATGGAGGGACCGGCCCTGGCACGTGCCCGGACCGGCGAACTTCCCAGTGAGGGCATGGTCCTGGGCGCGGTCCAGGTGCCGCCGGACGGCCGGCCGGTGGTCTTCCTAGCGGACCACCCGACCACCGGGGGCTACCCGGTGATCGCGGTGGTGCGCGCCACCGACCTGCCGGCCGCCGCGCAGGCGGTGCCCGGCACCCCGGTCCGTTTCGTCGCCGTACGGCACCGCTGAACGGTCATGCCGCGTCCGTCCGCTCCGCCACCGACAGGGCGGCGAGGGCCGCGGACACGGCGGCCGCGGCCCGCAGGTCGAGGCGGGCACTGGTGCCCCGCGCGCGGTGCCGCATCTCGTCGGCCGCCAGCCTGAGCAACTGCGGCAGCAGGTCGGTGCAGCGCCTCGCCACCCAGGCGGTGCCGGCGGTCGCCAGCCACCACAGGCTCGCCGACTTGGTCGGCACGGGGAACTCCGGCTCGGGCGAGGGCGCGGTGCCCGTCGCGGCGCCCGCCTCCACGAGCAGGGCGTGGAACCGCAGCGCGAGCTGCCGATGGCCCCGCTCGCCCGGATGCAGCCGGTCCGAACTCCACATGGCCCGGTCGGTGAGCCACGCGCCCTCCGCCGCGTGCAGGTGGACGGCGCCGTACCGCTCGGACAGCGCGTGGACCACCGTGTTGACGGCCCGCTGGCGCCGGGCCAGCGGGCGGGCCAGGGCGCCCGGCAGCCCCAGCATCGCGCCGGGGTCGGGCAGGCACGCGGTGAGCAGGACGGTGTGCTGCCGGGTGAACGCCGCGTAGACCTCGTCGAGCCGGGCCGCCACCGCGTGGATGTCGAAGGTGCAGCGCAGGGTGTCGTTGACGCCTATCACGACGGAGGCGACGTCCGGGCGCAGGCCGAGGGCGCCCGGGGTCTGGCGCTCCAGCACGTCGCGCGTCTGCGCCCCGCTGACCGCGAGGTTGGTGAACTCCACCGTTCCCTCGGCCATGCCGCCGGCCAGCAGCGCGGCCCAGCCGCGCCATCCGGCGCCGAGGGGATCGCCCACGCCCTCGGTCAGCGAGTCCCCGAGCGCCACGAAACGGACGGGTCTCATGCCACGCCCTCCGGCACGACACGCCGGGACGCCCCGGACCCGCCCGGCGCCCCGGACGCCTCGGGCGCGTCGGACCGCGACCGCGCCGTAGCCTCGGGCGCGTCGGACCGGACCGACGCCGACGCCTCGCCCGCTCCCGCCCGGCTCGGCACCGCTCCGTCCTCGGCGCGGCCCGACGGATCCGTCGGGCCGTCGTCGCCGGGGCGGCGGGCCGGCACCGGCGCGTCGTGCGCGGCGAGGAACGCCTCCACCGCGGCGCCCCATCCGAAGCACTCGGCACGCGCGCGTGCGGAGTCCCGCCGCTCGGCCACGGGGCGTTCCAGAAGCGTCTCCACGGCGTCGGCGAACGCCTCTCCGTGGTCGGCCGCCGTGGCCCCGGCGGACCCGATGACCTCCGGCAGCGCGGACGACGCGCTCGCCACCACGGGCGTCCCGCACGCCATGGCCTCCAGCGCGGCGAGCCCGAACGTCTCGGCCGGTCCGGGGGCCAGGGCCACGTCGGCGGAAGCCTGCAACGCGCCGAGCGCGGTCCGGTCGGAGACGTGCCCGAGGAAGGTCACGGGCAGTCCGCGCTCCCGGGCCCGCTGCTCCAGCCGTGCCCGCAGCGGTCCGTCCCCGGCCACCACGAGCACCGCCCGGCGCCCGCGCCGCAGCAGCGCCTCCAGCGCGTCCAGTGCCGTACCCGGCCGCTTCTCCACGGACAGCCGGGAGCACATGACCAGCAGTGTCTCGTCCACGCGCGCGTGCACGGCCCGCGCCCCGAGGTCCCGCAGCGCGGGGTGCCGGTCGGTCAGGTCGACGCCCAGCGGGGCCCGTACGACGTTGCGCGCACCGATCCGGACGAACTCGCGCTCGGCGAACTCGGTGGTGCACACGACGCGCGAGTAGGTGTGCGCCGTACGGACGTTGAGGGCGTCGGCGGCCCGCCGGGAGGCGTTCTCCGACAGGCCCCAGGTGCGCAGCACTCCGTCGGCGGTCTCGTGCGAGACCATGACGGCGGGGACCCGGGCGCGCCGGGCCCAGCGGCCGGTCCAGCGCAGCGTCGTACGGTCCGACACCTCCAGCCGGTCCGGTGCCAGCTCCTCCAGGAGGGCGGCGACGCGCCGCTTGTCGAGCAGGACGCGGTAGCCGCCGGTGCCCGGCAGCAGCGGGCCGGGCAGCGTGATGACGCGGCCCTGCTCGGTGTCCTGGTCCGTGTGGCGCTCGCCGGGCACGATCAGCACCGGCTCGTGGCCCGCCACCCGGAAGCCCCTGCCCAGCTCGCGCAGCGCGGTGCGCAGACCGCCGGAGGCGGGGGCGACGAAGTTGGCGAGCCTGACGATGCGCAGGGAGTCGGTGGTCATGCCGGCACCGCCGTCTTCCGTGCCGCGAGCACATTCTCGTAGTGCGTGATCAGCCGGTCGCCGATCGCGGACCAGGTGCGGCCTTCGACGGTGGCCCGCCCGGCGGCGCCGTACTCGGCGCGCAGCGCCGGGTCCGCGGCCAGGGCCCGTACGGCGTCCCGGACCGCGTCCGCGTCGCGCGGCGGGACCAGCAGGCCGGTGTGCCCGTGGGCGACCAGGTCGAGCGGGCCGCCGATGGCGGGCGCGACCACCGGCACGCCGCTGGCCATGGCCTCCTGGACGGTCTGGCAGAACGTCTCGAAGGGGCCGGTGTGCACGAAGACGTCGAGCGAGGCGAAGAACCGGGCGAGGTCGTCCCCGGTGCGCCGGCCCAGGAAGACCGCGCCCGGCAGGGCCTCGGCGAGCTGGGGCTGGCTGGGCCCGTCGCCCACCACCACGACCCGGACGCCGTCCAGGGCGCAGGCGCCGGCCAGCAGTTCGACGTGCTTCTCGGGGGCGAGCCGGCCGACGTAGCCGACGATGACCTCGCCGTTCGGTGCGAGTTCCCGGCGCAGCGCCGTGTCGCGGTGGTCGGGGCGGAAGCGGACGGTGTCGACGCCGCGCGGCCACAGCTTCACCCGGGGCACCCCGTGTGTCTCCAGGTCGGTCAGGGCGGCGCTGGACGGGGCGAGGGTGAGGTCGGAGGCGGAGTGCACGGAGCGGATGCGCCGCCAGGCGGCGGCCTCGCCCGCGCCCATGTAGGTGCGGGCGTAGCCGGCCAGGTCGGTCTGGTAGACGGCCACGGTGGGGATGCCGAGCCGGGCCGCGGCGGCCATGCCGCGGACGCCGAGGACGAAGGGGCTGGCCAGGTGCACGATGTCGGGGCGGTGCTCGACGAGCGCCGCGGCGAGGCGTCGGCTGGGGAGGGCGACGCGGACCTGGGGGTAGCCCGGGAGCGGTAGGGAGGGGACATGGACGACAGGGCACGGCGCGGAGGCGTCGGGCCTGTTTCCGGGAGCGGGGGCCGGAGCGACGACGAGGGGAGCGTGACCGCTGTCGACGAGGTGCCGGGCGGTCTGGAGCGCGCAGTGGGCCACGCCGTTCACATCGGGGGGAAATGATTCGGTCACGATGACGACACGCATACCCGTGTTCTCGCCGTGCCGGACGTGGCCGCGTCAACGTGGATCTTTCCGAACGAGGAACGTCCTATGAGCGTTGCACTGCACACCCGGGCAGGTCAGCCGCTGTCCATGCGCTCCTGTCCCCTGGGTCACCCGCTGTTCACGCGAACCGTCCGTCCGGGGCGATACGGCTGCGGACGGCCGTCTGGACCTCCGCCTCCTCGGCCGGGTCGGCGGCGAGCCGGCGCAGGCGCTCGACGACCCGGGCGTCACCGGTCTCGGCATGCCGGGCGGCGACCTCGCGCGTGGTCTCCTCGCAGTCCCAGAGGCATTCGACGGCGAATCCGGTGGGGAAGGAGGGGTCGGTGGCGGCCAGGGCGCGGGCGGCGCGGCCGCGAAGGTGGGAGGAGGCCGTCTCGCGGTAGACATGGCGCAGCACGGGCGCGGCGCAGGCGATGCCGAGGCGGCCGGCGCCGTCGACGAGGGTCCACAGGGTGGGTGCGTCGGGTCCCTCGCCTCGGACGGCCTCCCGGAGCGCCGCGAGCACCAGTCCGCTGTCCCGGGCCGCGCCGCGGCAGGCGAGCATGCGTCCGGCGGCGGCGCCGAGGACATCGGGCCTGTGGGCCCAGCCGCGCGCGCGGTCGACGGCGGCGATGCTGCGCATCCGTTCGAAGGCGTCGACCGCGGCCTGGGCGACAGGCGTCGGACCGTAGGTCGCGGCAGCTTCGATCAGGGCGAGGGCGTCGGGGTCGTCGGCGTCGGCGAGGTACCGCAGGGCGGTGCACCGGGCTCCCTCGGCGCCGTCCTGGGCGGCGCGGACGATCTCCGGCCGGTCCTCGGGGCCGGCCACGGCGACCAGGCAGCGGGCGGCGGGAACGTGCAGGGCGGTGCCGCGTTCCACGCCCTGCTGGGCCCAGTCGAGGACGGCGTGCACGCTCCAGTCCGGGCGTGGTCCGCTCGGCCGCAGCTGGCGCTGCCACCGGTCGAAGCAGCCGGTCTCCTGGGCGGCACGCACGCGCGTGGCGATGGATTCGCGCGGATCGTCGGCCCACAGCCGCCACGGCCGGGGCTCGAAGGCGTCGCGGACGGCAGCGGCCAGCTCGGCCTCGCCCTCGGCGTCGGTGCCGAAGCGGGCGAGGACGGGCACGGCGAGGGCGCGCAGGGCCGCGTCGTCGTCCCGCAGGGCGAGTTCGTCCAGCGCCCAGGCCCAATTGGTGCCGTGCGCGGCGTACCTGCGCAGCAGGTGCAGCGCGTCCTGCCTGCCGTACGAGGCGAGGTGCCCGAGGACGGCCAGGGCGAGGCCGGTGCGCGACTCGTCGGTCTCGCGGATGTCCTCGGGGTCGAAGAGATGCGCCTCGACCTCGTCGAGACCGCCGTTCAGGTCGAGGTAGAGGCGGGCGTAGTAGAGGGAGCGGTTCTCGACCTGCCAGTCGTGCCGGGGGTCGTGCAGCACGCAGTGGTTCAGCGCCGCGAGCGCTTCGGCGCGGGGCGCGGTGAGCGCGTGCAGCGTGCCGTCGCCGCGGCCCCGCTGAAGCAGGCCGAGCAGCGTTCCGCTGGGCGCTATGACCGGATCGAACATGGGAAACAGCCTCACATCAAGCGTCGACGCAACCGGGGAACACGCACTACCTGGCCGCGTGACACAACGTCGGGGCGCCCGCCGTCTCTTGCTTGCTGTAGACCATCTTCCTCTGCCTCTCGTCGGTGGCCCATGCGGGCCGCATCACGGTCCGCGCGGTGCGGCAACACCTGCCCAGCCATCGCGTCCGTGAACCACGTCGCCATGATGACTCGCGGGTTTCTCCTGCCGCGACCGTATTTCCGGCGGCCTGTCACCGCCTCCCCCATTTTCCCTGTTCTGCCTGGTCAGAATGGTCTGGTCAGTGGGCTCCGAACAGGTTCAGGAGTTCCGTCCGGCCGAACATCCGGGCGGTGTCGACGGCCGACGGAGTGCCCGCGGCGGGGTCGGCACCGCCGTCGAGAAGGGCCTTGATGACGTCCAGCTCGTCCTTGAAGACGGCGCCGGCGAGCGGGGTCTGCCCCCGGTCGTTGGCCCGGTCCGCCTCGGCGCCGCGGGCGAGCAGGGCACGCACCGCGTCGGCGTGGCCGTGGTATGCGGCGAGCATCACGAGGGAGTCGCCGCGGTCGTTGGTGAGGTTGGCCGGAACACCCGCGTCGACGTACGCCACGAGTGCCTCGGTCCGCCCCTGCCGGGCCAGATCGAAGATCTTGGTCGCCAGCTCCACGACATCGGGGTCGGGGGCTTCACTCATCGGCCGGACCGCCTCTCCTTCAGGGCTTTTGCGGAACTGACAGAGCCTACGGCAGCGGGCGGGGCCCGGCCGTACGGGTGAATCGCCAGCGTACTGGCCGCCGGGGGGCACATGACCGGATGCGCCCGAGGTAAAGATCATCGCGAGTCCCCACCGGCCACACGAGCCACGCCCGTCGGCCCGGTGAGTCCTGCTCGACCGGGCCAAGGCGGCTCGGCCACTTGGGGGAAATCAGCCGGATTTCACCCAATTGCACCTTTTGTCGTATAGATACACCCTGTGATGCTGGAAGTACTCATGGTGACTGTCCCCCCTCGACACCAGGAGACCTCAAATGATTCTCTCCATGTCAGGCGTCGTCCTGCTCGGCATCATCGTCTTCCTCTTCTTCCGCAAGGACGGACTCAAGGCGTCACACGCCGTGGTCGCGTCCCTGTTCGGCTTCTACCTCGCCAGTACGGCCATCGCCCCGAGCATCAAAGCGGGCGGCGAGAGCCTGGCGAGCCTCCTCGGCGGCATCAAGTTCTGACGCCGTTCCTCCCGCCCGCACCCACCGTCAGGAGACAGCAGTGGCCCGGCGCCCTCTCCCCCGCATTCTGAGCTACGGCAGCGCGCAGATCGCCAGGAGCCGGGAACTGGCCCGGACGGCGGCCGACAGCGCCACCGACGTCCTGCACCCGCTGATCACCGTCTCCCGCGGACTGAACCGTCTGGCCGCGGCCGGGCGGCACAAGTGGGCCGACACGCCCAAGGACAAGCGCGGGCCGCTGCTGTTCCTGGTGGCCTCGGGCGTCCTGGTCGTCGCGCTCGCCCCGTACGGACCGCTGCTCGCCGCCATCACGCTGATGGCGGCGGCAGCCTGGCACGGCAGGGACCGCGCCCCGGCCGCACCCGAAGGCCCCGACGAGTCCCAGACGCAGCGCCTTCAGTCGCTGTACGAGGCCCTGGTGCCGTATTTCTCGTCCCCCGAGGACCCCGCCCCGGTCTTCGTCCACGGCGGGGCCTGGGAGAACGCCTTCACCGACCACGACTTCGACGACGCGGGGCGCGTGGGGCACCTCGTGATCCGCTACCCGGCGTACTTCCCGGACGCCGAACCCGAGGCCCGGGCCCGGATCGAGTACCTGCTCGCCGCCAAGGCCGGGCGGGGCCGCGAATACCACTTCGGGTGGGCCGAGGAGGCCAACCAGCTCACGGTCAGCGTCCTCGCCCCGCTGCCCACCGACATCGCGGCCCAGCGTTTCGTCACCGCGCCGGGCGAGACGGTGCTCGGCTTCACCGACCCCTCCGAGGTCCAGCGCACGCTGCCGCTCGGCTTCGGCGACGAGCAGCGTGACGTCCCGCCGGTCGTGTGGCGCACCGGGATCCGCTCGACCGAGCCGCACCTGCTGGTCATGGGCCAGCCCGGCAGCGGCACCTCGACGCTGCTGCGCTCCGTCGCCCTCCAGGCGCTCCGGTACGGCGACGTGCTGGTCGTCGAGGGCGGCAGCACCGGCGAGTACGCCTGTCTGACCGGCCGGGACGGGGTGCTGGGCGTCGAGTGCGGACTCACCGGGGCACTGGCCAGCCTGGAGTGGGCCGCGCACGAGACGGAACGGCGGCTCATCGCGGCCAACCGGGCCCGGCAGGCCGGGCATCCGCCACCGGACGACACCAAACGCCCCCTGTGGATCCTGCTCGACCGCCCGGGCTCCCTCACCCATCTGGCCGCGGCGGAAGGCCGCCCGGATCCCCAGTCCCTGCTCCAGGTCCCGCTGCGGCACGGACGCGCGGCCCATGTGACCGTGGTCGTCGCCGAGGGCTTCGACTACGCGGACGCGCTCGACGACGGAGTACGGCAGCACACACGCGCGCGTGTCGCGCTGGGACCCGCGGCCCCGGAGCACCTGGTCGCGGTCCTCGGCACGCTGCCGCACACGACCGCGCCGGTCCACGTGCCGCCGGGCCGCGGCTACGCCCGGCTGGGCGACGGCCCCGTCCACCGGCTCCAGGTCCCCGCGACCCCGGACCCGTACGACGACGCCACGAGCGACGCCGACCGGCAGGCGGTGCTGGCCCTGCTGCCGCCGCGGACCACTCCCGCGGACGACGATGCGGCCCGGACGGAGGTGGTCCCGGTGCCGGTGGAGACGATCCCGCTGAAGACGGTCCGGGCCGATTCCGGGCCGACGGAGAAAGCACCGGCGGACACGGTGCCCGCCGACACGGTGACGGTGGACACGGCGCCCGTGCCGACGTCGGCGAAGACGTCCCAGGCCAGGGCCGTCGCGGCGGACACCCTGGCGGCGGAGAGCCCCACCTGATCCACCCGCCTCCGCTCCGGCGTACCCCGAACCGGCTCCTGCGACCGGCTCCCCGGTACGACGGAGCCGGGGGCAACGCGCGGGCCGTACACGAGCAGGGGGTCGGACCGGCGGACACCACCGCCACCCGCGGCCAGGGAGCACTCCGCACTGCAAGCGGCGGCAGGAAAGTGAACGGACCACGCGGCGCCACCGCGGCCGAAAACCGGCCATCCCGCCCGCCACCACTCTTGGTGGCGCAGGGAACCGCGCGACCGGCCGCCCCTGGCCCGCGGCCGAAGAACACCCCGCCACCGCCGGAGGCGGAGCACGTGCTCGGAGGACGGCGGCAGCGAGGACGACCCGGCGCCCGGCGCTACGCGACGAAGGTGCGCGGCGCCTCCGTCCCCGTGCTCGCCCCCGACTCCACCAGGCGCGCCGCCGCCGCCAGCCGGACCGCCGCCTCCTCGGCCAGCGCACCGCCCACGGTGAACGGCAGCCGTACATAGCCCTCGAAGGCACCGTCGACGCCGAAGCGGGGGCCGGAGGGCACCCGCACCCCGACCCGCTCCCCCATCTCCGCCAGCCGCGAACCCGACAGGCCGCCCGCCCGCACCCACAGGGTGAGCCCGCCCCGGGGCACCTCGAACTCCCAGTCCGGCAGCTGTCGCCGTACCGCCGCCACCAGGGCGCTCCGGTTCTCCCGGGCCTCGCTCCTGCGCAGTGCCGCGGCCTGCTCCCAGCCCCCGGTGCCGAACAGCCAGTTCACCGCCAGCTGCTCCAGCACAGGGGTGCCCAGGTCGGCGTACGCGCGCGCGGCGACCAGGCTGCGGATGACGTCGGGGGCGGCACGCACCCAGCCGATGCGCATCCCCGCCCAGAACGCCTTGCTGGCCGAGCCGACCGTGATCACCGTCGAGCCGGCCGGGTCGAACCCGCACACCGGCCGCGGCAGCGCGGCGCGGTCGAGGTCCTCGTCCAGCCACAGCTCGCTCATCGTCTCGTCGACGACGAGCACCGTGCCCGCCGAGCGGGCCGCGTCCACCATCCGGCGCCGCTGGTCCTCGTCGGCGAGCGCACCGGTCGGGTTGTGGAAGTCGGCGACGACGTACGCCATCCGTGGGGCCGCCTCGCGCAGCACCTGCCGCCAGCGGTCCAGGTCCCAGCCCGCGAGCCCGTCGGCCATGGCGACGGGGACCAGCCGGGCGCCCGTCTCCCGCATCAGCTGGAGGATGTTGGCGTAGGACGGCGATTCCACCGCGATCCGCTCGCCGCGCCCCGCGAAGAGGTGGCAGATCGCGTCGATCGCGCCCATCGCGCCGGTGGTGACCATGATCTGCTCCGGCATGGTCGGGATCCCGCGCGCGGTGTAACGCTCGGCGATCATCGCGCGCAGCGGCGGGATTCCGGCCGGATAGTCGCCGTGGGTGCGCGCGTACGGGGGCAGTTCCTCCAGGGCGCCCTGGACGGCCCGGGTGAGCCACGGCTCGGGTGCGGGCAGGGCCGCGCAGCCGAGGTCGATCATCGAGCCCAGCGACTCGGGCGGCAGCGGTTCGAGGCCCCGCGCGGGCAGCGGGTTCCCGGCCGGCACGGCGGTCCAACTGCCCGCGCCGCGCCGGGACTCCAGGAAGCCCTCGGTGCGCAGCGCCTCGTAGGCGGCGGCGACCGTGGTGCGGCTCACGGACAGCGCCAGGGCCAGTTCGCGTTCGGCGGGCAGCCGGGCGGCCACCGGCACCCTGCCCTCCAGCACCAGCAGCCGGACGCCGTCGGCCAACGCGCGGTAGGCGGGCGGACGGCGGGTGCCGGGGCCGGCCGGGCGGTCCTGCTGGGAAGTGAGCAGCCGCGCGAGCTGCGCGGCACCCACCGCTGAGGTCCACTGCGCCACTGACATCAGTCCACCTGCCTCGGATTGGCCCTGGATGAGGTTCCCTACCCAGCCACAGAGTGCCATGAGTCAGGCCACCATCTCCATACAGGGGGTATTCCTTTGTCCACACGCAGCCCCGGCCGTCTCGGGCGACGGTTGGTCCAGTTGTACGTCGGCCTCGCGCTGTACGGCGCGAGTTCGGCACTCCTCGTCGCGGCGGGCCTGGGCCTGGAGCCCTGGAACGTGCTGCACCAGGGCCTGGCCCGGCTCACCGGGCTGACCATCGGCGTGGTGTCGATCGCCGTGGGCGCCGCGGTGCTGCTGCTCTGGATCCCGCTGCGCCAGCGCCCGGGCCTCGGCACGGTCTCCAACGTCGTCGCCGTCGGACTCGCCATGGACGGCACCCTCGCCCTCGTCCCGGAGCCGCGCACGCTCGCCGTGCGGATCCCCCTGATGCTCGCGGGCATCGTGCTCAACGGCGCCGCGACCGGCCTCTACATCGCGGCGCGCCTCGGCCCGGGTCCGCGGGACGGCCTGATGACGGGGCTGCACCGGCGTACCGGCCGCTCGATCGGACTGATGCGCACGGCGATCGAGGTCGCGGTCGTCGTCACCGGTTCCGCCCTCGGCGGCACGGTCGGTGTCGGCACCTTCCTGTACGCGCTGTCCATAGGGCCGCTGGCACAGGTCTTCCTGCGGGTGTTCGCCGTTCCGTCGGCATCCCGCGGCAGCACGGCCGTTGCCGCCGGGTCACCCGGACGGGCGATACTGCGTCCGTGAGCACGCCGCGACGCCACCCCTACCTCGACCATCCCGGCCCGATCCCGTTCGCCCACCGGGGCGGTGCCGCCGACGGTCTGGAGAACACCGTGGCGCAGTTCCGGCGCGCGGTGGGACTCGGCTACCGGTACATCGAGACCGACGTGCACCGCACCGCGGACGGGAAGCTCGTCGCCTTCCACGACGACGCCCTCGACCGGGTCACCGACGGAGCGGGCCGGATCGCCGACCTCCCCTGGTCGGACGTACGCGACGCGCGCGTGGCGGGCAGCGAACCGGTGCCCCTCTTCGAGGAGTTGCTGGAGACCTTCCCCGAGGTGCGCTGGAACGTCGACCTCAAGGCGGAGCCGACGCTGCGGCCGTTCCTGGACCTGGTCGAGCGCACGGACTGCTGGGACCGGATCTGTGTCGGCTCCTTCTCCGAGGGGCGGGTGGCGCGCGCCCAGCGGCTCGCCGGGCCGCGGCTCGCCACGTCGTTCGGCACCCGGGGCGTGCTGGGGCTGCGGCTGCGCTCCTGGGGGCTGCCCGCGGCCGTGCGCCGTTCCGCGGTCGCCGCGCAGGTCCCGGAGTCCCAGTCGGGCATCCCCGTGGTCGACCGCCGCTTCGTCCGCGCGGCACACGCGCGTGGGCTGCAGGTGCACGTGTGGACGGTCAACGAACCGGAACGGATGCACCGGCTCCTCGACCTCGGAGTCGATGGCATCATGACCGATCACATCGACACGTTGCGCAAGGTCATGGAGGACCGGGGCGTCTGGGCCTGACCACCCCTGTCCCACCGGGCCCGCGCGCGGGCACCTTCAGGGCGGCACCTTCAGCGGGGAAGCGAGGGCACGGGTGAGCACGCAGACCGTGCGGGCGGGGGCGGCCGACGTCGCCGAACGGCGGCGCGAACAGCGCGGCTGGTACTTCTACGACTGGGCGTGCTCGGTCTATTCGACGAGTGTCCTGACCGTCTTCCTCGGTCCCTATCTGACCTCGGTCGCCGAGACGGCCGCGGACTCCGACGGCTTCGTGCACCCGCTGGGGATACCCGTGCGGGCGGGTTCGTTCTTCGCCTACTCGGTGTCCCTGTCGGTGATCCTCGCGGTCGTGGTCATGCCCCTGGCGGGTGGCCTGGCCGACCGCACCGGCCGCAAGAAGCACCTGCTCGCGGCCGCCGCGTACACCGGAGCCGCGGCGACGACGGCCATGTTCTTCCTGGACGGCGACCGCTATCTGCTCGGCGGGCTGCTGCTGATCGTCGCGAACGCGGCGCAGTCCGTGGCGATGATGCTCTACAACTCCTATCTGCCGCAGATCGCCGGGCCCGAGGAGCGCGACGCGGTCTCCTCACGCGGCTGGGCCTTCGGCTACGCGGCCGGCGCCCTGGTGCTGGTCGTCGATCTGGTCCTCTACTCGGCACACGACTCCTTCGGCCTGTCCGAGGCGGCCGCCGTGCGGATCTGCCTGGCCTCGGCCGGCCTGTGGTGGGGCGCCTTCACACTCGTACCGCTGCGCCGGCTGCGCGACCGCCGGTCCACCGTCGCCGCCGTCACGGCCCCCGGGCTGCGACAGCTCGCGGCGACCGTGCGCGACATGCGCCGGCATCCGCTGACGCTGGCCTTCCTGCTCGCCTACCTCGTCTACAACGACGGCATCCAGACGGTGATCTCACAGGCGTCGGTCTACGGCTCCGAGGAACTGGGACTCGGCCAGTCGACGCTGATCGTGGCGGTGCTGCTGGTCCAGGTGCTGGCCGTGGCGGGAGCGCTGGCGATGGGGCGGCTGGCCCGGCGCTACGGCGCGCAGCGCACGATCCTCGGCTCGCTCGTCGCGTGGACGCTCACGCTGGCGGCCGGATACTTCCTGCCCGCCGGGGCGCCGGTGTGGTTCTTCGTGCTCGCCGCCGGCATCGGGCTGGTGCTCGGCGGCAGCCAGGCGCTGTCCCGGTCACTGTTCTCGCACCTCGTCCCGCCGGGCAAGGAGGCCGAGTACTTCGCGGCGTACGAGGTGAGCGACCGCGGGATGAGCTGGCTCGGCCCGCTGCTGTTCGGTCTCACCTACCAGCTGACCGGCAGCTACCGCTCGGCGATCATCTCCCTGGTGGCCTTCTTCGTCATCGGGTTCGCGCTGCTCGCACGGGTTCCCGTGCGCAGGGCGATCGGCGAGGCCGGGAACCCGGTCCCGGAGAAGATTTAGCATGGATTTAGCGCTCGTCGCGAAAGGACGGTAGTGTACGCCTTTGGCCTGCCAGGCGTACCGTTACTGCGCGTCAGAGTTACTGAAACGCTGGGTGACATCTGCTAGTAGATGTGACAAACCGGGCGCCGATGGGTACTGCACTGGTTGACAAGGCTGCGGCTACGACGGCGACGCATGACCCGGAACGGGACTCGGGACGGGAATCTTTACCGCCGACCGGACGTTGACCGGATGACGACGACAGCGACACCTGTCCTGTGGGCGACAAGCCCGGGAGGCACGATTCATGAGTGAGCGAGCTCTTCGCGGTACCCGCCTCGTGGTGACCAGCTACGAGACGGACCGCGGTATCGACCTGGCCCCGCGCCAGGCCGTGGAGTACGCATGCGAGAAGGGGCACCGCTTCGAGATGCCCTTCTCGGTCGAGGCGGAGATCCCGCCGGAGTGGGAGTGCAAGGTCTGCGGTGCCCAGGCACTCCTGGTGGACGGCGACGGCCCTGAGGAGAAGAAGGCCAAGCCGGCGCGCACGCATTGGGACATGCTGATGGAGCGGCGCACCCGCGAGGAGCTCGAAGAGGTCCTTGAGGAGCGTCTGGCGGTTCTGCGCTCCGGGGCGATGAACATCGCGATTCATCCCAGGGACAGCCGAAAGTCCGCTTAGCGAGCAGCCGGACAACCACGCACGTGAATGACCGCGGGCGCCGTACGTGAGTCAGACGTACGGCGCCCGCGGTTTTGCGTCCCGCGGTTTTGCGTCACCCCGCCGCCGCGTGAACAGGGGCGGCGCAGGGCGCGGCGGGCCTCAGCGGGTCAGGGGCGGGCGCGGCTCGCCGGCCGCGTCCCCCGGTGCGTCGGCGTCGTCCTTGATGACCTCACCCTGGACGACCTTGCCGTCGGGGCGGTGAATGCGGGCCTGCTGGAAAGCGTCACCCAGAGAGCCGGGGGCCGCTTTGCGGAGACGGCGCTCGAAGAGCCGCTCCGCGTACCGGCTCACGGCCTTCTGGACCGGGGGGATCAACAGCAGCAGACCCGCCGCGTCCGAGATCAGCCCGGGGATGATCAGGAGCAGGCCGCCCAGCATCATCAGGCCGTTGCCGCCGCCGCGCTCCGGCGAACCACCGCGCTGCATCGCCTCGTTCAGGCTCCGGAAGGCACGGCGGCCCGCCCGCTTGATGACCACCGAACCGGCCACGACCCCGGCCACCAGCAGCAGGAACACCGTCAGACCGCCCGCCGCTCCGGCGACCCGGGTCAGCAGCCAGATCTCCAGCACGAACCAGACGGCGATGCCCAGCGGCAGATACCGGCGCAGTCGGGAGCGGCGGGGCCGGGTGGAGGGCGGAGGGGTCTGATCGCCAGTCGTCATACCCCCAGTGTGCCTGGGTCCTGCTCTGTACGGGACAAGGGGGCGGTCGGCACCCGAAGGGGCACGGGCAACTGCGGCCTCAGGCCGTCTTCCGGCCGGGTGTCAGGACTTGCCCTTGCCCGTGATCTTGCCCACCCGTTCGCCCACGCCCCAGGAGGTGACCCGCCACAGGGCCTCCACGAGGATGTCGCGGCTCATCTTGGAGTCGCCCAGTTCCCGCTCGACGAAGGTGATCGGGACCTCGACGACGTGGTAGCCCGCCTTGACGGCACGGCGGGCGAGGTCGACCTGGAAGCAGTAGCCCTGGGAGGAGACCTCGTCGAGACCGAGACCTTCGAGGGTCCCGCGGCGGAAGGCGCGGTAGCCGCCGGTGATGTCGCGCAGCGGCAGGTCGAGGGCGAGCCGCGAATAGAGGCTGCCGCCGCGGGAGATGAACTCCCGGCTCCTGGGCCAGTTCACCACCCGGCCGCCCGGCACCCAGCGGGAGCCCAGCACCAGGTCGGCGCCCTTGAGCGCGGTCAGCAGACGGGGCAGTTCCTCGGGCTGGTGGGAGCCGTCGGCGTCCATCTCGACCAGTACGCCGTAGCCGTGCTCCAGGCCCCAGCGGAAGCCCGCGAGATAGGCGGCACCGAGGCCCTCCTTGCCCTTGCGGTGCAGCACCTGGACGTGGTCGTCCGCGACGGCGAGTTCGTCGGCGAGCTTGCCCGTGCCGTCCGGGCTGTTGTCGTCGGCCACCAGCACGTGCGCCTCGGGGACGGCCCTGCGTACCCGGCCGACGATCGCCTTGATGTTCTCCGCCTCGTTGTAGGTCGGGATGATCACCAAAGCCGTACCGAGCGGACCGAACTGCCTTCCCCCGGACTGAGCCGCGGGGGTCCCGTCGCCGTCGTTCACTGCTGTCCCTTCATGTCGTACGCAGGGGTCCACCATAGTGGCCGTCGCCTGCGATGACGTGCTGACTGGTTTGTGTGGCGGTGTCGATTCCGCAAGAGCGGGGTAAGAGCACGCGCCCGGCGCGGGTTCCCGCTGCGGATGGAGGCCCGGCGCCCTTCGGGCCGACCTGGGGCCCGCTGGCTGCGGGTCGACCGAAAGCCGTTGTCTACTGAGCGTCCGGGCCCCACCCGGGTCGCACCTCCCCGACCGGCCGGAACGTTCCCTCGTCGGCGCGGGCGCTGAGCCTGGCTCCCAGCGACGGTGCACCGTGCGGCACACCGTCCCTGACCCAGCGGCACTGCGACAAGTGCGCGGAAGCTCCCCGGTCGGGCGTCCGGTGGTGGACTCGGCCGAACCTACCGGCCCCCGGCCGCAGGCTGTCAACAGTCGTTTGACCTGCATGGATACCTGTTCGTCCCAGGACGTCGCGGAGGATGCGCAGGTCGCGCGACGCGGCGGCGGACGGTGATCGCCGCCGCGCCACCCCGGGAGATCACTCGCCCGGCCCTACGAACACCGTCCGCCCGCCCACCACGGTGCGCAGACAGACCGGCAGGTCACGGCCCGGGGTCAGGTCGGGCAGTCCCGGCGTGCCCGAACGCGGGTCCGTCGACCAGCGTGCGACGCGGTCGTCGGGTGCCTGCACGACCAGTTCGTCGGTGCGCCACACCGCATAGTCCGCGGGCGCGCCGGGCACCAGGACACCCGCGTCGTCCCGGCCCACGGCCCGCCAGCCGCCCCGGGTGTGCGCGGTGAACGCGGCGCGCACCGAGATGCGGTGCTCGGGCGTGCGGTGGAAGGCCGCCGCGCGGACCGTGCCCCAGGGGTCGAGGGGGGTGACGGGGCTGTCGGAGCCGAGGGCAAGGGGGACGCCCGCCCGCAGCAGGGCCGCGAACGGGTTGAGCGCACGGGCCCGCTCCGGGCCGAGCCGCCGGGCGTACATGCCGTCCGCACCGCCCCACAGCGCGTCGAAGGCGGGCTGGACGGAGGCGGTCAGGCCCAGTTCGGCGAAGGCGGCGATGGTCTCGGGCGTGAGGAGTTCCGCGTGCTCCACCCGGTGCCGGGCCGCGCGGATCCGGCCGAGACCGATCTTCTCGGCTGCGGCGCGCACGCCCTCGACCACGGCCGTCACCGCGGCGTCCCCGATGGCGTGGAAGCCCGCCTGGATCCCCGCCTCGGTGCAGGCGATCACGTGCGCGGTGACCGCGGCGGCGTCGAGGTAGCCGACGCCGGTGTGGTCGGCGTCGGCGTAGGGCTGGTGCAGGCAGGCGGTGTGCGAGCCGAGGGCGCCGTCCACGAACAGGTCGCCCGCGGCGCCGAACGCCCCCAGCTGCCGGGCCTTCGCGACGCCCTCGTCGGCCTGTTCGGCCCAGTAGCCGACGACGCGCGGGCCGGGCTCCCGCGCGGCCAGCTCCAGCAGGCCGGTGAAGTCGTCCTCGGAGGAGATCCGCGGGCCGCCGCACTCGTGGAGGGTGCCGATGCCGAGGGAGGCGGCGTGCGCGAGGGCGGCCCGCTGCGCCTCGGTGCGCTGGGCGGGCGTGACGGCCGCGAACGCCGCGGCCCGCACGGTGTGGTGGTCGTCGCCGGTGAGCGGGGCGTCCTCGCGCGTGATCCGGTCCGGCAGCAGGTCCAGCAGGGCGGTGGTCACGACGGCCGAGTGGACGTCGATGCGGGAGAGGTAGAGCGGGCGCCCGCCGGTGGCCTCGTCCAGTTCCGCGCGGGTCGGGGGCCGGCCGCCGGGCCAGCGGGCGGCGTCCCAGCCGTGTCCGAGCAGCACCCGGTCGCCAGGGCGGGCGGCGGCGAACTCACGCACCAGGGCCAGCGCCGCCTCGCGGGTGGGGGCCGCCGACAGGTCGAGGCCGGTGCGGGCCAGGCCGGTGGAGGTGAGGTGCACATGGGCGTCGGTGAAGGCCGGGGTGACCAGGGCGCCGTCCAGGTCGACCACCTCGTCGACGCCCTCGGCGAAGGCGTCGGCGGCGCCCTCGGAACCGACCCAGGCGACCTGGCCGTGCTCCACGACCATCGCGGTCGCGAAGGGGTCGGCGGGACTGTGCACTTCTCCTCGACGCAGGAGAACGGTCTTCGGGTCGGAGGGTCGCTCGCTCATGCCCCACAGTCTCTCGCGGATCACCGGCCGCGCGGCACTCGGGGCGCACCGCGGGGGCACTCGCCGACCGGGCGGACACGGGCGGGGCGCCCCGCCCGCGCCGGCGCCGCCGGGCGCACACCGACCGGCCACGAAGTCCGCCGAGACCGCCGTGTCCGCCGGGCCGACGGAGACGGCAGAGAAGGCAGTGACCGGAGAGACCGGAGAGACCGGAGAAACAGCGAACAGAGAGACCAGAGACCGCGCAGGATCGCGCGGTGCGCCTGCGGCCCCGCGGCTCAGATCTTCGGCGGGCGGGCCTCGTAGGGCGTGGACAGGACCACCGTGGTGCGCGTGGACACGCCCGCGAGCGACCGCAGCCGGGCCAGCAGTTCCTCCAGTTCGTGCGGTGTGCCCACCCGCACCTTGAGGATGTAGTTCTCGTCGCCTGCGACGCTGTGGCACGCCTCGATCTCGGGGACACCGGCCAGGCGGTCCGCGATGTCGTCGGGCGCGCTGGGATCGAACGGTTTCACCGAGATGAAGGCGGTCATGGGCAGCCCCACGGCCTCGGGGTCGACGATCGCGGCATAGCCGCGGATGACTCCGCGCTGTTCCAGCCGGCGCACCCGCTGGTGCACGGCCGACGTGGACAGGCCGGTGGCCCTGCCCAGGTCTGTGTAGCTCATCCGCCCGTCCGTGACGAGCAGCTGCACGATCTGACGGTCCAGCTCCTCCATGGCGCCAAAACCTACAGTGCGCTTGATCTCCTCGGATACCCGAGCAACCCAGGTCATACCCGGTTTGAGACACCCCCGGGGGTCGGCGACCGCGCTACGGAGGGACAAATCAGCCGCACCGGGCAGCAACGAACGCCATGTGACGAACGCCACAGTCTTTGGGCTGGCTCCGTGATGTACTCGTGATTACCGCCGAGAGCGGACGGGAAGTGCTTGCTGTGGTCGAGGCCGCAGCGCCTTCACGGCCCAGCCCGAGGGGGAGAATCCCATGCAGAGTCTTAAGCGCCCTGGTCGTACCGCGTCCAAACGGCAGCAGCCGGCGGTCGAGCCCCAGCCGGAGGGCGCCGAACCCTACGCCGACGACATCGAGGAACTCGACGCCTACGACACCTTCGAGATGTACCGGGTGATCTGCCCGGACTGCGCGCAGCCCATCGCCCTGCTGGCGGACGAGGACGTCCTGCCGGAGCACGCGCTGTGCGCCTCGCCGTGGAACCCGTTCGGTCTCACGGTGTGCTCGGGCACGGGCCGTTCGGCCGCCCAGGCCCGGTCCGCGGGCGAGTCGGTCACCCCCCAGGAGCAGGACACCGCCCTCCTGCTGACGCTGCCGCAGAGTCTGAACTGGCGGACGCAGCCCTTCTCGCACGTCGGCGGCCCGAGTTCGCGCCCGATGCACGTACCGGAAATGCGCCGCCAGGCCGCCTGAGCCGGCCCGGTCAGTCCCGGTAATCGCCCTGCACCATGGCCCGCAGACTGTCGTGGTGCAGGATCAGTGTGTCCGGGTCCGCCGGCCGGGCGACCTCTCCGAAGTGCAGTTGCCGGTAGGCGATGCGCAGCATCACGATCGCGTGCCGCAGGGCGGCGTACAGGATGTGGAAGTCCATGTCCCGGGGCGGGTGGCCGGTGAGCCGGGCGTAGCGCTCCTCCACGCGTTCGCGGCGCAGCAGGTCCGGCAGTCCGCGCTGCCCTGAGGCCACTGTCAGATCGTGGAAGAAGCGGTGGAGATAGACCGTCCAGCCGAGGTCCACCTCGCGCGGGGCGAGCGCCGCCATCTCCCAGTCGAGCACGGCGACGGGGTCGAAGCCGTCGTAGACGACGTTCCCGATGCGTGCGTCTCCCCAGGTGAGCACGGGTTGTGCGGGCTCCCGCGGCCAGAGTTCGGCCAGCCGGTCGAACGCGGCCTCGATCAGCGGTGACCTGGGCAGGCCGTCCACCACCCAGGCGTAGTAGTCGCGCTGGGCGGTGACGTGCCGCCGCAGGCAGTCGCCGTCGCCCGGCAGCGCGAGGAACCCGGCCTCGGCCGGGTTCACCTGATCGTGCAGCCGCGCCAGCAGCCCCACCGTGGCGGCCTCCAGGTGCGCGCGCTCCGCCGGGCTCGCCGCGTGCAGCCAACTCCCCTCGTACGTAGAGGGCATGACGTCCGGAGGCACCCGCCCGGCGACCCGCTCCATGACGAAGAACGGCGCACCCAGCGGGCCTGGATCCTCCTCCAGCCACAGCACCTTCGGCACCGGCAGGTCGGTGCGCTCCGCCACCAGCCGCATGGTGCGGTACTGGCGGGCCATGTCGTAGCGCGGGAAGACGGTGTACGCCGCCGGATCCGCCGCCAGTCGCAACGCGCAGGCCGTGCCGGGTGCACCGCCCGCCCCGCCGGAGCCGGGAGCGCCGGCGGGCGGTTCGGGGTGCTCGATGTCGAACAGCAGGGTTTCGCTGGACATGCCGTTCGAGGCGGGGGCGGTGACCCGGACCGCGGTGGCGCCGGGCAGTCTGGTGCGGAGCCAGGCGGTGAGCCGACGGGCCACTTCCGCGGGATCGCGGGTGGTGGTGCGGGGACGCGGTGCCGTGGCCATCTCCGCCTCCTTCAGGGCGCCACCGAGTCGAAGCCGGTGAATCCGCTGGGATCGTGCCGTCCGAACGAGCCGTGCTCGAAGATGCCGTACCCGACCCGCCCGTCGAACCGGAACCGGGCGGAGTGGTCGACCACCCCGAAGGCGGCCCGGGAGGAGGGCGGCGCCGGCGGGTCGGCGAGGTCGTAGGTGCGGCTGTCGGTCCAGCCCCGGCCGCGCCAGGTGCCGTGCTGCCAGTCGTCGGCGGGCGGGTACCCGGCGCCGATCGCGAGCGGGGAGGAGGTCAGCACTTCCACGTCGAGCGGCCGGGGCTCGCGCGGGTCGCCCAGGTGGATCACCGCCCGCTCCGGGTGGCGGGTGCCGGACCGGTAGCCGATCTCGGCCCGGGGCCAGCCGAGTTGGCGGTCGCGCCGGCCGGGTTGGACGAGGGTGGCGTCGTTGAGGGTGCGGTAGCCGTCGGCGTCCTCCTGGGTGATCACCATGAGGAACCGGTCGGCGAAGCGGACGGGGCACCAGATCCAGTGGAAGCCCTCGGCCGGCTGCTCCTCGGCGAACCGGCCGCCCTCCTCCCCCGGTATCGGCCGCACGCCCCAGCTGCGGTCACGGGTGCCGGTCCACTCGGCGGCGTCGACCCGCAGTTCCTCGCCGCCGGCCCGGATCACGCCCTCCACGGTGCCGGCCTGGACGAATCGGCGTCCTTCCAGAGTGAGCCGGTCACCCCGGCGCTGGAGGTGGTGGGGCTCCCACAGGGCGGGGAAGGCGGCGGTCCACGTCAGGTCGTACGACAGCGCGCCCTCGCCCGTCAGCCGCAGCCGGCGCAGCGGCTCCTCGACCTCGATCCTGAGCGGGCCGACGGCGAGCCGCATCCGGTCGTCGCCGAGCGCGTCCGAGGCGCGCACCGCGTGCAGGGTGTCACCGAGCCGGAGAGTGGCGTAGGCGTCGATCACGCCCAGGTTGGGGTAGACCCCGAGCCCGAGGATCAGCAGGGCGCGTCCGTGGTGGTCGAGGACGTGGAAGATGCAGCGGTCGTAGGCGTTCCGGTCCCCGGTGGCCAGGTGCTTCATGGACAGCGGCACCTGGTGGACGGGGTACTCGTCGAGCGGTACGGGACGGTCGTCGGCCACGGCATCCCCCCTGGAGACAGTGGAGCTGACGGTACGTCAGCAAACCGGACGAAGCCAGAGGCGGAACAGGACGGACCCGGACGCTGACCCTGACCGGGACGGCCGGTCCGTCCGGCCGCCGCGGTCACCCGCCCGTGGCGGCCGGAAGCCGCACCCGCCCCGGACCGCCGCCCCCGTCGGGCGCGCCCGGAGCGGGCGCGGCCCGACGCCCCGTCCGGCTCAGCGCCCCTCGGGCCCCGCCAGGTGACGGGCGATGACCATCCGCTGGATCTGGTTGGTGCCCTCGACGATCTGCAGGACCTTGGCCTCGCGCATGTAGCGCTCCACCGGGAAGTCGGCGGTGTAGCCGTACCCGCCGAGGACCTGCACCGCGTCGGTGGTCACCTGCATCGCGGTGTCGGTGCAGTGCAGCTTGGCCATGGCCGCCTGCTTGGCGAACGGAAGACCCGCGTCACGCAGCCGGGCGGCGGTCAGGTAGAGCGCGCGGCCCGCCTCGATCTGGGTCGCCATGTCGGCGAGCAGGAAGCGCAGGCCCTGGAAGTCGGATATCGGCCGCCCGAACTGCCGGCGGTCGGCGGCATAGCCGACGGCCTCGTCCAGCGCCGCCTGGGCCAGCCCGATCGCGCAGGCGGCTATGCCGAGCCGCCCGGAGTCGAGTGCGGCCAGGGCGATGGCGAAGCCCTGGCCCTCCGCGCCCACCCGCCGCCCGTCGGACACCCGCACGCCGTCGAGGTGGAGCTGGGCGGTGGGCGAGCCCTTCATGCCCATCTTCTTCTCCGGGGCCGCCGCGCTCAGGCCCGCGGCGTCGCCGGGCACCAGGAAGGCGGTGATCCCGCGCGCTCCCTCCGCTCCGGTGCGCGCCATCACCGTGTAGAAGTCGGCGACCCCGCCGTGCGTGATCCACGCCTTGGTGCCGTCGATCACCCAGTCCCCGCCCCGCCCGGCCCCGCTCGCACCGGCGGCACCCCCGTCCCGGGCGGCGTCCCCGTCCGCGCGCACCGCCCTGGTCCGCAGGGAGGCGGCGTCCGAGCCGGCGGCCGGCTCGGAGAGGCAGTAGGCGCCGAGCAGTCCGCCGCCGAGCATGGCGGGCAGGTGTTCGGCCCGCTGTTCCTTGCTGCCGTGGGCGGCGAGCGGATAGCAGGCCAGGGTGTGCACGCTGACCCCGAGGCCGACGGTGAGGCGGGCCGCGGCCAGTTCCTCCAGGACCTGGAGGTAGACCTCGTAGGGCTGGTCACCGCCGCCGTACTCGGAGTCGTAGGGCAGCCCGAGCAGTCCGGATTCCGAGAGCAGGGTGAAGATCTCGCGCGGGAAGCGCCCGGCGTCCTCTTCCTCGGCCGCTCGCGGGGCGATCTCGCGGTGGGCGATCTCGCGGACGAGCGAGATCAGGTCCCGGGCCTCGTCCGTGGGCAGCTGACGCTCCACGGACCGAGGGGCGCGGTCGGACATGGCGACGGTCTCCTCCCTTGTCGGGCGCGTCGGCGAACGCGCGCCTTGGGTGGGGCGGCTCCGCCTGGGTCGTTCCTACGCCGCCGCGGCGCGCGCTCCCGGGTCACGGAAGGCGCCGGCCTGCGGCTGCGTGCTGTGAGTATGCCCGGTCGGCACCCTTCGGTCACCAGTTAACGAGCGCTTACTTCGGGAGGTGTTCCACCTGCCCCTGATCCTGAAACTGGTCCGAACCATTGACCCGAGTGGTCTAGTCCTCCTAACCTCTCGGATCAACACTTTACCGCGTTCATGCCAATCGGCACGCGTTCCCTCTCCCCCACGAGGAGACACACCGATGCACGTTTCCCTTCGTTCCCGCCGCCCCTTGCGGGGGCTGCTCTCGGCCGTGTGCAGCGCCGTCCTCGGCGCCGGGCTGCTGGCCGGCGCGGGCAGTGCCACGGCGGCCTCCCCCACGGCCGCCGCCACCGCCCCGGCACCGAAGGCCGCCGCCGCAGGCTCCAAGGTCGTCGGCTACTTCACGGAATGGGGCGTCTATGACCGCAACTACCTCGTCAAGAACGTCGAGACCTCCGGCTCGGCCGACAAGCTGACCCATATCAACTACGCGTTCGGCAACGTCACCGGCGGCAAGTGCGCGATGGGCGACTCCTACGCGGCGACCGACCGGGCCTTCACCGCCGCGGAGTCCGTGGACGGCGTCGCGGACACCTGGGACCAGCCGCTGCGCGGCAATTTCAACCAGCTCCTCAAGCTGAAGCAGAAGCACCCCGGTCTGAAGATCCTGTGGTCCTTCGGCGGCTGGACCTGGTCCGGCGGCTTCGGTGAGGCCGCGAAGGACCCGGCCGGGTTCGCCCAGTCCTGTGACGACCTGGTGAACGACTCCAAGTGGGCCGGCCTCTTCGACGGCATCGACATCGACTGGGAGTACCCGAACGCCTGCGGCAACACCTGTGACACCAGCGGCCGGGACGCCTTCAAGAACGTCATGGCGGCGCTGCGCTCGAAGTTCGGCTCCAGCAGCCTGGTGACCGCGGCGATCACCGCGGACGCCTCCAGCGGCGGCAAGATCGACGCGGCGGACTACGCGGGCGCGGCACAGTACGTCGACTGGTACGACCCGATGACGTACGACTTCTTCGGTGCCTGGGACGCGACCGGTCCGACGGCCCCGCACTCGCCGCTGACCTCCTACTCCGGCATCCCGAAGGCCGACTTCGACACCTCCGCGACCATCGCGAAGCTGAAGGGTCTCGGCGTACCGGCCGACAAGCTGCTGCTCGGCATCGGCTTCTACGGCCGCGGCTGGACCGGCGTCACCCAGGACGCCCCCGGCGGCACGGCGACCGGCCCGGCGGCGGGTACCTATGAGCAGGGCATCGACGACTACAAGGTGCTCAAGACCAAGTGCCCGGCGACCGGCACGGTGGGCGGCACCGCGTACGCCAAGTGCGGCAGCGACTGGTGGAGCTACGACACCCCGTCGACCATCGCGACCAAGATGGCCTACAAGAACGAGCAGGGCCTCGGCGGCACCTTCTTCTGGGAGCTGAGCGGGGACACCTCGAACGGCGAACTGATCAAGGCCATCGGCTAGGACCCACGGCGCACGGCGGGGCGGGGCGGGGGCGAGGGGCCCGCGTCCCGCCTCTGTCGTCCCGGCGGGCCCGCGGGCGGCGCCGGACGGGCGGGGTCCGGCTACGCGATGACGGGCAGGGCACCCGCGACGGCTGTCGACCGGTGCGGTGCACGCGTCCACGGCCGGACGGCGGCGGGCGGTCGGTGTCCGGTTCGGACTTCGGCCTCAAGGCCCCGGGACTCCGCCGCGGGTCAGAACATCACAGCAGGCCCAGCTGGGTCACGAGCATCGCCAGGACCACGACCAGGACCCAGCCCACCACGTGTTCGACGATCTTCGGCCCGTCGTCCCGGGGGCCACCGGTGCGGGTGCGGGCGGCGGGGGCTGAGTGTGCGGTCATGGCGTCTCACTGGGTCGGCTGTGCTGGACGGACTCCCCCATCGTGCTCTCCACGATGCCACCGCCGACGGCCCGCGCAGCGGAGAGGTTGGTCACAGGCGCACGGCCCCGGTGCCACGGGGGCCGTGCCGCCCGTCGGCTCAGCGCACGCCGACCGCCGCGAGCGCCTGCCGCTGGCGCGCCGTCGGCTGCGCCGGGAAGTAGAGGTAGCAGACCCCGCCGGTGCCCGAGGCCACCGCGCCACTGGCGTTGTACCGCTTGGTCCTGAGCCAGATATTTTCCCACTCGCGCCGCGGGTAGACGCGGCGCACCGCCTCGTTGTCCGGTGAGGCCGGGTCGTTGGCGATCACATCTCCCTCGGCGGTGAAGCCGATCACCGTCATCAGGTGCCCCGAGGTGCCGTACCCGGCCCCGGTCAGCTCGGTCTTGAGGAACGACTGGGACGTTATGGCCGGGATGCCGGCCGCGATCAGCGTCTCCAGGTCGGTGAGCGAGCCGAGCCGGGTGACCACGCCCTGCAAGCCCTGGAAGGTGGCCGCGTAGGCCACGTTGAACGGCCAGTTGCCGCAGCCCTCGTACTGGTAGTCGTAGGTGTACCGGGCCGCGTGGTCCACCTGCGGGTCGGCGTAGCTCGGGTCGACCCAGGACAGTTGCTCGGGGGTGAGCCGGCCACCCCAGTACTCGATGATCATCTGCGAGGAGGTGGGGCTGCACCACGCCTCGCCGCCGTTGTCGTACTCCGGGTACTGGCCGGCGTGCACCTCCTGCGAGTACCGCGGGACGAGGAGTTCCTGGGCGAGACCGGGCGTGGAGGCCGGGACGGTGAAGCGGTCCGGGACGTCGGAGCCCATCGCGCCGAGCCGCCAGACAGTGGGGGTCAGCTTCGTACCGGGCCTGCGGTAGAGGGTGAGCCGGAGCCGGTACGACACCAGGCGCAGCCCCGTGGCGGCGTCGTCGATGGCGAAGGTGTCCGTCCAGACGCTGCTTCTGCCGTCGCTCTGGCCGTCCACGGAGGTCCGCCGGATGTCCTGGTCACCGGCCGCCCAGCGGCCCATGACGTACCAGGGGGCCGACGTGCCGTCGGAGTACGTGCCGCTCAGCTCGACCTGGAGCCAGGTGCCCGCCGGGGTGTGCGCGTTCCAGGAGGCGATCGCTTCCGTGGACGGGACGGAGAGGCGGTGGACCGGCGAGGTCCAGGTGGCGTACTCCCAGGCGGCGGTGGTGCCGGTGTGCGGGTCCGGGTAGTCGGTGGTGCCCGCGGGGGCGGCGATCACCACGCCGGGGCGGGCGCCCGTGACGGCCCGCGCCCCCTTGACGGCACCGGAACGCCAGTCGGCGTACGTGGTCCAGGCACGGTAGTCCACGGTTCTGGCGGGTGCCGGGTCGTCGGCGTCGGGGACGGACGCGGCGGCCGCCGGTCCTGCGCCCGAGACCACCGCGGCGGCGACCGCGGCGGTCAGGACGGTTCTGCGGGACGGGTGTTCGGCGTTGCTCATCGGCGGAATTACCCCCAGGTGTCCGTGTCTGCGCAGGTCCGCTCCGCGGCGGTTCGGCTCCGGGCGGCGCTGCCGCGGGCCCGACGGCCGTACTGCTGTCCGCCAACTATGGATCAGGCGGCATGCCCCTGCCAGCACTTCGCCCCATGCCGCGCCCACGAATATTGGTCTCGTCCACTGACGGCAGCGGACCGGCCCCACGGACGCCACTAGGATGTTTCCGAAATACCGCCCACGTACCTCACCCCGGGATCCGCCATTCACGACCTCGCCTCCCGACTGCGCCGCCTTCCGCCCTCCTGCGGTCCGGTCCGGCTGATCGGTGTCGACGGCCACGCGGGCTCGGGAAAATCCACGTTCACCGGGAAGTTGGCCGCCGCCCTGGACGGGGCGCCGGTGCTCCACCTCGACGACATCGCCAGCCACGACGAGCTGTTCGACTGGACCGGACGGCTGCTGGCCCAGGTGATCGAACCACTGGCCCGGGGCACGAGCGCTTCGTACGCGCCCTACGACTGGCGGGCGCGGTCCTTCGGCCCGCCCCGCCCGCTGCCCCCGGCGCCCGTGATCCTCGTCGAGGGCGTGGGGGCGGGACGGCGCGCGCTGCGTCCGCATCTGGCGGGGCTGCTGTGGATGGAGCTGGCGCGCGAGGAGTCCTGGACCCGCGGGCGCCTGCGGGACGGGAGCGAGCAGCGGGAGTTCTGGGCCGGTTGGGTCGAGGCGGAGCGCCGGCACTTCGCCGCGGACCCTTCACGGCCGTACGCCGACCTGCTGGTGCACCAGTCACAGCGGGGGTACGAGGTGCTCCCGGGTCCCGCCTCGACGGGCGGATCCGGCCGGATCGTCACACACGGTTACGGGCCATCCGCTACGTGTTGACCTTGTGAAGATCCCTGCACGAGAACTTCGCCGACTGCTTCAACTCGGCTTGACCCGGGGGCCGTACAGGACTTACGTTCTCAATGTGCGGCCATTCGAAGCCGCCCACAGACGCGAAGCCCCCGGTTGTTCCCCCGTGATCGGGGGCTTCGTTCTGTCCGCGCCCCCCTTTCCCGGGCGCTCAGCGCGCCGATCCGCTCACCCTCGGTCACTGTGCCGTGTGCGCCCCGTCTGCTCCCACCTCGTCAAACGGCCCCTGCGGCACCCTTCGGCGGGCGCCCACCTCGCGGGTACGATGCCCCTGGTGCGACCTACGGACGGCAGTTTCGCGCACCTGCAACTCCGGTCCGCGGCACAGCGGTTCGACCAAAGGCGACCGCCGGGCACACGCCCGGCGGTGAACCAACGGGGGCACGGTTTGTGGGGGACGTGATGGACTTCGGCACGCAGGGCCCCGAGGCCCCGGCCGACCTCGCCTGGCTGCGAGGCGTGGACGCCTACACGATGGGCGGCTATCCGCAGGCGGAGGAGGAGTTCCGCACCGCGGTGCGGCTGGATCCCGGGATGGCCGACGCGTGGCTCGGGCTGCACGCGCTGCGCGTCGACACGACGACCGCGCTGCTTCGGATGTTCCGGCACCGGGACCGCTTCGGGGAGCAGCGGGCCCGGCACCGCCGGGCCCTCAACTCCTGGTACTGGCTGGGCTGGTGGGTCCAGCCGGTGCTGGAGAGCCCGCGCGACCTGCTGCTCGCGCACTCCTCGCACTGGCTGGACGGCCGCCATGTGCCGGAGCTGGACCGGGCGCTGGCCGGCCTGCCGCCGGTGGACACCGACCCGCAGGTCCGTTTCCTGCACGCCTGCCGCGCCTATCTCGTCAAGGACTGGGAACAGCTCGTCCGGCACACCGACCCGCTGCTCGACGACGCCATGCTCGGCATCGAGGCGGGCCTGTTCGGCGGCATGGCCCGGGTCCGCCTGGAGATGTACGGCCAGGCGGAGCCGCTGCTGGCGGCGGCCCTGATGCGCTGCCGCAGCGAGCAGCCGCAGCGCAAGGAGCTGCGCTACTGGCTGGCCCGGGCGCACGAGGGCACGGGCCGCAGCGCCGCGGCGCTCCCCCTCTACCGGGCGGTGCACCGGGTCGACCCCGCTTTCATGGACACTTCGGCCCGGCTCGCCGCCATCGCCGAGGGCGACGGGTACGACGACGCGGCGGACCTCGCGGCGATCATGCTCACCGGGGCCGGGCAGGACAGCGTGGACGGCCCGGACATGCTCGACTCCTTCTTCGGCGCCGACGGCCGCGACCTGCGGCTGCCCGAGCCCGACCTGCCGCCGGCCGGCTCACTGCCGGCGGTGACCGATCCGGCGGTACGGGAGCGGACCGGTGTGCCGTCGCCACCACTGCCCCCCGTTCCCACCGATCCCGCCCTGTTGGCGCAGGCGCTCGCCGAACTGGAGCGCATGGTGGGGCTGGAGCCGGTGAAACGCCAGGTCAAGGCGTTGTCGGCGCAGTTGAACATGGCGCGGCTGCGGGCCGGTCAAGGACTGCCCGTACAGCCGCCGAAGCGGCATTTCGTCTTCTCCGGCCCCTCGGGCACCGGCAAGACGACCGTCGCCCGCATCCTCGGCCGGGTCTTCTACGCCCTCGGGCTGCTCGGCGGCGACCACCTGGTGGAGGCCCAGCGGGCCGACCTGGTCGGCGAGTACCTGGGCCAGACGGCCGTGAAGGCCAACGAGCTGATCGACTCGGCGATCGGCGGTGTGCTGTTCGTGGACGAGGCGTACTCGCTGTCCAATTCCGGCTACGGCAAGGGCGACGCCTACGGCGACGAGGCGCTCCAGGTGCTGCTCAAGCGGGCGGAGGACAACCGGGACCACCTGGTGGTGATCCTGGCCGGCTATCCCGAGGGCATGGACCGCCTGCTGGCCGCCAACCCCGGGCTGTCGTCCCGCTTCACCAGCCGGGTCGACTTCCCCTCCTACCGGCCGCTCGAACTCACCGCGATCGGCGAGGTGCTCGCCGAGGAGAACGGGGACGTGTGGGACGAGGAGGCGCTGGAGGAGCTGCGGTCCATCGCCGGGCACGTGGTCGACCAGGGGTGGATCGACGAACTGGGCAACGGGCGGTTTCTGCGGACGTTGTACGAGAAGAGCTGCGCCTACCGTGATCTGCGGCTGTCGGGCTGCCCCGGCGCACTGTCCCGGGACGACCTGGCGACGCTGCGCCTGCCCGATCTGATGCAGGCGTACGGCGAGGTGCTCTCGGGGCGCGGGCCGCAGGATCCGTCGGCCAGGTGACCTGCGGATCCCGCGACCCGGTGCGGGCTGCCGGACCGGTCCGGCCCGTGGGCCCTGCCCGGCGGGCCGGGCCCGAGCGGCTCAGCCCGCCAGTGCCTCCTCCGGCTCGCCGTTCACCCGCGGCTCCGTCACCCTGGCTCCCCCGGCCCGGCGGTGCGCGGGGTCCCGTACCTCACCGACCAGCAGCTCCAGTACGTCCTCCAGCGCGACCAGACCGAGAATCCGGCCGGACGCGTCGGCGACCTGCGCCAGATGGGTGGCGGCCCGCCGCATCACGGTGAGGGCGTCGTCCAGCGGCAGCTCGGCCCGGAGCGTGGTCATCGGCCGCCACACCTGCTGCGGCACGGCCCGCTCGGACTCCTCCAGGTCGAGGACGTCCTTCACGTGCAGGTAGCCCATGAAGGCGCCGGACTCGGTGGCGACCGGGAAGCGGGAGAAGCCGGTCTCCGCGGTGAGCCGGACGATCTGCCCCGGGGTGACCGAGGGCGGCACCGTCACCAGCGACTCCCGTCCGAGGAGTACGTCGGTGACCGGGCGCGAGCCCAGCTCCAGCGCGTCCTCCAGGCGCTCCTGCTCCTCGGGGTCGAGGAGGCCCGCCTGCCCGGAGTCCTCCACCAGCCGGCCCAGCTGCACGCTGGTGAAGACGGCCTCCACCTCGTCCTTGGGCTCGACCCGGAACAGCCGCAGGATGCCCTGGGCGCAGGCGCCGAGCGCCACGGTGATCGGCCTGCACAGGCGGGCGAAGGCGACCAGGCCGGGGCTGAGCCACAGCGCGGCCTTCTCCGGTGCGGCCATCGCCAGGTTCTTCGGCACCATCTCGCCGATCAGCAGGTGGCAGAAGACCACCGCCGCGAGGGCGACGACATAGCCGAGCGGGTGGATCATGCCGTGCGGCAGATGGATCCACTCGAACACGGGCTCCAGCAGATGCGCCACCGTCGGTTCGGCGACCGCGCCCAGGGTCAGTGAGCAGACGGTGATGCCGAACTGGGCGGCGGCCATCATCTGCGGCAGCCGCTCCAGGCCGTACAGCACCTGGCGGGCCCGCGCGGTGCCGAGCGGTTCGATCTGGCTGCGGCGTACGGAGACGAGCGCGAACTCGGCGCCCACGAAGAAGCCGTTGACGAACACGAGCAGCGCGGCGAAGAAGAGTTGCAGCAGGCTCATCGGACCGCCTCCACGGCCGGGGCCACGGGGGCGGTGCGCACCAGCCGGACGCGTTCCGCCCGGTAGTGCCCGACCTCGCGCACCGACAGCCGCCAGCCGGGCAGCTCGGCCCGGTCGCCGGTGGCCGGGATGCGGCCGAGCAGGTCGGCGACCAGTCCGGCGACGGTCTCGTACGGCCCCTCGGGGACGTCGAGACCTATCCGCCGCAGGACGTCGACACGGCAGCTGCCGTCGACGTCCCAGGCGGGTCGGCCGTCCTCGGGCGGTGCGGGTGCGAGTTCGGGGACGTCCTGGCCGTCGTGCTCGTCACGGACCTCGCCGACGAGTTCCTCGACGATGTCCTCCAGGGTCACCACGCCCGCGGTGCCGCCGTACTCGTCGACGACGACGGCGATGGGCTGCTCGCTGCGCAGCCGGGCCAGCAGCGGCTGGACGGGCAGGGTCTCCGGGACCAGCAGCGCCTTGCGGGCGATCCGGCGGACCGGGGTGCGCAGCCGCTCGTGCGGCGGGATGGCCAGGGCGTCCTTGAGGTGGGCCATGCCGACGATCTCGTCGATCTTCTCCCGGTAGACGGGGAAGCGGGACAGCCCGGTGGCCCGGGTGAGGTTGACGACGTCCTCGGCGGTGGCCGAGGACTGGAGCGCGCTGACCTTCACCCGTGGGGTCATGACGTGCTGTGCGGTCAGCTCGCCCAGCGACAGCGTCCGCACGAACAGGTCGGCCGTGTCCTGCTCCAGTGCGCCGGCCTGGGCGGAGTGCCGGGCCAGCGAGACGAGTTCGCCGGGGGTGCGGGCGGAGGCCAGTTCCTCGGCGGGTTCGACGCCCAGGGAGCGCACCAGCCGGTTGGCGGCCGCGTTGAGCGCGGCGATCACCGGGCGCAGCAGCCGGGCGAAGCGGTGCTGCGGGCCCGCGACGAACCGGGCGACCTGCAGCGGCCTGGACACCGCCCAGTTCTTCGGTACGAGTTCGCCGATCACCATCTGGATCGCGGAGGCGAGCAGCATGCCGATGACGACGGCGACGCCGGGGACGGCGCCGTCCGGGATACCGGTGGCGGTGACCGGGCCGCTCAGCAGTTCCGCGAGGGCCGGTTCGGCGAGCATGCCGACGACCAGGGAGGTGATGGTGATGCCGAGCTGGGTGCCGGAGAGCTGGAAGGACAGCTCCTTGAGGGACTCGACGACCCTGCGGGCGCGTCGGTCGCCGTCGGCCGCGGCCTTCTCGGCGTCCGGCCGCTCGACCGTCACCAGGCCGAACTCGGCCGCCACGAAGAAGCCGTTGGCGAGAATCAGCAGGAATGCGGCTGCGAGGAGCAGCAGGGGTGTGCTCATGATGCCGCCGCCTCCGCGGTATGTCGGGAGGGGGCGGCGCAGGTACTACAGGACGATCCGTCCATCGCCGGAGGTGGTCACTCCTCGGGTAGCAGGAACCCCTGTGCGCCGGGCGGCACAGCAGGGGCGGAGGCACAACGGGAGCGCCTCCGCCCACCAGATTAATCAAGACACCGGCCGACGTGGCAGGGTGGCCGGGCCCGGAGTCAGCTGAGCAGCCCCTCCGGGCCCTGTCCGGCGCGGGCCTCGGCGAGGGCCCGCAGGGCGCTCGCGTCGGCGATGGCGCTCTGTTTGGCGATGCCCGGCTGGATGCCGAGCGCGGGCAGGCTGGAGCCGTCGCTGAGGTCGAGGAACACCCAGAGGTCGCCCGGACGGAGGTTCACCCGGAGGATCTCTGCCCACTCCAGACGGCGCCTGCTGGCGATGTTCACGACGGTGACACCGGACTCGTCGGCGACGACCCGGACCCGCGCGAGCAGCGCGAGCACCCAGAAGATCAGCCCTCCGCAGAGGAAGAAGCTGAGCTGTTCCCCCGGGTTGAGCTGCTCCAGCAGCAGCGCGACTCCGCTTATCACCACGAAGATCGCCACACCGGCGGTGAGCAGGATCACCCGGGTGCGGTTCGGGCGGAAGGTCACGGGCAGATCGGGCAGGTCGGACATGGGAGGCGCGGTCTCCTCGGTGTCACAGGCGGCAGGCGTGGATGGCCGTGGTCAGGATGGCCCGCGCGCCGATGTCGTACAGATCGTCCATGATCCGCTGCGCGTCCTCGGCCGGGACCATGGCGCGGACGGCGACCCAGCCTTCGTTGTGCAGCGGCGAGATGGTCGGACCCTCCAGGCCGGGTGTGATGGCGACGGCCTCTTCCAGGTGCTCTGCCCGGCAGTCGTAGTCCATCATCACGTACGTCCGGGCGACCAGGACGCCCTGGAGCCGGCGCAGGAACTGCTGGACCTTCGGCTCGGCGGAGTCGTCGGCGCGGGCGCCGGTGCGGCGGATGACGACCGCCTCGGACTTCATGATCGGCTCGCCGATGATCTCCAGGCCGGCGTTGCGCAGTGAGGTGCCGGTCTCGACGACGTCGGCGATGACCTCGGCGACACCGAGTTCGATGGCGGTCTCCACGGCGCCGTCGAGGTGGACGACGGAGGCGTCGATGCCCTGGTCGGCGAGGTGCTTGGCGACGATGCCCTCGTAGGAGGTGGCGACCGTCCTGCCGTCGAGGTCGGCGACGCCGCTCGCGATGCCGGGCTTGGTGGCGTAGCGGAACGTGGAGCGGGCGAAGCCGAGCGGCAGGATCTCCTCGGCGTTGGCGCCCGAGTCGACCAGCAGGTCGCGGCCGGTGATGCCGATGTCGAGCCGGCCCGAGGAGACGTAGATCGCGATGTCGCGGGGGCGGAGGTAGAAGAACTCGACCTCGTTCACCGGGTCGACGATCCTGAGTTCCTTGGACTCCCGGCGCTGCCGGTAGCCGGCCTCATGCAGCATGTCCCCCGCAGGGCCGGACAGGGAACCCTTGTTGGGGACGGCGATGCGCAGCATGAGGTCGGCTTCCTTCGTGTGACGGGGCGGGGAGGTGTGCGGGGTGCTGCCCGTGGGCTCGGCCGGACGGCCTAGAGATGGGCGTAGACGTCGTCCAGGGAGATGCCGCGGGCGACCATCATCACCTGGACGTGGTACAGCAGCTGGGAGATCTCCTCGGCGGCCGCGTCCTTGCCCTCGTACTCGGCGGCCATCCAGACCTCGGCGGCCTCCTCGACGACCTTCTTGCCGATGGCATGGACGCCCTTGCCGACCAGTTCGGCGGTGCGGGAGGTGGCCGGGTCGCCGTGGGCGGCCTTGTGCTGGAGCTCCGTGAACAGCTCCTCGAACGTCTTCTTGGACATGGTGGTCCCCACCCTACGCGGTTGCGGGGTCTCCTCAGCGCCGGGTCTCGGATACCGAGCGGAGTGCGGCGACGGTCGCGACCGCGGCGGTCACCGCCTCGTGGCCCTTGTCCTCGTGGGAGCCGTCCAGACCGGCGCGGTCCAGGGCCTGCTCCTCGGTGTCGCAGGTCAGCACGCCGAAGCCGACGGGCACCCCGGTCTCCACCGCCACCTGGGTCAGCCCCTGGGTCACGCCCTGGCACACGTAGTCGAAGTGGGGGGTGCCGCCGCGGATGACGACACCGAGGGCGACCACGGCGTCGTAGCCGCGGCCGGCCAGCGCCCTGGCGGCCACCGGCAGTTCCCAGCTGCCGGGGACCCGGAGCGGGGCCGCCTCCTCGATCCCCAGGTCGCGCAGGGCGCGCAGGGCGCCGTCGACCAGTCCGTCCATCACCTTCTCGTGCCACTGTGCCGCGACGACGGCGACCTTGAGGTCTCCGACGTTCTGGACGGACAGTTCCGGTGCACCCTTGCCGCTCACGTGTCTCCTCAGTGCTCTTGCTTACTTGTCGCCGCGGCCGGACGCGGCCTGTGCGTCCAGCCAGGGCAGGTCGTGCCCCATCCGGTCCCGCTTGGTGCGCAGGTAACGGAGGTTGTGCTCGCCCGCGGGCACGGGCATCCGCTCGCGCCCGTTGACCTTGAGGCCGTGGCGCAGCAGGGCGTCGGTCTTGTCGGGGTTGTTGGTCATCAGGCGCAGGCTGCGCACGCCGAGGTCGGCCAGGATCCGGGCGCCGGCGCCGTAGTCCCGGGCGTCGGCGGGCAGGCCGAGTTCGAGGTTGGCGTCCAGGGTGTCCCGGCCGCGTTCCTGGAGTTCGTAGGCGCGCAGCTTGGACAGCAGCCCGATGCCGCGGCCCTCGTGCCCGCGCAGGTAGACGACGACGCCGCGGCCCTCGTCCCGGATGCGTTCGAGGGCGGCGTCCAACTGCGGGCCGCAGTCGCAGCGCAGCGAGCCGAAGACGTCGCCGGTGAGGCATTCGGAGTGGACGCGGACCAGGACGTCCTCGCCGTCACCGATCTCGCCGTGCACGAGGGCGACATGTTCGACGCCGTCGGCGGTGGAGCGGTAGCCGTACGCCGTGAAGGTGCCGTGCCGGGTGGGCAGGTGGACCTCGGCCTCGCGCCGCACGGCGGGCTCGGGCGTGGGCGTCCGCTGCGGGAGCGGGACCGGCGCGGGCACCCGCTGCGCGGCCGGGGCGGGCTGCTCGGTGAGGCGCCGGTGGGCGATCAGGTCCTCGATGGAGATGATCGTCAGGCCGTGCTTGCGTGCGAACGGGATCAGTTCGGGCAGGCGGAGCATACGGCCGTCCTCGCCCGCGATCTCCACGATCGCGCCCGCCGCCCGCAGCCCGGCGAGCCGGGCGAGGTCGACGGCGGCCTCGGTGTGGCCGGGGCGGACCAGGACACCGCCGGAGCGGGCGCGCAGCGGGAAGACGTGGCCGGGGCGGACCAGGTCGCCGGGCTCGGCCGTGCCGCTCGCCAGCAGCCGGAGCGTGGTGGCGCGGTCGGCTGCCGAGATCCCGGTGGTCACACCGTGGGCGGTGGAGGCGTCCACCGAGACGGTGAAGGCGGTCTTCATGGACTCGGTGTTGTCCTCGACCATCTGCGGGAGCCGCAGCCGGTCGAGTTCCGTGCCCTCCATGGGGGCGCAGATCAGGCCGCGGCACTCGCTCATCATGAAGGCGACGATCTCGGGGGTCACCTTCTCGGCGGCGATGACGAGGTCGCCCTCGTTCTCGCGGTCCTCGTCGTCGACGACCACGACCGGGCGGCCGGCCGCGATGTCGGCGACGGCCTGCTCGATCGGGTCGAGGCCGAAGTCCTCGATGTTGTCCGTGCCGTACAGGATCGGTGCCGCGGTCATGCGGGCGCTCCTTCCAGGACGGGCCGCGCGGTCCTGCGGGAGCGCAGCCACCAGTCGCGCAGGCCCCACAGGACGAGCGCGCCGTAGATGACGTAGACGAAGCCGGAGAAGGCGAAGCCGTTGGCGAAGTTGAGGGGGACGCCGACGGCGTCGACGAGGAGCCAGGCACACCAGAACTCGACCATGCCGCGCGCCTGGGCGTACATCGCGACGACGGTGCCGACGAAGATGTAGGCGTCCGGCCAGGGGTCCCAGGACAGCGCGGGGTAGGCGTGGAACAGTCCGGAGACGGCGACCGTGCCGACGGCGGCGGCACCGGCCAGCACGGCCCGTTCGCGCCAGGTGGCGAACCGGACGGTGATGTGGCCGTCCGCGCCCCGTGCGGTGCCGCGGTTCCACTGCCACCAGCCGTAGCCGGCGGCGGCCATGACCACGATCTGCTTGCCCGCGCTGCCGGAGAGGTGGGCGGTGGCGAACGCGGCGAACAGGATCAGGCCGGACAGGAACTGCGTCGGCCAGCTCCACAGGGAGCGGCGCCAGCCGAACGCCAGGCCGATCAGGCCGAAGACGTTGCCGATCATGTCCGACCACTTGATGTGCTGGCCGAGGACGGTGAACGCCTGCGAGTCGAGCCAGTTCACCGGGTCGCTCCCTGGCCGGCGAGCAGCCGCTCGACGTACTTGGCGATGATGTCGACCTCCAGGTTGACCGGGTCGCCGGGCTTCTTGAGGCCGAGCGTGGTCAGGGCGAGGGTGGTCGGGATGAGGCTGACGGTGAAGTGGTCGGCGCCCGCCTCGACAACGGTGAGGCTGATGCCGTCGACGGTGATGGAGCCCTTCTCGACGACGTAGCGGGCGAGGTGCGCGGGCAGCGAGATCTTCACGATCTCCCAGTGGTCGGAGGGGGTGCGCGTCAGCAGTTCGCCGGTGCCGTCCACGTGGCCCTGCACGATGTGGCCGCCCAGGCGGGCGCCCACGGTGGTGGGGCGTTCGAGGTTCACGCGGGAGCCGACGGTGAGGGCGCCCAGGCTGGAGCGGTCGAGCGTCTCGGCCATCACGTCGGCGGTGAACTCGTCGCCCTCGTGCTCGACGACGGTGAGACAGACCCCGTTCACGGCGATGGAGTCGCCGTGTCGCGCGCCGTCGGTGACGACGGGGCCGCGGAGCCGGAAACGGGAGGCATCGCCCAGGTTCTCGACGGCGGTGACTTCACCCAGTTCTTCGACGATTCCGGTGAACACTTCCCGGGTCCTCCTGCCTCATTCGGGCACGGACTCCGGGGCCTGTCGATATCGACAGAAGGAACGGATGAGCACTCGGGAAACGACGCCGGAGGGATCGCCCACAAGGGACGAACCCGCATACGGCGGCGCGCACGGATGCCCGCCCGCCGCGCACTGCCTCCCATCCGGACTTTGACCGTCGGTTCAGGAATTTCACCTGATCAGCCGACCGCTGGACGCGGTCGGGTCGCGGACTGTAACCGCCGGTTCGGAATTTCACCGACCCCGGAGTGCGCTGCTTCTGGTACTCGACCAGTGTGCCACGCCGGGACACCGTCCAGACAGGGCGCCTCTGTGGGCTGCCTCACAGAGCGCCGTGCCGGACTCGCCCTCAGGGCCGTCGCAGGTCAACTACCGTTCAGGGGAACGTTCTTGACCATCGGTTCACACCCATTGACCTTACTGGTCTAGTCCTTTTAGGGTGCGGGCGGGCCCGGTGGCGGTGACGACGGCCCTTGCCCGCCGCCGGGTCGCCAGCCTTCCGGCGGAGGGCCGGGCGACCACGGCCCGACGGCCGCCCGAAAGGACCCGCCGCACGCCTCCCCTCTCACCGTTTTCCCTTTCCGCCCGGCTTCTGCCGTCTTTCATTGAATCCCACCACCTTTCCGCATTTTCCCGACTTCCCTCACATTTATCCGACTTACGTCGGCTATTATCGCTTTTCCAGGACTTCGGCGTCCTTCCACGTCTTTCGCCACTTTCGCCGTCGACAGGGACCGCCTGATCCGACGCCGCTTTCGAAACACGCCCTACTGGTCCTGGGGTGCGAACAAGTCGTCCTGGGCGCGTTCCCGGGCGGTCAGCAGTGCGCCGCGGAGCACGGCGCCGCCGCCCAGGGTGCTCGCGCGCACCTCGGTGGCCAGGGGCGACATCCGCCGGACCCGCTCCATGACCCGGGCCGCGAGCGTCCCGCCGCCCGCCTGGCCGACCTCACCGCCGAGGACCACGCAGCCGGGATCCAGAATCGCGACCACGGAGGCCGCGCCGATGGCCACCCGGTCGGCGAGGGCGTCGAGGAAGCGGTCGGTCGCGGTGCCGGCGCCCGCCGTGGCCGCGGCGGCCCGGACCAGGCCCGCGGCGCGCGGTCCCGCCGTGTCGCCCGCGGCCACGGCGAGCCCGAACCCGTCGGCCAGCGCCTCAACGGCCGCAGCGCCCGCCAGCGAGTGGAAGCCTCCCTCGCAGTCCGTCGCCGAGGGCAGTACCGAGGTGCCCGGCACCGGGAGGAAGCCGATCTCGCCCGTGCCGCCGGAGGCGCCGCGGCGCAGGACGCCGTCCAGGACGACGGCGGCACCGGCGCCGTGACCGAGCCAGAGCAGGACGAAGGTGTCGCGGTCCCGGGCGCAGCCCTCGCGCTGCTCGACCAGGGCCGCGAGGTTGGTCTCGTTCTCCACGGTGACCCGGGCCTCGGGAATGCGCTCCTGAAGCGCGGCGACCAGCCGCCGGTGCCAGGCGGGCAGCCCGGAGGAGTCACGGAGTTCGCCGGTGACCGGGTCGATCAGACCCGGCGCGCCGATGCCCACGGTGTGCAGCCGGTCGGCCCCGGCTTCCTTCGCCGCCCGCTCGACCAGCGCCACCGCCTGCTCCACCGCCGGCCCGGTCCCGCTGTCCCCGGCGATGGGCACCGACGCCTCGGTGAGTACGCGGCCCAGCAGATCGGACACCAGCACGGAGACGCCCTCCGTGCGGACGTCGAGCGCGGCCAGATGGGCCCGGTCGGCGACGATGCCGTAGAGCCGGGCGTTGGGGCCGCGGCGCTGCTCTCCGGACTCGCCCACGATCGTGATCAGGCCGGATTCCGTGAGCCGTTCGACGAGGTCGGCGACGGTCGGCCGGGACAGCCCGGTCAGCTGCTTCAACTGCCCGGCCGTGAGCGGGCCTTCCTCCTGCAACAGCCGCAGGGCGAGCCGGTCGTTGATGGCCCGGGCGGTGCTCGGTGATGCGGGCATGACGGGAATCCTCCCACTTCGGCGACGCCGTCCCCGGCCGCCCGTTGCCCTGCCGGGGACGGCAGAATACTCCCTATCTATCAGGCAGGGTTCCTGATAGTTTGCGCGGAGACAGCGGGGTAAGCCATCCAGGGAGGGGCCGGAGCATGAGTGGCGTGATCCACACACAAGGTGAGGTGAAACGCTCCCGGTACGCCGTCGCGGCCGTGTTCACCGTGCACGGAGCCGTCACCGGCTCGTTCGCGACCCGGGTGCCCTGGATCCAGGACCACGCCTCGCTGAGCGCGGGTCAGCTCGGGTTCGCGCTGGCCTTCTCGGCGCTCGGCGCCTCCTGCGCGATGCCGCTGGCGGGCCGGATCAGTCACCGCTTCGGCAGCCGTACCGCGCTGCGCGGGCTGATAGCACTGTGGACACTCTCCCTGATCCTGCCCGGCCTGGCACCGAACCTGTACACGCTGTGCCTGGCGATGTTCGTCTACGGCGCGAGTTCCGGCACGGCCGACGTGGCGATGAACGCGCTGGGTGTGGAGGTGGAACGGCTGCTCGACAAGTCGATCATGTCGGGGCTGCACGGCATGTGGAGCGCGGGCGCCCTGACCGGCTCGGCCGCGGGCACCCTCGCCGCCCAGCTGGGCTCGGACGCGCGGGTGCACTTCGGGCTCGCGGCGGCCGTCCTCACCCTGCTCGGCATCCTGGCCGCCGGCTGGGTGCTGGATCTCCAGGCCGCCGCGGACGAGGAGCCGCCGCCGCGGTTCGCGCTGCCGCCCCGTTCGGCGCTGCTGATCGGCGCGGTCGGCTTCTGCGCGGTGTTCGCGGAGGGCGCGAGCCTCGACTGGTCGGCGGTGTTCCTACAGGACCGGCTGGAGACCTCCGCCGGGCTGGCCGCGGCGTGCACGACCGGATTCATGCTGACCATGGCGGTGGCCCGGATCGCCGGGGACGCGGTGGTGAACCGGTTCGGCGCGGTGCGCACCGTCCGTACGGGCGGGGTGCTCGCCGCGGCGGGCGGGCTGTTGATCGTCCTCGCCGTGCATCCGGCGGTGGCGATGGCCGGTTTCGCGCTGATGGGTCTGGGCATCGCGGTCGTCGTACCGCTGTGCTTCGCGGCGGCCGGGCACAGCGGCCCCCATCCGAGCCAGGCCATCGCCGGTGTGGCGACCATCACCTACACCTCGGGCCTGATCGCGCCCAGCATGATCGGCGGGGTGGCCCAGGCGACCAACCTGACAGTGTCGTTCTGCCTGGTGACCGTGCTGGCCTGCGGGCTCGCGGTGTTCGCGGGGGTGCTCCGCCCGCGCGCCCGCGCTCGGACGGAGGCCGGCCGGCCGGCTGCGGCGGTGCCCGACCCGCAGCCCTGAAACGTCACCGATTGGGCCCCCACCGCCGCGGCCGTCAGCCCGCGATCGAATCCAACTGCTCGGCAGCCGGGCGCAGTTGCCACAGGTCACCGCCGGGCGGCTCCGCCAGCAGCGGGACCGCCCGCCGGGCCGCCCGGTCCCCCGCGTCCGCCGCCGCCTGTACGACGTCGCTCGCCGCGAACCGTTCGAACTCCAGCTCCGGGTGCGGCCATGCGGCGGCGCCGGTCGCCGCGGGCAGCAGATAGTCCACGGCCTTGAACAGGCTCTGCCCGTCCGGTCCCCGGTAGGCCCAGAGGTCCACGCCAACGTGCCGGCCGATGGCCGCGAGGCGGGTGTAGGCGACCAGGTCGAAGGTCGAGTAGTGCCAGCTGCGGGTCCGGGTCAGCTCCTGGGGCTGGCTGCCGTCGCCCGCTATCTGCGGGTCGATGCGCCTGGCCCGCGCGTCCAGCACGGTCCGCCGTGCCAGGGCGGTGTCGCCGGTCGCGTAGGCCAGCGCGGCGAGCTGCATGTCGTAGAAGGTGCCGTGGTTGTTGGCGGCGGCGCCTTCCTCCCTGCCGAAGTCGCTGTTCTTCAGCCAGTCGCGGAAGTCGGAGTTCCACCGGGCCATGCCACTGCGGTCGGCCCCGGTCCAGCCGGGCGCCCCGGTGGCGAGGATCGCGAGCGCGTCGACGACGCTGGTGTAGGACTGCGAGAAGTCGATGATGCCGATGGCCCTGCCGTCGTACTTGCAGGGGATGAACTGCGCGTGGTTCAGGTTCGGGTTCATCCTCGTGGCCGGGTCGAGGAACCAGGTGCGCAGGATCTGCCCGGCCTTCTCGGCGTAGCGCCGGTCGCCGGTGTAGTACCAGGCGAGCGAGAGGTCGTAGGCCGAGTCGAAGACCCGCTCGACGTCCTGGCGGTCGGTGCCGCTGTCCACTTCCGGATTGCGCTGTCCGTCCCGCTGGACGTACGGGCAGCCCCAGGGGTTGCCGTCGGTCGGCGCCGTGCTCGGCCACCAGTAGGGGGCCTGGCTCAGATAGTCGTGGACATCGCCGCCGGGCGCGGGTCTGGGCTTGTCGACGACCGTCCAGGGACCCTGGTCCAGCCAGGTGTCCGCGCGGGCAGTCAAGTCCTTGAGGACGAGCCGCAGTTGACGGTCGCCGTGGTCCAGCCGGACCTTCGTCTGCTGGAGCCGGGCGCCGTCCAGGACGGCGGTGTCCGGGGCCCTCGGCGCCGCCTGCGCACCGGGGACGACCATGGCCGCGAACGCCACCACCGCGGCGAGCAGGACCGCGGCACGGGAGCTTCCACGCATCACACACTCCGATCATACATATGAACGTAGTTCACGAGTGAGACCAGGCGAGCGTAGGACCACCAGGTAGCCGTGACAATGGTCCGGACCGTCATCACGTACAGAGAAAGTGACACCTCACCATGGACCTCGGCGTGCGCTGGAAGCTGCACGGTGACGGGCGCACGCCCGCGCCCGGAGCGGTGGTACGCCCCGACGAACGGCTGTCCTGGCCCCGCACGGTGGGCCTCGGCGCCCAGCACGTCGTGGCGATGTTCGGCGCGTCCTTCGTGGCCCCCGTGCTCATGGGGCTGAACCCCAACCTCGCGATCATGATGTCGGGCGTCGCGACGGTGATCTTCCTGCTCGCCACCCGCGGACGGGTGCCGAGCTATCTGGGCTGCTCCCTGTCCTTCGTGGGGGTCGCCGCGGTCATCCGCGCCCAGGGCGGCACGAGCGCCACGGTGACCGGGGCGGTCTTCGTGGTCGGTGTCGCGCTGTTCCTGGTGGGTCTCGCCGTGCAGCGCTTCGGGGCGCGCATCATCCACGCGACGATGCCACCGATCGTGACCGGCGCCGTGGTCATGCTGATCGGCTTCAACCTGGCGCCGGTGACCGCGTCCACCTACTGGCCGCAGGACCAGTGGACCGCCCTGCTCGTGATGGTGTTCACCGCCGTGTCCGTGGTCTGCCTGCGCGGTTTCTGGTCACGCATCGCGATCTTCCTCGGCCTGGTCTTCGGATACGTCGTCTCCTGGGCCTTCGACCGGATCTTCGGCCGCATCCACTCGGTGGACGCGAGCGGCAAGCTCACCGACCACTGGCGTCTGGACCTGTCCGGCGTGGGCAGGGCCGACTGGATCGGGCTGCCGTCCTTCCACGGCCCGTCCTTCCACTGGTCGGCGATCCTGGTCGCCCTGCCGGTCGTCATCGCGCTGGTCGCGGAGAACGCCGGGCACGTCAAGGCGGTCGGCGAGATGACCGGCGATCCCCTGGACGACAAGCTCGGCACGGCGATCTCGGCGGACGGCGTCGCCTCGATGCTCTCGACCGCGGTCGGCGGCCCGCCGAACACCACCTACTCGGAGAACATCGGCGTGATGGCCGCCACCCGCGTGTACTCGACGGCGGCGTACTGGGCCGCGGCCGGCTTCGCGCTGCTGTTCGGCGTGTGCCCCAAGTTCGGCGCGATCGTCGCCGCCGTCCCGGGCGGGGTCCTCGGCGGCATCACCGTCATCCTGTACGGCATGATCGGCCTGCTCGGCGCGCAGATCTGGCTGCACGGCGGGGTGGACCTGCGCAACCCGCTGAACCTGGTCCCGGCCGCCGCGGGCATCATCATCGGCGTCGGCAACGTCTCCATGAAGTTCACCGACACCTTCTCGCTCAGCGGCATCGCCCTCGGCACGCTGGTCGTGATCATCGGCTACCACGCGCTGCGCGCCCTCGCCCCCGCCCACCTCAAGGAGCAGCAGCCGCTGCTGGACGAGGGCACCTCCGCCTACGACGCGCCGGACACCGGGACGGACGGTCACCGCGCCGGTCCGTGACGAGCCATGGACTCGGACGATCCGAGACGGGCGGTCGCCTCGGCGGTCCGGGACGGACGGTCAGCTCACCGATCCGGGACGGACGGGTCACCTCACCGGTTCTGCGGCGTACTCCGGCGTGCGCGCGTCGCGTCCAGGCCGGGCTCCGGGCGCGGTGCCCGGCCGGACCCGCGCTCCCGGTGGCCCAACCCCCGCGCACGACGGCCCCGTTCCCCCGTTCCGGGGACCCGCCGGGCCCGTCGGCGCTCCGACGGGCCCGGGGCTGGGACCCTGCCCCCATGGCGCACTTGGAACAGCTCACCACATCCGTCCGCACCGTCGACGCCGTCGTCTCACGGATGCGCGCCCTGGCCGCCACCCTGCCGGCCCGGGACGGGGTCGCGGTCTTCAACCGCGTCTACCTGACCGTCACCGAGGAGGTCGAACGGGGCCTGGGCACGGGGTACTTCACCGACCGGCGGAGCGCGGTCGCGCTGGACGTCCGGTTCGCCCACCGGTATCTGGCCGCGGTGGACGCGGCCACGGACGGCCGCCGCGCACCGGCCTGTTGGCGGCCGCTGTTCCAGTTGCGCCGCCATCCGGGCGTACGGCCCCTGCAGTTCGCGTTGGCGGGCATCAACGCGCACATCGGCCACGACCTCGCACTCGCCGTGGTGGACGCCTGCCGCACGCTCGAATGCGAACCCGACGACCTGGAGGACGAGTTCGACCGGGTGGGCGACCTCCTCGTGGCACTGGAGGAGCGCGTCCGCGAGGATCTGATGCCCGGCCCCGATCTCCTCCAGATCGCCGATCCGCTGACCCATCTGCTCGGTTCCTGGAGCCTGGAGCGGGCCCGGGACGCCACCTGGTCGGCGGCGCGGGCGCTGTGGGCGCTACGCCGCTGCGGGGACCTCGCCGAGGAGTTCAGCGAACGCCTGGACGCGGTCGTCGGTCTCGCCGGCCGGCTGCTGCTCACCCCGCTACCGGACTGATCCGGCCATTGCGCAAGCCTTCACAGGAACCGCCGTGCGACGGGGTTAGATTGGCGGACAGCACTCGATCATGAAGGAGCACCGTCATGGCGACCCGGCTCGGACTCGGACTCCCGCAGATGCGGCACTACTCCATCGGCAGGGACGTACCCGACGTGGCGCGCACGGCCGAACAGATCGGCTACGACAGCCTCTGGGTCTTCGAACGGGCCCTGTTCCCCGACCCGGCCACCCAAGGTCTCTACGGCATCGAGGGACTTCCCTGGCCGGACGGTTACCGGCACGTCGCCGATCCGCTGGTCACCCTCGCCCTGGCGGCGACGGCCACCGAGCGGGCCGAACTCGGCTCCAGTGTGCTGGTGGCACCGCTGCACCAGCCGTTCCAACTGGCCAAGGCGCTCGCCTCGGTGGACGCGGCGAGCGGCGGCCGGCTGATCGCCGGCTTCGGCACCGGCTGGTCCCTGGACGAGTACGCGGCGGCCGGGATCCGTCCGTTCGAGGAGCGGGGCCAGGTGCTGGACGAGATCATCGAGGTGTGCCGGGCGGTGTGGGGCCCCGACCCGGTGCGCTACGAGGGCCGGATCACGAAGATCGCCTCGGCCGCGGTGGGGCCGAAGCCCGTCCGGCCGATCCCGGTCCTGCTGGCCGCGGGCAACAAGCGGGCACTGCGGCGGCTGGTCGACCACGCCGACGGCTGGCTGCCGGTGTCCACGGGCGCCGAGCAGCTGGCGGCGCAGTGGCGGCAGGTACAGGACCTGGCGGCCGAGCGGGGACGCACGGAGCCCCTCCGTTTGGTCCTGCGGGCGAACTCGATCCTCTCGGCCGAGCCCCACACCGGTTCCGACCGCCGGCCCTTCCAGGGCGACGCCGACCAGATCGTCGAGGACCTGGCGGCCCACGCGGCCGCCGGTGCGCAGGAGATCATCGTCGAGCTGCAGACCAGCGCCCGCGACGCCGAGCACCTGAAGGACATCGCGACGGAGGTCTACGAGAAGGCCCGGGCCGCCGGGGTCTAGTGCCGCGAACCCGTCTAGTTCTCGGGGAGTTCCACCGGCGCGATCTCGTCGAACACGTCGCCAGGCCCGGGGTTGCCGGGATCCGTCGCCCCACCGAAGTGGTGCATCACGCCCCAGACCGCGTTCAGCGCGGTCTGGACGGCGCCCTCGGCCCACCCGGCGGTCCACGAGATGTCGTCCCCGGCGAGGAAGAGACCGCGCCGGCCGGCGGGCAGCCGGTCCTGCATGAAGTGGGTGAACAGCCGCCGCTGGTAGCGGTAGTGACCGGGCAGGTTGGCCTTGAACGCGCCCAGGAAGCAGGGCTCGTCCTCCCAGGAGACCGTCACCGGGTCGCCGATGACGTGCCCCCTGATGTCGACGTCCGGGTAGATCTCGCCGAGCGACTTCAGCATGACCTCCATCCGCTCGTCCGCGGACAGCGGCAGCCACTTCAGGCTGTCGTCGCACCAGGTGTAGGAGAGGCAGATGACCGCCGGCCGGTCCGGACCGTTGTCGAGCAGATAGGTGCCGCGTGTCATGCGGTCGGTGAGCGTCATCGACATCACGTCCCGGCCGGTGGCCGGGTCCTTGTCCCGCCAGAACGGCCGGTCGACCGGGACGAACAGCTTGCTGGACTCCATGTAGTGGGTGCGCTCGATCGCCGTCCAGTGGTCGATCGGAAAGAGCGAGTCGTCGCAGGCGATCCTGGAGAGCAGCAGCCAGGACTGGGCGGTGAAGACGGCCGCCCGGTAGGTGCGGACGTCGCCGTGTTCGTCCGTCACCGTGATCCGGTCGCCCGCGGTGCGGTGCAGCCGGGTCACGGCGGGACGCGGCTCACCGTCGTCGTGCAGCGACGCGAGGGAGGTCCCGGGAGCCCAGTGCACGATCTTCTCCGGCTCGCGCCGCCACAGGCGCAGCGGCAGTTGCTGGGAGCCGCCGACGATGCCGCGGTGGTGGTCGTCGGCCTCGGTGTAGACGACGCGCAGGATCTCCAGGATGGAGTTCGGGAAGTCGGTGTCCCAGCCGCCGGTGCCGAAGCCGACCTGCCCGAAGATCTCACGGTGCCGGAAGGACCTGAAGGCATCGGAGTCGCACAGGAATCCGTAGAAGGTCTGGTTGTCGAGCTTCTCGACGAGCCGCGCCCAGATCTCCCGGATGCGCGGCACGTCCCGTTCGCGTACGGCGCGGTTCATGGCGGAGAAGTCCGCGCCCTCTTCGAGACACCTGTGCCAGGCGTCGGCGACGTCCCGGTAGACCTGCGGCAGGTCGTCGATCGTCGCGGCGTAGTGCGACTCGCCCTTGAGGTCGACGACGGTGGACGGTGTCACCTCGGCGAGGGGGTTGGGGAACGGGCTGGTCCGAAGGCCGACGAGGTCGACGTAGTGCTGGAGCGCCGTGGCGGACGGCGGGAAGCGCATCGCGCCCAGCTCGGCGGTCAGGGACGGGTCGCAGCCGTCGAAGCCGACCGTGCGCAGCCGGCCGCCGAGCTGGTCCGCCTCGTACACGACGGGCCTGAGGCCCATCTTCATCAGCTCGTAGGCGGCGACGAGGCCGGACAGGCCACCGCCGATGACCGCGACCTCGGTGCCGTGCTCGGTCGCGGGTATCTGGCCGAGGCCCGCCGGGTGGGCGAGGAAATCGTCGTACGCGTAGGGGAAGTCCGGTCCGAACATGGTGATCGGCGGCTGTGGTCTGGCTGCCTGCTCGGCGGCGGCGGGCACCGTGGACGTCATGGGGTACGGGCTCCTTGCACGGGTGGACTCAAGGGGAGGGCGAGCGGTGCTCAGACCAGGGACCGGTACAGGCCGGGGCGGCGGTCCCGCAGATACGGGTTGGCCTCGCGGGAGGCCGCGAGGAGGTCGGGGTCGGTGTCGGCGAGGACGAGTTCCGCGGTGCCGCCCGCCCGGCCGCGGGCGACGCCGTCCGGGCCGGCCAGCGTGGACAGCCCGGCGAACTCGAACTCGCCCTCCGGACCGACCCGGTTGACGTACGCGATGTACATCTGGTTCTCGAAGGCCCGCACGGGGACCAGTGACTCGGCGACGAACTGGTACGGATGCATCAGCGCCGTCGGCACGACGAGCAGGTCGGTGCCGGCCAGCGCATGGGCCCGGACGTTCTCCGGGAACTCGACGTCGTAGCAGATCAGCAGGCCGACGGTGCGGCCGTTCAGCTCGGCCTGTACGACCGGCCGGTCGCCGGGGGTGAAGTGGGCCTGTTCGAAGCTGCCGAAGAGGTGGGTCTTGCGGTAGTTGGCGAGCCGGGTGCCGTCGGCGGAGATCAGCTGGGCGGAGTTGTGGACGGCGCCGCCCGCGCGCTCCGGGTAGCCGTAGGCGATCGCGAGACCGTGCCGGGCGGCGATGCCGGCGACCGCGGCGGCGCCCGCCCCGTCGGCGGGCTCGGCGAGCCGGCCGACGGCGTCGCCGATCGCGTACCCCGTCAGGAACAGTTCCGGCGCGGCCAGCAGCCCGGCGCCCGCGGCGGCGGCGCGGGCCGCGGCCTCGTCGAGGACCTTGAGGTTCTCGACGACGGATCCGGGGCGGCCGGAGCTCTGGAGCAGGGCGGTGCGCATGCGTGGTCCTCACCGGTGCGGTGGCGGGGGGCGGGGGCATCTAGACCGTACGGTCGGCGCGCCGGGCCGGACAAGAAGCAGCCGTTGCGCACCGGTGAGCGGTTCGTTGCGTGCTCCGCGCCCGCCCGGCGATTCGTTGCGCGTCCGCCGGTTTGGCGGGTGCGCAACGCGTTGCCGGGTCGTGCCTGGCCACCCACGGATCGGCCTGGGCACGCGCGGGTACGTACGCGCGCGTGCCCGCAGCGCCTGTCGCCCGTGCGCGCCGCATCGGCCCTGGGCACCGGTCGCCCGCGCCTGCTACCGCGGCTGTGAGCGTCTGTCGTCCGCGTACGCCTGTCCCCCGGGTGGGGGCGGGCGTCGGTCCGGGGTGACGGTGGATCAGCCCGGTGCGCCCGAGGAGAACCGGCGCAGCAGCGGCGACAGCACCAGCACGGACTTGGTCCGTTCCACGAACGGCTCGCCCGCGATCCGCTCCAGCACCCGTTCGAAGTGGCGCATGTCGGAGGCGAAGACCTGGACGACGGCGTCCGCGTCACCGGTGACGGTGGACGCGGCCACCACCTCCTGGTAGCGCTCCAGGCCCCGCTGGATGGTCTCCGGAGAGGTGTTGCGCCGGCAGTAGACCTCGATGAACCCCTCGGTCTCCCAGCCGAGTGCCGCCGGGTCCACCCGTACCGTGAAGCCGGTGATGGCGCCGGTGGCGCGCAGCCGGTCCACGCGCCGTTTCACCGCCGGCGCGGACAGGCCGACCAGGTGCCCGATGTCCGCGTAGGAGCGGCGGGCGTCCGCGGCGAGGGCGTGCACGATGCGTGCGTCGAGATCGTTCAGCACTGCGGGTGGTTCACTTCTTCGTCGGGGTCCTACTCCGCCGCCGCGACGGTCTGCGGGGTCACGGGACGGGAACGGCGATGGCCGTACACGAAGTAGAACACGAGCCCCACCGTCGTCCGGACGCCGAACACCACCCAGGTGACCGTGGACGGACCGCCCCTCATACGGAAGGTCACCCGTGCGGCGCACGGCACCGTCCCGCCGCCGCGCACCGGCTCGGCGACCGCGGGCCCTCCCCGGTTCCCGGCGCGGCGGCGCGTCCGGCCGCCGGCCGGGCCGCGCGCCGCGGCCGGGTCAGTTCCAGCTGGCGTGCAGGGGCTTGCCCTCGGCGTAGCCGGCCGCGCTCTGCACGCCGACGATGGCCTTCTCGCTGAACTCGTCCAGGGAGGCGGCGCCGGCGTAGGTGCAGGCGGAGCGGACGCCCGCGATGATCGAGTCGATCAGGTCCTCGACACCCGGACGGGCCGGGTCGAGGAACATGCGGGAGGTGGAGATGCCCTCCTCGAACAGCGCCTTGCGGGCACGGTCGTAGCCCGACTCCTCCGTGGTGCGGTTGCGCACGGCGCGCGCGGACGCCATGCCGAACGACTCCTTGTAGAGCCGGCCGCTCGCGTCCTGCTGGAGGTCGCCGGGCGACTCGTACGTGCCGGCGAACCAGGAGCCGATCATGACGTTGGAGGCGCCCGCCGCCAGCGCCATCGCCACGTCGCGCGGGTGCCGCACTCCGCCGTCGGCCCACACGTGCTTGCCGTACTTGCGTGCCTCGGCGGCGCACTCCAGCACGGCCGAGAACTGCGGCCGGCCGACGCCGGTCATCATGCGGGTGGTGCACATCGCGCCGGGGCCCACGCCCACCTTGACGATGTCGGCGCCCGCCTCGATCAGGTCCCTGACGCCCTCGGCGGAGACGATGTTGCCCGCGACCACCGGGACCTTCGGGCCGAGGTCCCGCACCAGCTTGAGCGCGTTGACCATCGACTGCTGGTGGCCGTGCGCGGTGTCGATGACGAGCGTGTCGACGCCGGCGTCCAGCAGTTGTTTCGACCTGCCCGCAACATCGCCGTTGACGCCGACGGCGGCGGCGATGCGCAGCCTGCCGTGGGCGTCGGTGGCCGGCGTGTACAGCGTGGCGCGCAGCGCGCCCTTGCGGGTGAGGATGCCGGCCAGCTTGCCGTCCCCGTCCACCGCCGGGGCGTAGCGGCGGTTGGCCGTGTCCAGCGTGTTGAACGCCTCGCGCGGGTCGATGTCCGCGTCGAGCAGCAGCAGGTCGCGGGACATGACCTCGGTCAGCTGGGTGAAGCGGTCGACCCCGGACAGGTCCCGGTCGGTGACGACCCCGACCGGTCGGCCGGTCCCGTCGACGACGACACCGGCGTTGTGCGCCCGCTTCGGCAGCAGGGCCAGCGCGTCGGCGACGGTCTGGTGCGGGGCCAGCACGATCGGCGTGTCGAGGACCAGGTGGCGGCTCTTCACCCAGGTGATGACGTCGGTGACGACGTCGATCGGGATGTCCTGCGGCACCACCACCAGTCCGCCGCGCCGGGCCATCGTCTCGGCCATGCGCCGCCCCGCGACGGCGGTCATGTTAGCGACGACCAGCGGGATCGTGGTGCCCGTGCCGTCCGGGGAGCTGAGGTCCACGTCCTGACGCGAGCCCACCGAAGAACGGCTCGGCACCATGAACACGTCGTCGTACGTCAGGTCGTAGGGCGCCGACGAACTCGGCACAAGCCGACCGGTACCCGGCTCAAGAAAACGCATGACCCTACTTTTTCACGTGAAACGGCGCAGGTCACTGCCGCGAAGACACGACGAAGGGGCCCCATGCCCGTTGGTTCCTCCAAGCGGGCGGAAGGGGCCGCGCCGGCGGGAAGCGGATACCTGCCTTGCACACAGATTCTACCCAGGGGGCTACAGGGGGGCTACGACGCTGGTGGCGTCGGGTTCAGCCCGGTGCGCCGACCGGCCGGCGCCGGACGGTCGGCGCACCGCGGTCACTCCTGGTTCAGCCCAGCGCGAGGGCCACGGTCAGTCGTCGTTCCCGCTCGGACGCCTCGGTGAACACGTCCTGTGCGACCGTCCACTCCTGCGGCTGCCGCCGCGCGTACGCCCGCCAGCCGGTGACGACGACGAGCAGCGCGCGGCCGGCCGTCCGCGACGGCCACACGGACGGGTCGGCGAGACTGTCGGCGAGGGCGTCCCAGTTGCGCCCGAACCAGTCGGGCAGCTCCAGCGCCCGCGCGGAGCGGTCCATGAGGCCCGCCTTGTCGATGATGCCCGCGAGGTCGAGCATCACGACGTACGGGGTCGACGTCGGCGACGGGGTCGTCATCTCAGCACCGTCCGGAACGATTCGTAGTGATCATCGGAGTAGCGGGCCTTCCCGCCCGGCCTCGCGGTGATGCCTCCGGTTGCCTTCGGACGGGTTCGGCGGGGCGGGACCGAGGCGCGGAAACGTGCACGGGGACGACCCGTGACCAGCATGTGCCGATGCTGTCACGGCCGCCCCCGCGTGGGTCCGCCGCCCGGGCCGGTCAGGGTCCGTCGGGGTCCGACCGGTTCAGGGCGGGCCGCGGCGCCGGGCCGGCGGTCATCAGGTAGTCCGCGGCCGAGGTGTCCGTCACCAGGCTGGTGACGAGACCCGAGCGCAGCACGGCGTCGATCGCGGCCGCCTTGCGCTGCCCGCCGGCGATCGCCACGACCTCCGGGACCCGCCGCAGCTGATCGGCCTTGACCGTGATGCACCGCTCCCCCAGGTCCCGGCCGATCCGGCGGCCCTCCGAGTCGAAGAGGTGCGCGGACATCTCGGCGGCTACCCCGAGCGAGTCGTAGTGGCCGCGCTCCTCGTCGCTGAGCATGTCGTACACCGCCGAGATGCCCGGTTCCCAGGAGCCGATCGAGACACAGGCGACCGTGACCTTGTCGAAGTACTCGAAGGCACGGGCGATCCCGGTCTGGTTGCGCAGCGCTGCCGCGGTGGCCGCGTCCGGCAGCAGCATCGGCGCGTAGATCGGGTGCGCGTCGCCGCCGGACACCTGGGCGGCGCGGCGGACGGCCTCGACCGAGCCGCGCTCGGCGGTCCCGGCGTCGTACACGCCGGTCAGCTGCACCACCGTGCACGGCGGCAACCGGTCGAGGGCGGCGGCCATGTGAATGGTGGACCGGCCCCAGGCCAGGCCCAGCACGTCTCCCTCGTTGACCAGCTCGCCGAGCAGGTCGGCCGCGACCTCGCCGAGGTTCTCCGGATCCGGGGTCTCCTCCGCCTCGGCCGGGGACTCGACCACGACGGCGTGCCTGAGCCCGTAGCGGGCGCGGAGCGCGTCGGAGCGCTCGGCGTCCAGTTCGGCCGGCACACGGATCTCGATGCGTACGAGATCCCGTTCGAGGGCGGTCTCCAGGACCCTGGCCACCTTGAAGCGGCTGACGCCGAACTCCTCCGCGATCTGGATCTTGGACTTGCCCTCAAGGTAGAAGCGGCGGGCCATGGCCGCCGCCTGCACCAGCTCAGCGGGTCCCATCCGCGTGCGGCCCGCCGACATACCCGACACGGCGATCTCCTCACTGCTGTTCACATTCTCGATTCGCCGTTCATCCTTGCAGATCCGGCGCGGTTGATCAGCCCCGATGGCCGCCGTTCACGTAGCTGTGGCTCACTGGTCGCATGCCCAGGACGCCTTCGCGGTGGCCGCCTCCGCCTGGCTGCGCAGTGCACGTACCGCCGCTGCCGGGTCGTTTGCCCCGTAGACCGCCGAACCGGCGACGAAGACGTCCGCTCCCGCGTCCGCGCATCGCTCGATCGTGGCCGCCGACACGCCCCCGTCCACCTGGAGCCACAGTTCGAGGCCGTGCTTGGCGATCAGCTCCCGGGTACGGCGGATCTTCGGGAGCATGATGTCGAGGAACGCCTGCCCGCCGAAGCCCGGCTCGACCGTCATGATCAGCAGCATGTCGAGTTCCGGGAGCAGATCCTCGTACGGTTCGACGGGCGTCGCGGGCTTGAGCGCCATGGAGGCGCGGGCGCCCTTGGCGCGGATCTCACGGGCGAGCCTGACGGGTGCGCCGGCCGCCTCGACGTGGAAGGTGACCGAGGAGGCGCCCGCCTCGACGTACTGCGGTGCCCAGCGGTCGGCGTCCTCGATCATCAGGTGGCAGTCCAGCGGTGTGTCCGTGGCCCGGGCCAGGGACTCCACGACCGGTACGCCGAGCGTCAGGTTCGGGACGAAGTGGTTGTCCATGACGTCGACATGGAGCCAGTCGGCTCCCTCGACCGCCTTCGCCTCGTCCGCGAGGCGGGCGAAGTCGGCGGACAGGATGCTGGGGTTGATCTGCACGGCCATGCCCCCAAGCCTGCCACGTCCGGGCCGGGTCCCTCGCGCCGGGCACGAAGGGCGGCCGGCCGGCGGCCGCCGTACCGCGGAGCCCCCCCGGTAGCCCCGGTCGGAGCCCCGGACCCGGTCCCGGGCCCGACCCGGTGTGGTCGATCGCCATCCGCCCGGTCCAGCCCGCTCGACGCGGTTCGCCCGGATCCGTCGGCAGTGGATCCGGCGGCGGTGGAGCGGTGACGGTGGCAGTGCCTCCCGCAGGAGGCGGTCCGCCGCCGCGTTCGGACCGGCCACCAGCCGGACGGCGAACCGGCGGACCGGCGGACCAGGAGCCCGGTGTAGGTTCTCGAATCCGCTGACCAATCACACCTCGCCTACCTGCACTGATCAGTCGTGTCTCAGTAGTGGCCATGAGTAGTTCGTCTCACGATCTTGGCCACTGAGGCACCTCTGCAACACATCGCGCACGCTGGCGGGCCCACCAACCACTTCCTGACGCACCCCGACAAGGACCATCCGGACTCCGGTGGTGGTCCCGGACCCTGAACGGCCTGACGAAGCAGGGGCACAGTCACGACGAACTCGCCCGGCAGATCCTTGCCGTGCGGTTCCATGGCTACCATTCGCAATGGTGGCGGCCGATCCAGCACACACTGCCCTCCCAGTCCTTCGCTTTCTACCTGGTGCGCCGCGCCATCTCCCGTGACGCGGTGATCGTCCTCGGGCGCATCGCGGCCATCTGGAAGATCGCCGTGCCGGAGCTGGCGTCGCATCCGAATGTGGTGGCGCCGAAACAAAACCGGAGCGTGCAGATCAGCAATTCAGCCCTGAGAACTTCGAGCGGATCGAGCAAGCCCTCAAGAGCTGAGCACGCACGGCGATGCGGTGCGCGCCCAGCGGGAAGGACGGTCAGAGGTTGGCACGCGCTTCGGCCAGCTTCACATCCGCCGCCCGCATCTCCCCGCATGCCTGCGGGTGCCTCTGATCCATCTCCTCAAGCCGTACCGGCGATTTGGACAGAGCCGTGGTCGCCTTCAAGTCCAGTTCGGCGTCGAACTCGTACGGCTTTTGCGAACCGATCGGCGCCGGTCGCGGCGACGACGTCACATGCGCCATCGCCGCGATCTTCCCTTCGACCCCGCCGAAGTAGATCCACAGCCGGTCGCCCTCCCTCATCCGCTTCAGCGGCTTCCCGAGCCACCACTCGGTCGGACCGGAGTCTTCGCGCGCCAGCCTCGCGACTCGCGCTGGGGTGGAGGGGCCGTTGTCGATCGTGTCGCGTTCCGGGTCCAGGCAGTACAGCCAGTCCCTAGGACTGACGAGCTGGTAGACGGCGCGTCCACCTCGGTTCGGAATCTTTTCCAGCACCTCCTGCTCGGTCAGTGCCCGCAGCAGTGCGCGGGCCCGCTTGTCGTCGGTCTCCCAGCCGTAGCTGTTCATGGTGGCGACGACGCGGGCCGGGTCCCACTCTCCCTCCTCGCCGGTCACCCGGCTCTCCAGCACCTGCACCTGGGTCAGCCGTGTCTGATTGCGTGGCCGGCCGTGCCGTTCCAGCAGGTTGTACAGCTTTGCCGCGCCCATACCCGCGGCGATGCCGAGGGCGCTCCGGTCCACGGTGCCGCTTTCGTCGACCGCCACGATGGCCCTCTCCCGCCAATCCTCCAGGCCATCCAGCAGTCTGGTCACGACTGCGATGTCCCGCCACAGGTCATGAGGCGCGGCCTGCTCCGACAGTGGCACCTTGTCTTGCAGTGCGGCGCGCACCACTCGGGCGAGCTGGTCGGAGGAGATCACGACGCTCTCCTGGCTTCCGTCATCACCGAAATTAAAGTCAACCCGCGTCGCCATGGCGACTCCTCTTCTCTGGATTGGAGAGGAGGTTACATTCTGCTTCTGTCGGCGCACCACCGCTTTGACGGCACTGGGCTGTTGGGCATCCCGAAGCGACCGGTCAGGTCGCGGGCGCGGCCCGGCGTAAGGCCATTGAGGTCCTGGCCGCCCGCGTCCCGACCCTGGCCGAGGGGAAGATCGCCACAGCCAGGGCGTGCATCATCCTGGACGGCACACTGCTGTCGATCGACAAGATCACCGTCGAAATACCGTGCTACTCGGGCAAAACACAAGAGCAATGCTCAGAACCTGTGGATCGGCTCGGTGAGGGCGCACCCTCCCGAGTGATCGATTCGAAGGTCACTGAGTAGGCCGGCGTTGGCGCGTCGGCTGGGAGGGCACGCCCATGCTTAACGTAGTTGATGCCGCCGGAACGACGCCGAACGGCTTCCTGATCGACGAGATCGTCCGGGAGGGCGCCCGGCGGATGCTGGCTGCCGCGCTGGAAGCGGAGGTGAACGGCTATCTCGCTGACCTGGCCGACCAGCGTGACGAGCATGGTCGCCGTCTGGTCGTGCGCAACGGTTTCCACGCAGAGCGGACGATAGCCACCACGGCCGGGCCGGTGCAGGTCAAAGCGCCGCGAGTGAACGACCAGCGGATCGATGCCGAGACCGGGGAACGCAAACGGTTCTCCTCGGCGATCCTGCCGCCGTGGGCCCGCAAGACCCCGAAGATATCGGACGTGCTGCCGCTGCTGTACCTGCACGGCCTGTCCACCGGCGACTTCGTCCCGGCACTGGAACAGTTCCTCGGCTCGGCCGCCGGGCTGTCGTCGGCGACCGTGTCGCGGCTGACCGCGCAGTGGAGCGACGATCACAAAGCGTTCCAGAAACGGGACCTATCGAAGACCGACTTCGTCTACGTGTGGGCCGACGGCGTGCACCTGAAGGTGCGCCTGGACGAGGCCAAGGCATGCGTGCTGGTCATGGTCGGCGTTCGGGCCGACGGCAGCAAGGAGCTGATAGCCCTGGACGAGGGCTACCGGGAGTCCGGCGAGTCCTGGGCGAACCTGCTGCGCGACTGCGCCCGGCGCGGCATGCGCGCCCCGGTACTGGCCATCGGCGACGGCGCGCTGGGCTTCTGGAAGGCGCTGCGCGAGGTGTTCCCCGAAACGCGCGAGCAGAGATGCTGGGTGCACAAAACGGCAAATGTCCTGGATGCTCTCCCGAAGTCGGCGCAGCCGGCGGCGAAGAACGCGATCGCAGACATCTACAATGCCGAGGACAAAGACCAGGCCAGGGCCACCGTCAAGGCGTTCGCGAAGCAGTATGGCGCGAAGTTCCCCAAGTCCGTGGCGAAGGTCGTCGACGACGAGGACGTGCTGCTGGCGTTCTACGACTACCCGGCCGAGCACTGGATCCACCTGCGTACCACGAACCCGATCGAGTCGACCTTCTCCACTGTGCGGCTGCGCACCAAGGTCACCCGCGGCGCCGGGTCGCGGTCGGCCGCACTGGCGATGACGTTCAAGCTGATCGAGTCCGCCCAGGAACGCTGGCGCGCGGTCAATGCGCCGCACCTGGTCGCCCTCGTGCGAGCCGGAGCCCGCTTCAAGCGCGGCGTCCTCGTCGAACGGGAGGACGCCAGCGCGGCCTGAGCCGCGTCCCGATCGCGGGATTCGACAGCCGCACGTTCGTGCCCGGCTTCACACCGAGGGTGTACCTCGTCCGAGCAGCCTGCTGAGCTCGTGGGCCAGGGCGACCGAGGCGTCGATCTCGACCTTGCGGATGGACACGCTCTCCACGAGGAAGCCGAACGGCATGCCGAGCTTGCGGCAGAAGGCGATCAGGTCCCGGGCGTTCGCCAAGCAGTGCTGGTAGACTCGGCCAGGGTGTCGTCCGCATGGCGTAGGGAGTTCTCCAGCCAGCGCGGGACGTCGACGCCGAGCCATTGGAGGAACGCCAGCGTCTTCACCGAGCCGCACACCGAGAGCGTGAGCAGGACGGGCCTCGGTTCGAGGTCCCGCTCGCGGCAGGCGTAGTAGTAGTCGGAGACCATGCTTTTCGCCGCGTCGGCGCTGTAGATGACCTGCGAGATGAAGTACGCGCATCCGGCCACCTGCTTGGCGACGAGCCGCAGATGCTCCTCGGGGCGTTCGGTGATGGCCACGCCACCGAGCAGCAGGTCTGGGCGGACATCGCGGCGCAGGTCCTGCGCCTCGGACAGGCCGGTCCGCACCGCCTTCCCCTTCGAGGACGCGCCGACGAAGACGCCGAGCAGCCGGTCGGCGTCGGCCGTCCGCAGCCAGGTCCGAAGCTCCGTCTGGGAGTACTTGCCGACGCACCGGTAGACGACCACCGGGCGGTTCCACTTGCCGAGATAGTCCGCGTGGTACACGGCAGGGTCGATGGTCGGCAGGTACGGAAACGGCCGCTGCGCCGGATTACGGTCGCTCTCATCGTCGATGTCGTACAGCGCCAGACCGTCGACATCGAGGGACTCCAACCGTGCCAGGGTGGCTGCGGTGATCTCCCGGATCCGCTCGGGAGTGTTGCTCAGGCGGGGCGGCGTGATGCCGAACAACAGGACACCGCTGTCGGCATCGGCCACCCGGCTTCGGAGATCTGTGCCGTCGCTCTGGTTCGCCATGACGCGGAAGTTAGCAGCTCATCCGCCATGCGGCAGGCGAACACCACCCTGTGAGACGGGACTCGGTTCTGAACCAACTGACGTCCGGCCGCGCGGACCAGATCCACAGAATTTGACAATTGCTCCAAACACAAACGGCGCGGCATGAACCTTCAGATCCTCACATTCGGCCGAATGCTGTGGGCTTCCCCGGCCCTGCCAGGCTCCACCCAAGACCTGACCGCTGCCCGCTAGCGCGGGATCGTCGACGCACTCGCCGCCGCGGGGACTGAAGTGCTGGGCGGACAAGGCGTACCAAGGCGCCGGGCGGCACATCCGAGTCCCCTTCCGGGGCCGTCGGCTCAGGCACTGGAAGCGGCGGCGCAACAACAGCCACGTCAAGATCCGAGGCGTCGGCGAGCAGGCCATGGCCGTCTTGAAGGGCTGGCGCCTCCTGCGGGATCTCCGCTGCGGCACCAACCGGAGTGCCGTCCTCGTCCTTCACTACGCCTCAACGTGAGGTTGGAAGACGCTAATTCTTCCGGAAAACACAGCGCCGGAGACTGAACCACGGAGGCAACCGACAGGCCAACCTTGCCCTCTACCTCATCGTCGTGACACGCATACACCGGGACGCCCGCACTCACACCTACCTCGAACGACGCACCGTGCTGCGGCGCACCAGCCAGGCGAACCGGGCCTTCGCCGACCCCGACGACCTGATCACCGCCATCAGGCGCGGCCTTCGCCAACTCCAGTACCGACACGACGTCTTCGATGGCTGCCTCATCGACATCGGCCTACGCAAACCACCATGACGACATCACGCATTCAAGGTCAGTAACCGCCAGGCACAAGCACCAGCGCGATCTGTGGGCGGAGCTCAGGCTGTCGGGCTCGTGAGCTCGCGGACGCGGTCGCCGTAGAAGCCCTGCTTGTCCGCCTCCATGACTCGCTCAAAGTACTCCCGGGCGCGTCGCCGATCCCCGACCATGAAGTAGTACTTCCCGAGCTCGAAGAGGCTGAACAGGTCGAAGGCGTCAAGCGCCAGGGCCTGGTTGTAGAAGCTGAGAGCGAGGCGATCGTTCCCGTTGAGGGCGTGCGCCCACCCGAGCTTGGAGTAGACGACGACGGCATCCGGCCGCTCCGCTCGAACGGTCTCGAGCAACTGGATCGCGCGCCCGTAATCGCCATCAAGTCCCGCCGCGACGGCGAGCCGGAACCGCGAGTACGGCCGGTTGACGGCGTCCACAAGGCGCTCGTAGATCGCCACCGCGTCGCCGTACCGCTGGAGGCTGGTGTACAGCTGACCGAGTCGCTCGAGCACGTCGCGTCGCTGCTGACCCTCGACCGGGTAGCCACGATCGAAGGCAACGAGCAGCTGCTCGTACGCTTCGGCCGCTTTGCGGTCGTACCCCAGTCGCATACAGATGCCGCCGAGCATCCGCAGGTACTGAGGATGGCCGTCGCTCCGATCGACAGCGGCCTCCGCCGCCTCCAGGGCACCTTGAGCGTCGCCCTCGGCGAGCCGCTGCTTGGCCAGTTCGAGGTAGTAGAGCGGACTCGACGAGGGCGGCTGGAAGCCGAGCTGGCTGGGCTCCGAGCGAGCCGGCACGGCTGCCGTCGCCGCCTCAGCGCGCAACCGGTCAAGGCATGCCTGCACGGCGGCGCGCATCGACCCGCAGTTCTGAAAACGGTTCTCGGGCCGCCACGCCATCGCGCGAAGGATTACGTCCTCGAGATCGGCAGGCACATCGCGGTTGACCTCACGAGGCTTGGCGATCTGCACGCCGGTCAGCAGCTGATGCGGGCTCGAGTAGGGCAACCGTCCCGTGGCCATCTCGTAGAGGAGAACGCCGATCGAGTAGAGGTCGCTGACGTCCCGGGCGCGCTTCCCCTCGAGCGCCACCTCCGGGGCCATGTACGCCTCCGTGCCGTGGCGCTTGGTCCAAACCCACACATCCTCAAGCCGGCGGCTCGACCCGAAGTCGGTGATCTTCGCTGCCCCGGACGCCTTGTCGACGAGGATGTTCTGCGGCTTCAGGTCGTTGTGCGAGATGTTCGCGGCGTGGACGGCAGCAAGACCGTCGAGGATCTGCATCGTCCACTCCAGCATCCGTTCGAAGGTGAGCGGCGCCCGCGTACTGACGCTGTCGAGGACCTTCGCCAGGTCGTAGCCATCAACGAACTCCATCTCGATCACGAAGAGCTCGCTGATGTTGTGGAAGCCGTGGACTCGAACGATGTTCGGGTGACGGATTTCCCTGATGATGTCTGACTCCTTGCGAAGCACCTCCTCTCCCTTCTCCTGGTCCTTCGGAATCTTGATCGCGACCGTGGCACCATCCTTCAGCCGCCGCGCCTGCCACACCTCGCCGAAGCTCCCTTTGCCGAGCTCGGCTAGCAAGCGAAACCGATCGCCCAGCTCCTCGCTGGGTTCGCCGCGGAACACGATCAGCGCCATGACTACGCCCTCCCCAAGGCGAGCCGCTCATTGCGCTCGTCGCGCAGGAACTCGCCGAACACGAGACGTTCGGAATCGGGAGCGGGGCGCATCACGCACTTGATGATCATCAACGGTGTCCGTGCCGGGTCCACGTCACTGCCACGACGCCTGAACCCTTCGCGGTAAGTTGCAATGATGGCGTCCATGCTGCGCGGAGCCGAGCCGCTGCGCACCCAGTAGATCAGGACACACAGCTTCAAGCTCGGGGACGCGGTCGACGCGATCGCGAGGTTCTCGACCTTGCCCCTCAGCTTCCCCTCGTCACCACGCTCGAACCTCTCGAATTCGAACGCAAGCGAGGCATCGCCCGAGTGCTTCTCGAACCACACGGAGTCCGCGCGCACGTCTCCGAGGCCGTTGTCGCGGGCCCACCAGATCGGGCACTCCGCCACGGCGGCGTAGCCCTGCGACTGCCCCGCGGTGGCCAGGACCGTGAGGAAGTGCGAGTGCACCGTGAGCCCGATGTCCGGGATCCCCGACAGCAGCATCGGGAAGTGCTCGACCATCAGTTCGCGGTTGGTGAGCCCGTCGAACACTAGGTCCGCCGGTGATGTCGAGCGGTCACCCATCATCCTCCCGACCTCCCCCAGCGCTCGCACACGCGCGGTGACTCACCGCCGTGAACGAGCGCCTTGGTGCCGACCTTCACGACGAGCGGCGCGATGATCGCCCGTCCGCAGATCAGCGCCTCACCGGTCGACAGCGTCGGGAGCTCCGCCAGGTCCGCTGCAGAGAAGTAGTCGGAGGTCTTCTGGATGAACCGCTGGTCGTCCGGGTTCTTGATGCGCATCGCGACGATGGTGTTGCACTGACTCGTCACGTCGGAGTCGAGCTTGCTCGGGCGCTGGCTGACGATGGCGAAGCCCACGCCGAACTTCCGGCCCTCGGCCGCGATGCGCTTGATGATGTTCTTCGAGATCGCAGCCTCGCCGGCGGGCGCGAAGTTATGCCCCTCCTCGTAGACAATGAACACCGGTCGGGTCGGGCGCTGCTTGTCGGCCGCCGCCTTCATCAGCTCACTCGAGATGAGCGCGACGATGACCTGCCGCGCCGTGTTCGAGAGCCCTTGGAGGTCGATGATGCAGAGCCGTCCGGCCTCGGCATTGTCGTCGCCGACCATCTCGTAGACGTCGAACGGCTCACCGGCCGCGCGCGAATAGAAGCTCTGCGCCTCGTTGATCATGCGCCGAAGGCGGATGGCGGCGATGTTGGCGCTCCCTCCACGGAGCGCGTTGGCCTCGCCCTGGCTGCCGGACTCCGTCACCCACTCCTTCAGGCGGTCGAGATCATCGAGGACCGCGAAGAGCTCCTGGATGTCGCGAGGCTCATCGATGTTCTCCTTCCAGTAGCGGAGTGCGACATCGAGCACGCGCTGCTGCGGCTCCGTCAGTCCAGGGAGCACCCCGGAGAACTCGTCCACGTCGAAGTGGTCGAGCTGAAGAGCGAGGCGCATGTTCTTCCCCGCGTACTTCTCGTCGAAGCTCCGCAGCTGCGGCGTATAGACCTTGATGCCGCCCCCGCTGTCCTGCAGCTGCTGGAGGGCATCTTGAATCTCCGCGAGCTTTTGCCGGTCCCGAGGATCCTCGACCTTGTCGAGCCGGTCGTTAAAGTTGAGCTTGCCGGTTCGAAAGGCCTTGCCGTACTCGCCGTGCGGGTCGAAGACCACGACCGACGCGTTGAGCTGTGAGACCAGCCGCTCGATGACGCGCCCGACGGTGTAGCTCTTCCCCGAGCCTGTCATCGCAAGCACGGCGAGGTGCTCGGTCACCAAGGTGTTCGCGTCGAGGAAGACCGGGACGATGTTCTCGCCCTTCTCGTAGCCGACAAGGTTGCCCAGATGGATGCTGGTGTCCTCGGAAAACTCGTAGAAGCTCGTGAGGAACGCGTAGTCGACTCCGTAGACCTTCGTCCCCGGCGTCAGGGGCCGTCGGGGGATCCGGATCTCGCCGGTGAACGGATCCTTGTAGCCAACCAGCTCGAGCGTCGCGTACACCGTCTCGCCCGAAAGCCGCGACTGCGGCAGCAGCTCGACTTCACTGATCCCTTCGCCGAGCGCTGGGCTGAACAGGATGTTCGACCTCGAGAGCCCCACGATGCGGCCCAGCACATCGAGCTGCGATTCCGACTCGCGCTCCTGGTGCGCGACTCGCACGAACTCCCCACGCCGCGCCGAGAAGCTCGTACGCAGCGCGATCGTCAGCTTGTTGGGTTCCCCGGTGTTGCCGACCAGCTTGCCAATGTAGTTCTCGTCGTCTCGGAACATGCTCACTCCTCATCCATGGTGTCGACGCCCTCGAGCCAGGCTCGATCAACGGCACGGTCCTTGAGCATGCCCAGGGTCGAACGAAGGTAGTTGGACAGGACCTCGCGCGGCATCATCACGAGCTGTTCGGCGTACCAGAGCGGCAGCGGCTTCATCCGCGGGTTATCGTTCAGCGTCAGGAAGGCGGTGATGCTGGCCAGCCTGTCGAGGGCCTCGGAGTCCCACTGCCCCGGAGCACCGACGGTCTCGATCTTCCAGATCGGCGTTCTGAGGCCGACCTGGATGTGGAAGCCGATGAGCCCGTGGTTCGCGACCGTCCGAGGCTCGAAGCGCTTCATCTGGCGTCCCAGCGCTTCGTAGTAGTAGGCGGCCGTCCGATGCCCTGCGCGCAGGGCACCACGGAGGAAGCGGAGAACACCGACCCGCCGCAGCTGCACCCACTCGCCTTGCACGAGGTCCAGCGCTTCGCTGCCGATCGCCTCGGGGGAACCCGCCGGTCCCTTCTCACGGAGCGCGTTCAAGACGGCGGCGTTGAGGTCGCGGCGCGACTGAAGCGAGACGAGGAACGGACCGTTCGGGTCGTTCGGGTAGATGGACGGCAGGAACCGCTGCCAGAACGCCTCCATCACCTCGATCAGCTCGCGCCACTCCTCCTCGACGTCGGGCTCGGCGAGGCTGAGACTCTGCTCGGCACGCGGGACAAGGAGCGGGATGTCGACGAAGATGACATCCGGTTTCGTATCCGAATCCAGCAGGTCCGTCAGGAGCTGGTAGACGAGGATGTACTCCTTCCATGCAAGTCGCTCGGACGCGTCCAGGAAGTTCATGTCATTGATGTCGACGCGGCTGTCCTGGAAGCCCTCCGTCACCTGGTTGCCAGACACGACGATGTCGTGGCGGAGCGCCGCGGCTCCATAAAGAATGCCGCCCAGGGCGGGCATGCTCCGGCTCTTGGAGGAAACTCCGACTGCGTAGACGCGATCGAACCGGCGCGACTCGACGCTGCGGATGATGCCGCCACGCACGAAGAGCGGGGCCTTCGAGTCGATGTACCGCATCTTGTTGGCGATCTTCCCGGCGGTGCCGGGAAGCCGCAGGCTCATTGTCGCGGCGAGTGCGCGAGCCAGCTCGATGCTTTTCATGTCGTCGTCTCCTCTGAGGCGAGCAGGGCCCCAAGCTCACGCAGGTACGGGTGCATCCCGCGCTGCTCGAGAAACCGGACGAGAGCCTCGCGATCGCTCGGTGCCGACGCGCCGGAGGCCGCGAGCCCCTGACGCGTGAGCTCCTCGAGGGCTCGACCGACGTCATTGGCGCTCAGGTCCACGCCAAGGAGCGTCCCGGCTCGAGATCGCAGGAGCTCCGCTGTCTGTGGGCCGCCGGCCGCAAGGAGCAGCGCAACGGGGACGAGCACCCCTTCGCCGACTGTCTCGGCCTTCGGCGGGTTGGACGGCTGCCGTGCGATCTCCCTGGCCTCCGCAGAGACCGACGGAGTCCACGACAAGAGGTGCCCAAGCAGGCTCTGGCGATGCGCCTCGTCGGTCAGCGCCGTGTAGGTAAGCAGCTGGAGCGCGGAGAAGAACACCGGACCCGCGGTGTTGGTCGCCTGGTACCGGAGGAGCACGGGCTTGTTCTGGGCATCCACGGCGAGCACGCCTGCGCCGAGCGCTGTGTCGAAGAAGTGGTCCGACCGGACCTTCACCCCTCCGCCGAGGACCTCCCCGAGCGCACCGTCGGTGATGCGAGCAACCAAATCCGCAGCGCGGCGTCGGGCTCCCAGCTGGACCGGCGTCTCGAAGTAGCGGCCGAGGTCCAGATCCGTGAACGGCGGCACGACGATGACGGCGACCCGCGACCGCGCGAGCGCGGACGATAGCTTGCGCATGTCGACGAGGCGCTCGGCATCCAGCAACCCACCGACGACGACGAGCGGAGGCCCCGACGGATCAGCCAGGAGCCGATCCATGGGAACGCTCTCGACCTCTGCCGTCTGCGAGAGGACGCCGACCTCGAACAGGTCAGCCTGTGCTTCGACGATGCGCGCTTTCATCGGAGCTCCAGCTTCGAGCGGATGAGCTTCATCTCCTTGAGCTCGCGAATCGCGTCGGCGTGGTCCGGGTGCTGGTCTTCGTCGTAGGAGCCGGCCTCCAGGTCGCCGGAGATATCGATCCACAGACCGAAGTGGACGTCCTTGCCAGCGCCCTCAAAGAAGCCTGCGCCCTCCTGGGAGACCTCGCTGTTGAACGCCTCGTAGCGCGCCTTCGTGGTCCCGAAGGTCGCAGCCGGCGTCGGCTCCGCCTTGGTCGGCTTCCCGTTCGACTTCAAAACCCGGTTGAGCGCGCGCAGCTCCTTCTGCCGGATCACCTGCCGGAGTTCCGTCTTGAGCTCTTCGAGCTTCTCTGTGACCCGCTGCGGGAGCCCCTGGACCGCTTGCGCGGTCGCGACGACCTCGATCTCCAAGCTCTTCAAGAGCTCGGTCTCCGCCACTTGATCGATCAGCGATTGCACCTGCTGCTTCAGGCCTCCCTCCACGAGGCCGCGGAACTTCTGGACCTCGAGCTTGAGCGGGTTGAGCGAGGCCTGCACCGGTTGCGGAGCGTCGGTCGTGAAGTCGCCCAGCGACTGCCACGCGGAGGCGGCGGCCTTGTAGTCCTTGACCGCCTTCGCCCACTGCTCATGGAGCTTCTTGAACTGCGCGAAGAAGCTACCGGGCCGCTCCTTGCTGATCAGGTCCTTCAGCGCGTCCATGCGCTTATACGCGGGCTCGTACTGCGAGCTGACCAGGTACTGGTCAATCATCAGCGTGTACGACGCGACCGGGATCGTCGCCATCCGCGTCTGCGTGCCTGCCGCGGCGGTCCCTTTCACCGCGTTCTCGAGCTCGGACTTGATGGCCTTGAGCGGCAGCGTGACCGGGGCGATGGGGAAGGGGTGGCCCTCGGCCTCATCGAGCGTGGCCGCCTCGCCTAGCAGATGGTCGATCTCCTCAATCATCTCGTCCCGAGCTTCCAGGAACGCCTTCTTCAGCCACGCCAGGAAGGCGACGCGCTCCCACAGCGAGAGCGTCGAATACCGGGTCTCGTAGGACAGGATTCGCGCCGGCGAGCAGTCGAAGTGGAGCGCCGTCTCGCCTATCTCAAGCGGGCACACACCGAGGATGCGCTCCTCGATGTCGAGGACCTGAGCGACGACCGTCTTGAGCGATCTCTCGGCCAGGCTGTCGATGTCGGCGGTCAGGTGGTCCGAGCTCACCTGCTGGATCCGCTCTTCTGCCGTCACCAGTTGCTGCTTGGCCGTGGGGTAGTTGTTGCTCAGCAGAATGCTGGCCTGCGTGGGGAACAGGTCTGTGAGCGTCTTGACCGAGTCCTTGCACTCCCCCTCGAGCCAGGTCGACGCCGACTGGCGGCGACTCTCGAGCATCGTCCGGTCGACGGCCTTGTAGAGGTCGTTCTTCTTGCGGACGAGCCCGATGCCGATGAGCACCTCGAGGATCTGCTCGAGCTGTTGCGGTGCCTTCATCTCGTTGTCGGGCACCGTGAAAAAGAAGCTGTTGGCGAGCTTGCTCACCGCCGACTGCGTCTTGAGCTCTTGGAGGAGCGCGAAGAAGCACCGGGGCACCTTCGGAAGCAGGCTGCCGTCGGTCGTCAGCACGCCCAGGAGGTCGCCGTACTTCCACGCGGCAGGTGCATCGATGTTCTTCTTCGCCGCCTGTCGGCAGTTTTCAAACTCCACGTTGTTCAGAGGTCCGCCGGACGTGTCGACGGCTGCATCGAGCGAGCAGTCGTTCGCCAACATGTAGCGGTAGCCCTTCGCGAAATCGGACGTGTTGTTGCCGGTCTTGCGGCTCCAGATGGGCGCGAGGAGATAGCCGGTCTTGCGGAGGCCGTTCGCCCACTCCCGGCTCTTCGCTTGCCACTCGTCGCGGTAGGAACCCTCGAGCCCCTTCGCGACTTTGCTCAGGCGTGCCTCGTGGGCGCTGTAGGCGGATCCCCGGCCCGAGTACTTGAGAAGGAACTCCTCCTCCTGCGACACGAGGCGCCGCGTCAGTACGCAGCGGCGAAGGGCCGGCGACGCATCGAGCTGCTGCTCGAACGAGGCCACGTCCGCGCCTGCCGGGAACAGGACGAGGATCGGGTGGACCCGCTCGAGGCCGATGTAGGCGCGTAGCTTGTCGAGGGTCTGCTGCGCGTCCAGGCAGTACACGACCGTGCACCGACCATCCGGCGTGACCCGAAGCCCGTCGAGCGACGGCGAGCCGAACGCGGAGGTGAGCGCCTTGTGCGGAACGTCCTTGAGCCCCGAGATGTGCTTGGTAGCCTCATCCTTGAGGTGGTCGTCGAGGAGCTTCGCGAGGCCAAGGCAGATCGCCGTCCCGCGCTTCGCCTTCGTCTGACTGACGCCGCGGACGTACTCGTCGAGCGAAGCCTCGTACTTGCCGTCCCTGAAGAAGCGAACACTCTCAGCCGCCGAGACCAGGAGCTTGTTGAACTCGCGCCAGAGCCGGAACGACATCCCGATGAACCGGGTCCCGTCGACCCGGTACTCCGGTTTCGAGAAGATGCGGTGGAGCGACTCGGCCGCGAACTCGATGCCCTCTCGCGGGTAGAGCGCCGCCAGCTGCTCGCCCCATTGCTCCAGGTCGGCGTATACGACGAAGTCACCAGCCGCGCCCGGGGCTCCCCCGACCGCAACGGAGAACGCGCGCAATGCCTCGAGCAGTCCGACGACGGACACCTCGCAGGTCGGGGTGAAGTACGTGTCCGTCATCCCTTCCTTTGCCTTGAAACCGAACTCAGGACGGGTCAGCTCGTTCGCGAGCGCGCGCTCGTCGATGTGAACCTGAAAGAGCTCCGCGAAGGCATGTCCGCGGCCCGCGACCTCGTGGGCGAGCAGCGCATCGGCCATCTCCTCGGTCAACGCCGCCTTCGCCGCCCCGCCGACCGGAGCCGGCAGCTGGCCGTACACGAGCCGCTCCAGCTCCTGCTTGGGGACCCCGGTTACCTTGCCGAGCAGGGGCAGGACGGCGTCGTCGTTGAAGATATGCTTGGCCCGGGCATCGGTCTTGGCGAAGTCCTTCAGGAGCTCCCAGGCGCTCGAGCGGTAGCCGCGCTCCATGTGCCGGGCGTACGTCTCGTGGATGGACGACATGACCACGTTCAGCCAGCCGAAGTTCCGGTTGGCCGAGAGGAACGCGCCCTCGAGCGTCCCCACCGGGTATTCGACGGCGTGCGGGTCGACCAGGCCGCCCTTGATGTGGTCGACGTAGCTCTGCACGTCGGTCAGTTGGTTCGGCTCGATCGTGACCGAGCTCGCTCGGCGCAGGTTTGGACCGATATGGATCTGGTCGCGCATGCCCACGCTGCACAGCAGCAGGAAGTTCACGTCCGGATGCTGGTTTCGCCAGTTCTCGTGCTTGATGACCTCCGAGACCATCAGGAGGTACTCGTCGTCGACCTTGGTCTGCGTGTCCTCGCGGAGGCCCCGTTTCAGGTCACCGGGCGTCTCGACCTCGTCGACGATGATCCAGAGGTGGTTCAGGCCAGCATCACCCAAGACCTTCTTCGCATCGCGAAGCCGGTCCTCGAACGATCGCGTGTCGTCGTCGACGAGCGAGAGCGCCTTCAGGTTCACGCCCTTGGCCTGCATCGCCGCGTTGAGGTCCTCGTAGAGGTCCCGCGGCCCGCCAGCGGCAGGGTCGGCGCGCAACGTGTGCCGCAGGGCTTCGACCGCCAGGCGAGCCACCCACGTCGCAGCGTCGAGCGCGTCGTCGCACACGGTGCTGTAGCGGATGTAGAGCGGCAGGATGCCATCCTGCAGCGCCGGCTCGAGCACACGCGGCCTCTTGTCTGGCTGATGGAAGGGCGGGATGACGTACTCGTTCTTGTTGAGTAGCCACCGGTCTACGCGGCCCGTCGCTTCTGCGATGAGCTCGTAGCCAAGCCGTGTCTTACCCAGACCCCAGTCGCCGAACGCGATGAAGAAGCCGGCGATGTCGTTCGCGGCACCGTCCCAGAAGGATCGGCGGAATTGGTGGAGTGCATTGAACACCTGGTTCTGGCCCACCATGGAGAAGGAAGGCGGATAGAGTGCGACCCCCTTGGCGGCCCACGGTTTGGTGATGGTCATCGGTCTTCTCCCTGCATCTCCCTGGAGGAACCCGTGGGGGTCTGCTCCGCAGTCTCGACGTTCATGGTCTTGTAGAGGGGCGTGAAGTCGATGCGGACGCGACGTGCGCCGGGCTCGCCGAACAGCCCTCGTCCCATGCGGGGTTGTCCTGGGTGGCGGTCGAGCAATCGCAGCTGCTCGTGGTACATCGCCGTCCGGATGTAGCTGTCGAGGACGACGGCTCGATCCTCGTCCGGCACCTGAAGGAGCTCGCCGAAGCGCTCGCCGAGCTGACTCACAATGAGAAAGCCCTCGGCGTCCACGCAATCGCGAAGCGCCCGGGCGAACGCCTCGTCGTCGGTCAGCCGCGCAGGCGCTGCGTCTTCGAATCCGAGCTCGACGAGGTTCTCCACCGCCAGCGCACCAGCGAGTCCACCGGCGTCCAGGCCCCAGGTCGAGGGACCACCATCGAAGGCTCGGATGTGGAAGAACACGGCCAGGGCCTTCTTGAGCGCGGTCGGGAGGTCGTTCGTCGAGGGTGTTCCACCCTGGACGCCCTCCCACACGACCGCCGCGGTTTCGCCCAGAGCCGAAAGGTCAGCGCGCCAACGCGGCCCGAGGGCGAGCTCGGCGTTGTCGCGCAGCAGCGCGTTGAAGCCGTCGCAGTTGCGCTGTGCGATCTCGAGGACATTGCCCTCGGGCGACGTGAGCGACAACGCGCCCGTGGGGATACCGCCCGGCGCCTCGACTCCCAGCTGCCAGCCCGCAAGGCAAAGCCCGATCACCAAGCGCGTGCGAGGCTCACGTCGAAGCAGCTGCTTCGCGAGGGCGCGAGCCCAGTCGACGCCAGCGTCCGCCTCGCGAAATGCCTTCCCCAGCGCGACGCCTTCCGCGGTGGCCCGGAGGCCCTTGTCGACCCGCTCGAAGAGGCTGATCCCGTTGATGCGGTAGCGGGCGCCGCTGCGCTCCATCCCGTACGTGTTGATGACGCCGTCGGTCCCCTTGCCGCGCGGCGCCCCGCCCCTGAACTGCATCGTGGGAGCGATGTCGAAGACCACGCGCTCGAGATCGGCCCGTGAATAGACGCGGCCTGGCTCGGCACGGGCCGCCGCCTCCGGGTACTCCTGGATGCGAGCCGCCTCGCTCCATAGAAACAATTTGGGGAGCGCGATATGCACCAACGGCGTGTTCATGCCTGTCCTCCGTGGAAAGTCGCCAGGAACTGCGACAGGCGAACGCGGTAGGGCTTTTCGCCCCGGTTCTGCAGGTGTCCCGGATGAGCCTTGATCTTGGATTGGTAGTCGTCGGTCAGACGCAGCACGTCGCCGTCGCGCTCGAATACATCGAGCAGCTCCAGGTTCTTCAGCATCACGTGGACGGCGCCCGCCCAGAGCGAATCCTCGGTGCTGGCCCCCACCGGCCAGTAGCCGACCTGCTCGAGCATCGAGCGGACGTGGCGCCACAGAGGGCCCCGCCCGGTGCCGTCGAGCTCGAGATGCGCCACACCCCCACCGACGTGGATCAGCGCCGCCACATCGCCCGCCAGGCCGGCGAACAGGCGGTGAACCTCGAACTGAAGGAGCGCCGCCGCGACGGGGTGTTGGAAGAGTCGCTCTGCGGCGGCCTCGCGACCGAGCGTGGCGGCAGGCTCCCACTCGCCGTGGCGACAGAGCGGTAGGCCGGCGACGACGTAGTTCCGGGCCATCACGTCGGTGCGCTCCATCTCGCCGATCAGCACCTGGCCGTCGTCGGCCACGAGCAGTTCCACGGTGCTGAGAAGCAACGGGCGCTTCCAGCTTCGACGGAGCTGCGTGCTGAGCGGCCCCTCCAACTTCGACGCCGCGTCGGCGCTCCAGGACTGCTGCTCCGAGAGAAACTCGGGCTCTCGAATCAGGTCCCCGATCACCTTCGGCGGAAGCTGAGCGAACAGGTCGAGTCGCTCTGAGGCCGCCACGTCGCGCGGCTCGCGGATGGGCACGCTCAGGTAGGCGTGCGTCTTCTGATCGCCGCCGTGGGGCTGCGTCAGGTGCCAACGTCCGAACCGTGCCCAGACGTGCTCCTCGAGCTCCGGAATCGGCTCCGGGGCGTGTCGCCGGAGGTGCTCGCCCATGAAGTGCGCCGCAAGCCGGGTGGTGAACGCGGACGGGCCCGCGTCTCCGTCGATGAGGTGAAGGAAGAGCGGGGAGACCACGTGTGCCTCGGGACGACGCGCCAGCAGCGAGTCGAGCCAGTCGCTCAATTGCGCCTCATGCAGCCCAAGGTCTTCAAGATCACCCAGCGTGAGCTCGCCGAGGGTGGCGAGATGCGCGAGCAGCCGGCGATTGCGGTCGAGGGGTGAGACCTGCTTCGCCTTCGTCGACGTCTTGGCCTTCGAGCGCTTCGGCGCGTCAGGCTTGTCGTGGATCGGCGGGGGATCGTCGCCCGGTCGGTAGAGGCGAAGGCGAGCCCAGTCGTCGTCGACGCGGAAGAGGAGGTCGTGCTCTGGCGTCGCGTTGTAGTGGACGCGACTGCGGAAGTTAGTCGTGTACTTCTCGATGTGGCATTGAACGGTGATCGGTTTGAAGAGCGGGTAGTTCGCTGCGAACCAGCTTGTGATCTCGTCCCGGGAGTACTCGTCTCCATCGGCGAACGTCTCGGCGACGAAGCGCTCGAGCAGCTCGTTGCAGCTCTCGTCGTAGATCTTGCCGGCCCTGGCCCGCTTCATCGCCCATGTGAGGACCTCACGCGCCGGCTCGTGGGTCTCCTCTATGGGCAGGAGCGGTCGCAACAGCTCCCACGCGTCAGCGTCGACGGGGAAGTTGGTACCGTTCGGCTGCCGGAGGATCATCAGGTTGGCCAGCCCTTTCCTGGCCGCGATGGTGGTCTTGAGGAGTGGGTTGCCGAGGAACCGCTTCTCGATCGCGAGCACGACGCGGGGCTTGGTCGTGGCTCCGTTGCTCGGGTCCGCCCAGAATGCTGCATCGTCGCCATCGGACTTCCGATCCGCGATGCCCTCCACGACATGAGCCTGGGCGTAGATGCCCGCGTAATTGCCCGACATCCAGAGCAGGACGATGTCGCCGATGTGGATGCGGTCCTTGTATCGGTTGGTCAGGAACTGCATCCGGTCGAGGTGCTGGAGGGCCTCGAGGATCCGGTAGAACTTGGGATTGGCCTGGAAGATCCAGACCCTTGGTTCCTTCGCGTCGGGCACGGCAGCGGCCTCGGCCGAGGTGACCTCAGCGATGGCGCCTTCGACGAGCTCGAACATCCCCTTGTCACCTCGAAGGAAACGGGCGTCCTCCGTCATGTCTCGATGAAGGGAAAACCACGGCGTCTTGCGATCGTCGCTCACGGCGAACTCGTCCGAATGGAGCTCCGCCAGTGCCGCCCATACCTCGTCCCGGTAGTGGAAGGCCCGCCGCGGCTGGCTGCGCATCCAGTCGAATGCCAGGTCGACCTTGCGAGGCCTCATGCGGCACCTCCCTCCGACGCCCGCAGCGCGAGCTCCTCGACCATGCGCTTCTGCAGCTCCTTGCCGGGCCGGAACACGGTGCGCAGGCGCGCCGCCATCAGTGACGACTGGTAGTCGTCGTCGAGCACGAGGAGCTCGTCCTGGTGACGCAGGATTCGAAGCTCGAGGAGGTTCCGGAGCAGGTTGCCCATGAGCTCGTCGGAGACTCGGCCGTCGACGAGGCCGAAGGGTGCGTAGCCCTGCGCGCGAACGAGGTCGCCGAGCAGCTCGGCCACGCGGCCGACCCCGCGGGAGCCCACAAGCACCGAGACGTCGTGCAGGCCGCCGGACGCGGGCACGTAGAGTTCCACGGTGGGCATCGTCGACGCTGGCGAGCGCCAGGCGCAGATGCCCAGGTGAATCACCGCGGCGTAGAACGGGTGCTCCACTACGGCATCACGGAGATGTTCGAGGAGCACTTCGTTGAGCGCGTCCTCGTCGAACGTGCGCTGGCCACGCGCATCGACGATCGGGGCGCCACTCAGCACGCCGAAGCGCTGCATGTTCCACGGCTGGGGAATAAAGGCGCTGCCAAGGCCGAACCCGTCCTCTCGATTGAGCGGCAGCGGGCGCAGCACCGCAGCGCTCTCGACAGCGACGGGCAGCGCCACGCAGGCGGGACCGAAGCGCCGCAGCGCGAACTCGAAGAGCCCCTTCGGACGTGCGGAGTGTCCGAGTGCGTAGCTGTCCCAGGCGGCGAACGGCCGCGAGCGCTCGGGGAGGTCGGCCATGCGGGACTCGAGCTCCGCCAACGCGAGATCGACCAGACGCTTGCCGCCCTCCAGCTGCGCGAGGACGGCGTTGAGCTCGGCCAGCAGCGGCGCGAGCTCGCCTTTCGTCCACTCCTCGAGCTCCACGGTCATGCCCGCGCGGCCAGCATCGACCAGCCCCTCGACGAGGATGCTGAGCAGGTAGGCGCGGTACTCGGAGACCGCGAAGCACAGACGACGCCCGACCTGTTGCGCGTCGCACTCGAGAAGGTGCACGAAGGGTGGCGTCAGGTGCCAGGCCACCGGACGATCGTGCTCGTCGTCAACCGCCTTGAGGGCGCCTGCGTTCTCGAACACCGAGACCCACGGCCCAGCGCCGAGGTGCTCGGCCTCGTAGGCCGACACCTCGCCCCAGTGGGCCAGATGCTCGAAGAGCGGGACCGCGTCGCTCGGGCGGGCGGGGAGACTCATGCCGCAGCCTCCAGGACGAGTTGACAGGCCGCTCGCGCACTGTCGGCCGCGGCCCACCGGCGGAAGTTCGTCGCCGCTTGACGGGAACGCAGGACGACCCACTGCTCCGGCTTCTTCGGATCCTTCCCGATGCTCCAGTCCCAGCCCGACCATCCGTTGGCGGCGTACTGCTCACCGCAGGGAGCCAGCCTCCAGTCGGGCAGCCGGAGCGCCTCAAGATCGCCGATCATCTCGGACGGCGTCTGGTATCGGGCGGCGGGGTCGGGCACGACCGCCTTGTTGATGATGGGCGCCAGGCTCTTGGGCACGTACGGCTGCATCCGCCCGAAGGAGATCACGCCTTTGCCGGACCCGGCCCGGGCCAGCGCACGGTCGACGACCTTCTGCCTGTCGAAACCGTCGACGCCACCGCCCGATGCCTCTGCCAACTCGCGAAGCTCCTTCCTCGCCTCGCGGTCCAGGTAGGCGTCGTCGTTGTACGGCAGAGCGCCGTGCACCATCTCGAAGAGCACCAGGCCCACCTGGTGGAGGTCCGACCGCACGTCGTAGCGGTTCGGCGTCGCCCATCCCTCAGCCGGCACGTAGAGCGCGCTGTGGCGCGAGGCGGTCACACTCGCACTCGCATGAGCGAGTCGTGCGACCGAGCCGAAGTCGGTGATCTTCGGCCAGATGCGCCCGTGACGCTGCGAGATCAGCACGTTCGCGGGCTTGATGTCCCGGTGAACAAGGAGTGCCTGGTGAAGCTGCGCGAGCCCGTGGAGTATGCCGATCGCCGCGCAGACGGCCTCCATCATCGGGAGCGGCCCGCAGCTCAACCGCGACAGGATGCTGCCGCCGTCGACGTACTCCATAGCGACGAGGACGAAGTCGTCGCCGAGGCGCTGCGCGTCGTGGACGCGCACGAGGTTGCTCTCGTTGCCCTCGGTCCTCGTCGCCTCCACGAGCAGGCGCGGCTCCGCGAAGAGGTCGCCGCTCGGATCGGGGTAGAGGACCTTGAGGAACACCGGCAGGTCGAGCGGTACGTGATGCGCACGGAAGGCGTACGCGTTCGCGCCCTCGGTGTTCTCCGCTTCGAGCCTGTACTTCCCGGTCGCAGCAATGAGCTGCTGGACGTCCTGAAGGGTCGTGCTCATTCGTTGAGCCCCCACCACGCGACGAGCACCGCGTCTCGCCAAGTCTTCGGCTTGAAGTCCGCGCCGCCGTTCAAAACGTTCTCGGGAGAAGCAGACGCGATGGACGCGAAGCGCTTCTCCTGCGCGCGGAGAGCTTGCGGTGCGACAAGGTCAACGGTCAGCTCGAGCTCAGCGCCCACCAGCTGGACGATCCCCTCTGCTTTGACGCGCGAAGCCGACGGCCCTCGAAACTGCGAGGAGCCGGCCTGCAGCACGCAGATGCGCTCGACTCCCTGCTCAGCCAGGAAAGTCGAGAGAAGCCGACGAAGGCTCAGCAGGGCGTGCCCCTCGCATGCGTCGGCGGGCAGCTTCTGTGACGTAGACGGAAGCGGCAGAATCCGGGGTAGAACCCGGGTGCCTTCCAGGAGCGCCCACTTGAAATCGGTCGAGCTCGGAGCGATGCCAAGGACCTTCATGCACCATCCTCCACCAGCTCCGGGATGTCGTCTGCGGTCGGCGCCTTGACTGTCCCCGAGAGGATCGCTTGCACGTCGAGGGTGCCCTCGATCAACGCTTCGACGTCGGCCTTGGCCTCGTTGACGAGTTGGCGAGCGTGGGCCCGCAGCGCGCTCCGCGAGAGGAACCCGCGAACGAGCGCCCGACGAACCTCCGCCTTGAGCCGCGGCACAGGCAGTCGGAGTAGCTCGTCTTGTCCGATCTGAGGCTGAACCGCGCCATAGGCGATTCGAAACTGAAGAGCCTTCCCCAGCTCGGTATTGAGGAAGAATGCCAGCCACGCGCCTTGCCCCAGATCGCCCTTGTGCAATCGGAGCCGAATGAAGTGCGAGCTGATGATCGCGTTGGCCGCATCACGTTGAACGACTGCGGCCTGGCCGATGGACCCCGTCCTGACCACCAAGACATCGCTTTCAGCAATCCGGCCGCGGTCAGAGATGGGCGCGTCCACCGGAATCCGAGGGGCACCGTCTGTATCGAGGTCGCCGTCCCCAACGTTGGTCACCGTCAGGTAGGGGACTCCATCAGAACAGAACTGCCGATACTCGACCCCATTGCTGACCTCTGCGACGAGGTCGCCGATGGGCTCCCAGCCATGCTCACACGCCATGATCTCGCGAACTGCGTCGAGGTACTCGCGGCGGTAGTACTTGGGATCCAGGCGTCCCGAGAGCTCTGCAACGGCCGGGACCGAGGTCAGAGAGAACTGGGGCGGCGCCGACCAAGCGAACAGGCTCTGAAACAACCCGACGGCCTTCTGCCAGTGATCTTCGGCAGCTGCTCGACAGCGCTCCGCCAACTCGACCTTCGCGCCGATGTAGTCCTGGATGCGACGGTCGGGAAGCGGGACGGGAAAGCTCTTGAGATAAGTCGTGGAGAGCGTCAGCTGTCCGGTACTTCCCGTGGTGCCCTGATCGAACAGAAGCCTACCGAACCGCCCCTGAAAGTACGCGCACAGGAACCGTGGATTCAACATGCTGTCGGACACCCGAACCACGCCTACTTCTCGGCTGTGGATTGCCTCGACATCAGTGTCGAACACGCACGCCTTGCCGGTCGAACCGGCCCCCTTGAGAGTCACAAGGATGTCCCCACGTTGCAGCTTGAATCGCTGCAGGCGGCTGAATTCCTCGGCCGACACCCAGTTCGAACCGCTCATCTGTAGCTGATCGCTGGTAACGTTCCGCGTGATTACGCAGGGGTAGTCGTTGCTCGTGTACTGCGGGTTCGGCCCCTGAGTGATCCGCGAACAGAGCTCACTCAGCGAGGCTACACGGCGAGCAGCACCCGCTACGCGGGCACGCGCCTCGAGGTACTGAGGCAGGTGGGCCTGCGCACTCAGCCAGTCTCCGATGAGCTGACCAGGCGCTACCCATGCATGGTTAGCGCCCATCAGCGTACGCTCCAGCAACGGCGACGAGGTCGTTTCCCTGCGGATCGGGTACTTCAGTCTTGCCCTTCTTCAGGTAGCCGACATGCTCAGCGACAGCCATGAAGACCGGCCCCTGCTTCTCAGCCGGATGCCGCTTCTTCTGCAAGTAAAGGAAGCTGGTCTTGGCGCCCGTGCCCGCAATGGAGAAGGTCTCGGTGGGCAGGCTCACGACGGCGCGCACGATCGCCTTTCCGCCGAGAAACTCACCCGTCTCCTCGTCCTTCGTCCCCATCAAGTACTCGCGGATGTAGGCGTCCCCCGAGTTGCTGAGGATGCCGTCGGGCAAGACAATCAGGAGCCGCCCGCCGGGCTTCAGGAGCTGCAGGTTGCGGTCGATGAACAGCGAGGCCGGGTCGGCCTTGGCGAGCTCCCTCCGCTTCGCCCGGTTCCCAGAAGTCCATGACCAACCGAGCTCGAGGCCGCGCTCCTCGTCGCGCATGCGCGCCAGCCCGCGAGGATCGTCGTACTTGCCGGAGCCGAACGGTGGATTGGTCAGGATGACGTCGAACTTCCCGATGAGCCGATCGAGATGCGCGTCGACCAGCGAGTCGTCGACCTTCAGCAGCTGGCTGTGGTCCTCGCCGTACAGCAGCATGTTGATGCGAGCCTTCTGGATCGATCCCGCGGCCTGGTCGGCGCCGAAGAAGCTGTGCCGCTTCATCTGCGAGAGCCAGCGCAGCTTGTCGTCGTCGGAATGACCGACGTGCCGGTCGTCGAGCACACGCCGCTTCACCTCGCGCAGCGCGCCGATGGGAAAACGCCCGGTACCGCAACAGATATCACCGACGAGGAAGGCGGGGAGCGCGGCTTCCTCGTCGGTTTGGGGGTTCCAGCGCTCGCGCTGCCCGTCGTCACCCCGTCGGGCCCAGAGGTCCGCGTCGGGGATATCGTGGAAGACCATGCGGGCCATGCATTCCACGACCTGGCTGGGCGTCAGGTAGGTTGCGAGCCCTTCGTCGCTCGCGTACCTGCCGCGAAGGAACACGTCGAAGGCCCAGCCGAGCAGGTCCTCGTGGATGAGGTGCGCCCGCATCTCGCGGGCCTTCTCGCCGTTGCCGAGGAGCTCGCGGTCGGGCACAGAGAGTCGGATGGGCTTGCCCTCACGATCGCGAATCTCGAGGGCCTCGAGGGCGAGGGCGAGAACCTCAGGGTTCTCGAGACGCAGCGGCTCGTCGTACGAGAAGATCGTGTGCACCTCGCCAGTGATGTCGGTCGCCTTGTACTGCGGGAGGTTGTTAATCTCGCGGAAGGCGTCCTTGAGCTGGATGACCGCGTCCTTCTTGTGCTCTCGCACGTGGCCGGCCGAGTAGATGTCGGCGAAGCGCTTGCCCTTCGCGGCGCCGCTCGTGAGTACGTAGCCGGGCGCCTTCTCGAGGTGGACCTTGAGGAAGAGCAGCTTGCCGAGCTCGTCGATGGCGGCATTGGTGGGCTTGACGCCGCCGCGCGAGTAGATAGCCTCGTGCAGCTGATCGAACTTGCGTTGGATCGCCCGGAAGTCGCCACGGTGGTACTCGGCCGAGACCTCCTGCACGAGCCGGGTGCGGGACTCGGAGATCGGCCGGGCGACGGTCTTCCACTCGTCCCGGGCTGGCAGCGCCGAGACCTGCGCGTCCTTCTCGACGTCGAAGATGAAGTCGTTCTCGCCGTCCCACACCCAGACGAAGCGAAACGGCTTACCGGCGGCGGCGCCGAGGCCGGCCTTGAACTTCGCGTCGTCCTGCATGGGAGGCCGCGAGGCGTCGCCGGGCTCGCCGCTAGCGAAGAGGATGACGGGGTCGCCGTCGTCGAGCGCGACGAGCTCGGCGGTCGCCGACATGGATCCGTCGCCGAGCGGATCGAAGAGCGCGAAGTCGTCCTTGATCTGCTGGTAGCCGAGCTGCGAGAGCTTCTCCCGCGCCCCATCGCGGAGCGCGTCTGTGGTGTTCTTCCTCTTGGCCATGGGTCCTCTCGCTACCGTCGCCGGTTGAAAATGTTGGTGCCCGCCACGACGAACTGCTCGGTGAGGAGCCCGCGCACCTGGTGCTCTGGCAGGCTGGTCTCGTTCGCTACCGCCCGCACCGCGCTTGCCAGCGGAGCACCGGGGCGGCCGTCGAAGAACTTCTCGACGGCCTTTCGCACGCGGCTGTCGTCGGTGATCGCCGTTCCCCGCGCCGCCCACATCTCGTTACCTGTCCGCTCGAGCGTCGGATCGAGTCTCATCAGCAAGAGGGCCCGCTCGGCACCTCCCACCTCCGTGAGCTCGCGGACGGCCTCCGCAACGCGCTCGGGCGTCGCGGGACCGCGGCCGATCAGGAAGTCGCGGATCTTCGAGGTGATTGGTCCGGTCATGCTTCCTCCTTGAGCGGGAGGCGCAGCTGGGCGTCGGTCGCCTCGTCCCGCGAAGTGACCGTGCCCTGGCTGTAGCGGAAGCTCCAACGCCGCAGGACGCTCGCGACGACGTTCGGGGTCGGCACGTCGCCGCCAGTCACGCGCATGACCTCCTCGACGAGCGCGCGCCCGCGAACCCCCTCGAGGATCACGTGAGGCTCGAAGCGAGAGCTGACGTAGCGGCGCCCGAGACTGGTCAGGCGGATCGCATCCTCCTTGAACAGCCGGGCCCAGCGCGCGGCCGCCAGGTAGTAGTGGACGTTGCGGAGGTTCTTGAATGCGATTTTGTGCTGGAGCCACGTCGGGTCGTCCTCGCTGAGCACGACCATCTCGACTATGCGGTTCAGCGGGGCCAGTTGCGCGGCTTGCCGTACAACCCGATCGTGTGACGACATGTTGTTCCTCGGCACGACGGCAAAGCGGGTCGCCGTCCCGAGTGCCCGCGTGAGGACATCACGCCGCACAAGGCGACTCCAGCTCCCAGGAGAGCTCATGCTCGTCGTCACGGCGTTCACAGCGTCGCCTTCCGGAGGTAGTCGTCGGCAGCTTCGATGAGCGCGGTCCGCGCCAGCAGTGCCTCGCGGCGACGCTGCATCGCTCGGGTGAGCCGGGTCTCGAAGTCCTCTCGCCAGACTTGACCCAGCACCGGGACGAGCAACTCGTCGAGGTCGCGCTTGTTGACAAATCGCTGCACGGACCCGGAGGAGAGCAGCCGGAGCTGCGTGCGGACGAGGGGATGGGCGAGCGCGACGGCGAAGACGCGGGGCGTCTCGTGGAAGCGAAGGGCGGTGAAGGTGGCGCTCCCGAGGAGCGGCTGCTCCTCGGGTCCGAGCTCCCCGTCGAGGTAAGCGACCTGGTCGCCCGAGCCTGTCGTGCACAGCAGGACATCGCCCACCTCGAGCCGCTGCCGCATACGCGAGGACAGGTCGGACAGGGGCCGAACCTCGCCGCCCTCGACAAGGAAGGTGCTCTCGTTCACGTCGTCGGCCTGAACGGCGAAGACCTCCTCGTCATCGGCGAGACCACGAAGGCTCGTGCCGGCGGGCTTCGCAAGCTGGAGCAACGGTCGCATGGCCGACGATGCTGCCGAAGAATGGCGGAACACGCGCCCGCGGTTGAACGGGACGTCCCACCGGTCTGCCAGCTGCGATCGGAGAACCTCGATGACGCTGCTGGGGGGCTTGACCCCGGAGACACGGTGGTCTATCTCGGTGTGGATCGCCGTCACCACCGCGTTGAACTCGGCGCGGGCGCTCGCGGTCAGGTCGACGGCCTGCTGGTACTGCAGCCCGAGCGACTCCTGCAGGCTGCGCGGGGGCAGCGGGATCGGGAGGCGCGCGATGTCCGAGAGGCGAAGGCGCGGCAGCGCCGACGAGCCACCGCGGTACGCGAGGTCACGCAGGATCCGGTTCAGCGTCGGCGTGCAGAACACGGCGGCCAGGTACTCGGGCAAGACCGCCGGCCGGGGCCGGATGATGGTTAGCTCCGACGACACGGCGAGCTCTGCAGGCATCCAGGACTGGACCGCGGCCGCACGAAACGGCTGGGCTGCCCGCGTGAACAGGACGTCGTTCTCCTGGACGTTGATCCACTTGGCGGCGGTGCCGTCGACGTGGGCCATGCCGCTCAAGTCCAGCTCGCAGGGCCGCACGTTGTTCAAGCGGAGCATCGGGATCCCCGATGCAGCCGAAGGCAGGCGAGCCCCGTCGTGGATGGCCTCGACGATATCCTCGAGGCTAACGTGTCGACTGCCCTCCGAGCTCATCGTCGACCGCACCAACTCGCGCCCGAGGTAGAAGGCCGGGTCGAGGCGAACGTGCCGCTTGCCGAGGTCGGCGCGGGAGAGCGTGGCTACGCGCATGCGGCTACCTCCCGTTCGAGGAAGTCGTCGAGCTTCGACCGCGCCGCGCCGATGTCGCCGCGGAGGTCGTGCGCCTCCACGTCGACCATGAGGATCGGGTAGTCGTCGACCGGCGCCGGCTTGCGGAGTATCACGACGGAGCACTTCACCCCCGTGCCACGGAAGCAGGTTCCGGCAGGCAGACTGACGACCGCCAGCAGACGTGCGTGTTTGAGCAGCCACTCGCGGAAGTCCGCATGCCCGGCGCTCGAGAGCAGGCCTTCGGGCAAGACGGTGACGAGGAGAGCGCCATCGGCCATCGCCGCGAGCGCGTGCTCGGTGAACAGCAGCTCTGCAGGCACGCGGCTGCGCACCTTGCCCCCGCGCTTCGACAGCTCAAACCTGGCCAGCTGGGCTCCGCTCAGTTGGAGGCCGAACGGCGGGACGACGATCACGCTGTCGTAGGACCCATCGAGGTTCGACTGCAGGAAGTCAGCGAACACACGCTCGACGCTCGGAAGCAGGCGCTCCAGCAGCGGCTCGAGCAGGCGAAGCTCGGCCGGAAGAAAGATCGCGCCCTCCGCGCCGAGCAGTGCGGCGATCTCCGCCCCCGCTCCGCCTGAGACCAGGAGACGACGAGCGCCGAGCTGATGTCCGCGCACCAGGGGCGCCACGCTCTCGGTCAGCCCGGAGAACTGACCCTTGTCGGGAAGCAGTGAGGACAGCGCGACGACGAGACGGACCAACTCATCGGGCGCGTTCGGGCGGAGTCGAAAGCCGGCCAGGAGCGCAGCCGCCGTGCGGAGCGGTTCTACTGCGACCGACTCGTCACCACCGAGACGCGAGACGGGCACGCCGCCCGTGGGGCGGACGAGGTCCGGCTCGAACACCTCATCGCCATCCAGGCGAGCGACCATCTGGGCGACGCCCAGCTTCGTCGCATCACCGTGACCGGCGGCCGCGTGAATCAACTGCCCCCAGGCGCCGAGGACTCCTGCCGACGGAAAGTGGCTGCGGTCGGCGACGGGCAGTGCCCGCACGGGGACGAGCCCCCCCTGCTCGCGCGCGTAGAACGATGGGTAGCTGCCGCCGTCGACGATCACGAATGCGTAGCCCTCGCCCGCGAGGAGCTCGAGGTAGCGGTCGGACACATCACCGCGCTTGGGGCGAAGCAGCACACCGCGCTCGCCGCCAAGCATGAACTCCCCAGCGAGCGCCAGCCGTCCGATGACCGGCTGCGCGGCGTCGGTTACGTCGATCCCGAGGCTGCTGAGGTAGGTTCTCGCGTCCAAGATCATCTCTCCATCACGCGCTCACGCGCCCATTGAGTCTCGAAGAGTAGCCAGGACGAGAAGTGCAGTCAAGAGTCATCACGCGCTCACATTCCCAATGGCTCCAGAGGCGGCCCCGCCTCGCCGTAGCCGGGGGGAGCGCATCAATACTTCCAGTCCGCGGCTGCACACGACCGGCACCGAGACACTCAGACCAGACATCGGTGAGCCCCTGGAACTCGTCGCGACGGCACGGCATGGTCTGCGCCGCCGACGACCTCCACAACGCAGGCCGAGCGGCCCTGCCGAGGCCGGCTACGCGGCATGATCCCGCAGAGCGATTATCAAATCGTCGGTCGCGCGTGCCTCGAGGTGATCGGCCTGGTCACACGCCATTGGCAGCAGTCGGATAAGTCTCGATCCATTCGAGTCCGCCGAGGTCCAAGTGGCGCCGGGCGCGAGTGACGGCCACATAGGCGAGCCGGGCGTCCGTATCGCTCACGAGTTCCGGAATCGGGCGACCGCTGTCGTCCTGCTGGTCGCTGTCCGGCGGTGGGGGGAAGTCGTCGGCGATTCTGACCTTGGGCCACTCCCTGCCTTTTGCCTTGTGGGCGGTGGAAACGGTGACCTCGGCCTTGGTTTCGTCGATCAGTGCGTCGACGGCGGAAATGATGGCTTCGGGTCCGTGAGTGTCGACAAGCTCTACGAACGGCTGGAGGTCTCGTCCTGCGGGATCCTGCTCCGCATAGTCCTGCAGCTCACCCCAGGAAGCGAAAAGCACGAGTTCAGGGTGGCCCGTACGTCGGCCCTCCTTAAGGTCGCGGGCTGCGAGCGCCAGTGTGCTCAGCGTCTGCCCGCCTCGGGTCAGAGCCACCCGACGTCCGGCACTCAGCTGCCGCATGACTTCAGTCATGGCGCCGATGTTGGTCCGGCACAGCACCGCATCCGGAGAAGTGATCAGACCGACTTTCGTAGGGATCGTGTCGGTACCAGTCAGCCGGATCGGCGCGTCGGTCAGCGCAAGCCACTGGTTGGCCTGTTCGGCGAGGAGGGGGCCGAATCGGAAGGAACGCGTCAGAGTGAGGTGGGTGGCGTCGAAACCCGTCATCACGTCCCGGGCACCGCGCCACCCGTAGATGGCCTGGGCGGAGTCACCGACCATCACCAGCTGAGCATGGCCGCGTTGAGCGGCGAACACCCGTTCAAGGACGGGGTTGGTGTCCTGGGCCTCGTCGAGGAGAAGGAAGTCGGCCTCAATCTTCGGTTCGGTCAGGGCCCACAGCTTCAGGTAGTGGTCGTGATCGAAACGGACCGCGCCGTCCTCGGGATTCTGCAGGTCTTTCCATGCCTTCTCGACGAACGGCATGACAGTCTCAGCAAGTTGAACTCGTTCGCCCGGTGTTCCGAGCCTCCGCAGCATCGGTACATGGTGCGGTGCCGGGAACCTGTCGGCGGACTGGCAGAAACGGGCGACCGTGCTCAACACGGTCTGGGACTGGACCCTGGGACTGATCTCGTGATCACCGATACGGACGGGGGATGTGATGCCGAGAGCCTGCCCGATACGCCAGGCAGGCCGCCGAGGACTGTTGAGACGGCGAGCGAAGCGGTGGCCGATTGCCGCGTAGGCCGTGGCATGCGCGGTCTTGCACAGGACGGAGCGTGGGAATCGGCTGGCGGCGTCGTTGGCGATGTCCTTGTTGAACGCGAGGTAGCGGCCACGGCGTGCAGTACTCGCGGCAAGCATGCCCAGTGTGCTCGTCTTGCCAGTCCCTGCGCCGGCCTGCAACACCAAATGGTGGCCGTCACGGAAGGTGTCGATGGCGTGGGCCTGTTCGTCTGTGGGTGTGTGCAACAAAGGCTCCGAGGTAGAGAGGGGTCAGGGGGTCTCGTCGCCTCGATTTGGACCGTGACGATCCGCGTTGTGCGAAGCAGGTGAAGCGGAGCGCCGGTGGTTGAGCAAGAGACGGGCTGCGCAGGCAAGTACCTCTTCAGGCGCGTTGTCGGCAAGGAGACCTTGGAGTTGCTCGGTCAAATGCCGAGCCCGGAACTGTTCGTCCCGTCCAACGGCGGCTACGACAGTCCGGGCCAGGAAGTCGTGGGGCTCCTGCCCCTGAGCTGCTGCGGCCTGGCCGATTGCCGAGCGCACGGCCGGAGTGAGGGCAAAGTTGAGGCAGGACGTGGTCCGACGCTGGGTAGTGGGTCGTCAGGACGTCGATGGGAAGCAGCCGATCGAGTTCCCGGCGAAGTGACCGCAGCGCATGTCTAGGTGACTTGGCCCGCCGCACGGTCATGAGGCAGGTGCGATCGGCGTTGGCCGCGAGGGGAACGGCTCGGCAGGCTCGGTGAAGCTCTGCCCTCGTGGCCGGCCTGACCAGGATGATCTCTACAGCATGTTGCCTTCTCACCGCTGTGACGCCTTCCGCAGATCGCCGCCATCGCGTGGCCGACGAACGTGAGTGGGAAGACGAGGGTGCACGTGCGCATGGTGGATGAGCGGATCGAAGGGTTCCCAATCGGCCAGGGCCAGGTCCGCTGCGGTCGGGGCGGCCGCGTGCTGAGGGCAGCGCTGCGTGCGCCAGCGCAACTGCTCGGCGTACGGGAGAGAGGACAGGTCGTACAACGCCATCACATGCGCGGGCAGAGCCAGCTGGCCACGGGCGGCCGTTGCGGGAACTAGCTTCCAGACCCCCGCCAGGCCGTTCGATGCGAGCACCGTGTGGGCGCACCGGTCACGGTGCCGTGTCTGGGCCACGCACTGGATCTCGTCCACGGGTCGTGCGGCGAGGTAGCGGACGTACAGGAGTTGGACGACGGGTCTGGCGGGCCGGCACGCATCGTACGACTGTTGCGTCGAACGGTCTGTCGGTGCGGTCGACGTGAACACACCAGCGTCGGTCAGGCAGCGCGTGTTCACAGCCAGCACCCGACGCAGCCTGGTCAGCTCGGGGATGTTGGTGGTGTCGGCCTCACGAGCGGGGCAGACGACGGCGTGGGCCAGCCGGCACCATGCGCTGCCATCCCCGGCGGGATACGCCAAGCCAGAGCTGACCTGCCAGTGGTAGTCGGCGGGCACGTCGGCCGCTGGCAGCTCGTTTGGATGCAGGCGGACGGGACGGTCACGAACTCGGTGGTACCACTCGACGGGGTTGCCGCATTCACGGCAGCGGTTTCGCTGGGCGCAGCGGAGGAGTCGGGTCGGGCTGTCGGGAGCGACTCGCAGGGGTCGCGGGCGATGGCTGCTGGGAGGGCTGCCGTCCCAGTGGCGACGGGGTGGCGGTGAGGAGCGCATGCGCGCGAAGGTGCCAGACGACACGCCGCACGGCCCGTGGCCGGGCGGGCTTGGTCCCACGAATGGCCGCAATCGCTACGACGCACATTCGATCGGCCGCTCATGCCTTCGTATGCCGTCGCCGGTTTGAGTGATCGTCCCGTAGGGCCTGGGTGGGCTCTCAGGCTTCGTTCCGCCCGGGAGGCTCGTGGTCGCTGCACAGGGTGCCGAAGAGCCGGTCGAGCGGGGTGCTCAGCGCGTGAGCGAGGGCGTGCCACGTCTTGAGGGTGCCGATTGTGCGCCCTTGCTCGATCTCGATCAGTGTCCGTCTGGCCAGGCCGCTGCGGTCCGCCAGCTCGTCATAGGTCCACCCGTGCTCCGCCCGCAGCCGCGCGAGTTCCAGGCGCAAGGCCTCGAAGTCGGGGTCGGGCGGGAAGATCGTCACCCGACCATCCGACGGTGCAGACACCTGCCCTGTCAGTGCAGACCTCTGCCCTATTTCGTCTCAGGCGACCCGCACCGAAGGGCAGAGCTCTGCACTACGGTGTGCGCGACTCCAGCCCGGCAGAGGGCGGCACAGCGAATAACGGGAGGTAGACGCCCGCCATGAGGCTCTGTCTTGCACGCTCCGGAGTCCGGCGGACCTGGACGGTTGAACTGCGCCCGGAGCCCGGCGGACCGGTCCTCGTGTGCCACCAGTGCACGCACAGCGGGAGACGACTCGCCGGCTCCGCGGCTCGAACAGAGCTCGTGGCCCATCTGGCCCTGCACGCTCGCCGAGACCCGCTCCCTACCCATCTGCGGACCTGCCAATGTTACGAGCGGGGTTGCGGCTGGCATCCCCGCCACCGCGGTTGCCACGGCCCGATCCGGCTCCTCCTGGTCCGGGAGCAGGGCGGACGCTTGTGGCGCCTGACCGACGCTTGCACGGCCTGCGCGGCGGCCACTTCCCAGTCCGCCGTCGTTCCCGATACCGTCCTGGGCACCGCCGCGACGCCCCCTGAGCGCCTGAACGCCCGGCGCAGGCGGCACCCGAAGGGACCCGACAGCCAGACCCGGGTCCGCGAGATGCTCAACTACTTCGCCGCTGCGCTGCCTGCGGAGACAAGTGCCGGTGCACGAATGCTCGCCCTCCAGTGCGCCCTGCGCATGAATATCTCGGCTCAAGCCAAGCTCAGCTTCGGGGTGCTGCGCAGCCTGCGCCTCGAAACGGCTGCGGACGCATGGTGCGAACTGCACGACGCGGGGCTTCTCCGCACACTGCCGTCCGATGAGCGCGCGGTCGTGGTTCAGATCCTCGACGCAGGACTACTCACACAGCACCCCGCACGCCCCGACCGGCTCCGTGCCGCTGACTGGGCAATGCGCGGCCTCTGCCCTGCTCGCACCGGATCCACCCCGCCGCTTCAGCTCGCCGCCCTTTTCACCATCGCCTGGACCGACCGAGGAACCGGACAGGGAACAACGGAGATGGACCAGATGGCGCGGGAGTGCGGGTCTCCCATCGCCTCGCTTCGACCTCTGCTGAATCAGCTGGTAACGGCCGGAGTTCTCACCACCTGGCAGGCGGTGCAGGAAGCTGGAGAGTTGAGGTGGAGCATCGGACCAAACGGCTGCCATCACCGCTCTGGTGGCGAGATTTCGTGAATATGGATCAAGTCGCCTCAGGGCGTCGGCCACACGGCCGACGTGGCACGCCTTCACGCATCAGGATGTTGCGGACTGTGGCACGACACATTCCCGTCGTATCGGCGATATCTTGAAGGGACTCGCCGAGGTGGCTGTACCGATGGATTACCTCCTGAATCAGGTGCCCATACACACGCTCCGGAGCCCTCGAACGGATCTCAACCCCCATACGCCTTAGTTCCTTGAGGATACTCGTACTACTTCCGCCCGCCACCTGACTTATTTGAGCCGCGGAGAGCCCGTCGAGATACAATTGACGCCATTTCTCATTGCGCTGCGAGAATGGGCTTCTCCTGTTGAGCGGTTGCCTGTCCAGGATGCAACGCACATGGGCTGGACTCGTCTTGAGCTTTCTGGCTACTGCCGATGCACTCAAGGCTCCTTCAAGTATCGCATCGTGAACCTTAGAATGATGGATGCTTTCACGGACGACGCCGGGTAGCCTGACGTCAACCACCACAGCATGCGGAATGTCCGGCTCCCAGGTCAAAGGCTCTACAATCCCCTCGGCGGACAACAGTCGTCGGCCAATCCTGGCCAGCCCCTCGATCTCGACTGGATCCAGTTCGAATATGAATTGTGGGTATTTCTTTGCTGTGTCAAGTGGATCGGGGCGGGGTGGCGCAGGAAACTGACTGACGGGATTTCCGGTGAGGCGTTGATAAATCCAACGATTCGCCTGCTGAACATAGGCCCGCGTATCGTGCACGGGTCCGGCCTGTCTCCGGATCTCAGCCCATTCTTCAGGATCGATGAACTCCCTCCGCCGTCCGAAGACTTCGCGTCGACGTGTGTAGTCGATCGGGGAGTCCGATTGATCAAGGACGTCAGCCAGCATGGTCACGGCCCGCAGGATTTCCACGCTGGCCTCGTGGGCATGAAGGGTTTCCAGCGTGCGGGACAGAGTCTTGCGGCTGAGATCGGTACCGAGTAACTGCTGCGCCTGCGGCAGGTTAATCCACGCCCCGACCTGGAGAACACTGACCGCGAGGGCTTGCTGAACGGTCGCCCAACGGAGGTTTCCGCCAGCATTGAGGGGCATCATCTGCAACGTCCAGTTGTCCCACAGGCTGGCGGGCATCTTCTGTGCACGTGCGCGCGGCACGGCGAGTCCCTTCACTGGTCGCTGCGGCCGGCCTGTCGTCGTCCGGTAGTGCAGTCGTACCGCCCTGCGCCCCTGACTACGGTGCACGGCGCCCAGAACAATGGTGACAAGATCCGGGGAGATTTCCGCACTCCATTTATCAATGTCAGAGTGCGCAGCGTTCTCCCCCCGCTCCTGCAGTCGATTAGTGAGCCATGTGATCCGATCGATGACAGTGCCTGGCTCAGCACCATTCAGACTGTCGAGCGCTGCCGTCAGCGCCAGGCCGGTTGCCGCGGCATCAGTGGGCGCAACCCACGATCCGCGAGTGTGCGCTTCCCGGCGGCCGCGGTAGGTAGTCAGCGGGGCTTCACGATAGGAATTGCAGCGGCGCACAAGGTCGCTGGCGCCCCAACGAGCCAGATCATCATCCTGCGCAAACGCCAGCACACGGAAGGCAAGCGTCCTCAAATCTGCCAACACACGCGCGATTGGGACAGGTTTGCTGCCGTAGACGCCTGCGAACTCCGTCGTATTTGGTGCTTCTCCCTCGACGAGTCCCGTGAGCTGCTGCTGCGCCAGAAGAATCGGCCCATCAGCCTCCAGTTGAGAGGTAGCCACCTCAAATAGGTTGTATCCGCATCGCACTGATGGGGCGTTCCTGGATTTACTCGGACAGACTCCTGGTACGGGCGCACTCCCGGAGTAGATGTTTCGGCTGCGCGGAATCTCTCCGCAGGAGGGGCAGGCATCCACGAGCAGCAGATGATGGCGCGTGCAGGCGAAAGTGAAGCCCAGGCGCCACGACAACTGCCAGCGTCCACCAGATTCCCTCAGGCACTCCGGGCAGTAGCGGGAACCGCATGCGCGGCCCCAGAGCCGTCTCTTGTCGACGCGGCGGCGATCCCAGTCGATGAAGAGTGCCCTCCCGTGCCATCGAGCCAGTGTCATGCCCAACAGCATGTCCCGGTCGATTTCGGAGACCATCACGAGGTGCTCCGCCTCCCCATCGGCCAATGCAATGGTCCACGGCGGCCTCACTGGGGAGGGCCGACTTGCCGGTCCGCTTAGGCCCAGGGCCTCGGTAACGTGCGTCAGGGGTGCTCTGCTGCGGCGGGCGATCGCCTCGAGCCAACTGTCGAGTGCCTCACCATCCACGGGCTGAACCCGGAGCGGCAGCGTACGCGCCAAATTCAACGGCTTGCCTGCTTCTTGGCAGTGGCGGACGGTGCCATGTTGACCTTTGAGGTCCAGCTGCGGGCTCGTAGTCCTGCCTCAAGCTGCTTTCGTGCCTGCTCTGACGCGGCATCAATCTTGACGCTGTTGAGCAGGTCGGCGTCCAGCCGCTCCGCCCCGGTCCGGATTGCCCGCTGGCATCCGCGGTTGATCAGCGTCATGAGCGAGCCGATGTGCCCGGTCGTGCGGGCATAGATATAGTCCGCCAGCTCATCGGCCAGCATGCCCGGAAACTTGTTCGCTAGAATCAGGCGTTTCTCCAGCCAGAGCAACAGGCCCCGCCATTGCCGCCGAGATTGATCGTCGTTCACCGAGAACGGCGCCATCGTCAGGGGCGTGGTACGACGAGCGGTCTGAGCTAGGGTCACGTCCCCGCCCATATCCATCTCCGAGTACAGACCCCGCGCCTCCAGTTCAACACCCACGAAAATCAAGGTTACGGGAAACTCGTTGGCGATGTATTTGAAGTGATTACTGATCTCTCGACCGTTCCGATCCGACCACTTCAGGAAATGAAGGTCGTCAATGATCAAGATTCGCGTCTCGCAGTCCAGGACACAGTCAAGGGCCCGCTGCAGGAACTGAGCGGAGGTGCCCCGGAAGCGAGCCGGGTGGGCAAAGAACTCCAGGATGGAACGATTGAAGTCCTTCATGCCGATGTTGCTGGTCAGACCTACCCGACACACTGGCCACCGCTCATTGCCATCCTGGGTCAACCGCCCCACTTCCGCGATTTCCCGACGATGGAACTTCTGAGCAAAATGCAAGACAGCGGTGGTCTTCCCAAGACCTGGGAACGCGTCGACCGCGACTGCCCCCTTGGGCTTGTCACCATCCTGTACGTTACTGTCGATGATGTCCCACAAATCGTCCTGCAATGCAACGAGCTGCGGGGTCTTGATCGGCCCGAGATTGGCGTGCCAATCTCGCCGAAGTCGGTTGTAAGCGGCGCGTGCCGGCTCGTCGAGCAGAGCAAGCTGCCCAACGGTCATCAGGTCGGGCTGGATACGTTTCGGCGCCTCAGCCAGTTGGCGAAATCCTTCCTTCCGGGACAGCGTCAAATTATCCAGCGGCAGGCGCGCATCAATCAGTGTTCTATCGGTCATGCGTCCTCCAGAGCATCCGCGTAGTAGTCGTCCTCGCCATCAGGGCCGTCCGACGGGCAGACAAGAACATCCAGCTCGTCATCCTCGTCGTCATCGCCAGGGTGGGCGCCTTCGTACGGTTCGGGCTCTGGCTCCTCTTCGTCCTGCACCGTTTCCACGTTCGCGGCCATTACCTTGGCCACGGAGGGCAGCATGGCGACCTCGCTGTCAGTAGTGGGCAAGTCGATAGCCGACTGCTCACGTGCCATACGCAATGCCACGCGTCGCTCAGACCTGGTCAGGCCCAGCCCGAGATTCCAGCGCTCCAGCAGCTGCGTCAGCGCGTTCTCGTCGTCCGGATAGCGATATTTGTGCCGCGCCATCTTCCGGGCGAGCTCCAAGGCGTCCTCACTTACCGGAAACTTCATGGCCGGAGCGTGCTCCCAGTCCAGCGTGTGCCACTTACGGGTATCAGGGCGGCGGAAGTAGACGCGGGTGATGTCGTCAGGGTCGACGTGAATAGGCCAGCGTCCTTTGGCACGAGGGGAGGTATAAGGGCTCGTCTGGTTGCGGAGGCCGTTCAGTCCCGTCCCGTTGTAGCGACAGCCGCGGATTTCGACGCCGTAGTGCTGGATTGACCTCCAGTCCGTCTTGAGAAACTCGAATCCGAGGTCGGGATCGCGCGGGACCTCGATGTAGCCAGCACGAGCGATCCCGTGATCGAACATTGAGGCCGGAGAAAACTCCAGTCCTGGGATCCGAGGATCAACGAGGCCTTCGTGGGGACTGTGGTGGTAGACCAAGGCCACCCATTCCCGGATAATCGCCTCCAGTTCGTTGAGGAAGAAGAAGGCCTCGCCTTCCGGATTCACCCCCCGCCCGTGGATGTCTGGTCCCTTGTATCCGGGAAGGTTCTCAAGCAGCCCCTCACGAAGTGTTCGGAAGAATCGCTCAAGAGGTCCCTTGTCCCGTCCTGTACGCAGACGGGCCGGCTGGATGGAGATGCCCAGCCGCTGGCAGACACTGGTGATGTGTTCAGACACGTAGGGCTTGCCGTGGTCCACGACGATCGTCTCAGGGACCAGGCCTGGCCCCTGAGAACCCTGCCCTGTGACACGGGCTGCGGCATCCGCCATGGGGCCCTCGATGGCATCCCGATCCAGCAGGACTGTCCGGGGAATGCCGTGGTCGGGCCAAACCGCGTCACGCGGCCAATCCTTGCACGCCGGACGGGGGCGGTAGGTTTCAAAGAGTGTCGCGGCTACGTCAACGGACTTGGTAGACGCAGGAGTCAGCCGCAGCCCAGTGACACAGCGGTCGTACCAGTCCATGGCTGCGGTCAACTCCGGCTGCACCCACTTCAGTGTTAACGGGTCAAGCGCGAAGACATCCAGCCGATTCGTGTCCAGCAACAGGAACTCGCCCGGTCGCGTCGGCCGCAGCTTTCCGTATACGCCGGCTGGTCGGGAAGCAACGTCACGGTTCCTCTGTGCACTGAGGCGGAAAGTCGGCCGACGTTTCTCGAGCTCCGAAATCCATCGATACGCCGTTGCTCTGCGAGGAAGCGGTACCTCACCCTTCCCGTAGCGGGCTTCGAGGCGGGGGCCGATGCTTCGGATCACCTTCGATCGGGTTGGCGTCGCGTCATCTTCGTGCTCCGCCATGATCTCCAAGGCCATTTCCACCAACCGGGGGTCAGCTCGCCCCACTCCTGCCGAGTCTGCGGACCGCTCAGGCAAGTCACGCGCCAATGCCGCTTCACGTTCCGCCTCGAACGCGGCAATCCAGCGTCTGAGCGTCCGCACGCCAACGCCGAGTTCCTCCGCCTTGGCCCTGTAACGATCCATCTTGGGCGTGCCCGGCGTGTACTCGGGCCGTGGTTCCCCCGGGCCCGCCAACTCCGGCGTTCCGGAACGGTAGCCGTAGAGCACCTCGTTGAGGTGCGCGGCCCGCTCGCGAATCGTCCCCAGCTCGGAATCCTCGAGCAGGGCAAGAGTTACCGAGGCTGTTTCGCCCGGATCCTCTGAGGAGGGCCCTGGGTTTTCCGCAATGACACGGGCACGGCCCGAGGACAGCACCTCCCTTAGGGAGAGCCGGAACCTGCGACCGCGTCCGTCCTTGACCAGGATCTCGTTGCCACGGGAAGAGCCAAACATCTCCACCACCGTGACGACTTCACCGTCGTAGTGAAACCGTGTCCCCACTCCTACACGTGCTGCGCCCTGTCCACTTCTCCGTTTGCCACCCGAGCCATCGATGTGGTTGGACACGGCAGCTTCCCGGTCATCCTTTTCATGCTCGTCGATTGGGTCAGGCATCACACTCACCCCTGCGCCTACAACAGTTGCTGCTTCCTTGCCCAGTACATTCCGTTCGGACAGGATCCCATCGAGGTCGGTGGAGAGATCTTGCGACCAAAGGAGGTGAAAGATACTCGCACGCACAAGCTCTTTAGGCCAATTTGGGAATGATCGAAATGCGTCACCCAGGGTTGCTCCATCAAGATCTGCAGCGCGTATTTCTTGCAGCAGTTCCGCACGGAACAGCCAGGCATGCCTATATCCGGCCAAAAATCGCAGATTCGCCCGCTCATCATGCGGCGGTTCACACCATACTTGATACTCCCAACCCCAGGACTCGACCACCTCCCGAGCCCACCCAAGCGAAAAGGAAACTTTCGGTCGGGTCAGTAGCTCACGCGGCTTGACATCAACCACCATAGGCACCGAGTCATCGCGCAGCAGCAAGAAATCAGGCACGTGCCGTCGCTGGACCTTATCGATCTCAGCCGCAATCAAAAATGGTTGAGCGTAAATCGACCTAACGTCTGGCGAAAAATCTGCATAGATCAGTCGTGTCAGCTCCAGCCGTGATTCATAAATCACGTGAGCACGCATGGTCGAGGACCAGTAGAAACCCGAGTAATGCTTCTGGCCGTAATACCAGCGGAACGTGCGCCACGGAACCAACGATTCCATTCTTTCAATGTCCGTATACGGCCATGGCGCCGCCGCAAGCTCACCGTCACTCCGACGTACCGTCAACGAGACAGAGTCGACCGCAATGCTCACACGTCCCCCAGCAACTCATGTGCTGGCCTCATAGCATGGTGCCGTCAGGCCGTCCCTCTGACGGTTACACGGGAGCACGTAGACACACAGAGGGGGCCGCAGGGTTCATACTCATGAGCGATGCCTCGAACGACTGTCCGTCTCATCTCGTTGGCCAGTTGGCCAGACAGTGGCCAACTGGAATGAGAATTGGTCACTCACTTTGAGAACCTACAACCGGCGGCCCGGTCAGCCGGTCCGGCGGATCAGCGCCAGGTACATGGCGTCGGTGCCGTGCAGATGCGGCCACAGCTGGATGTCGGGGCCGTCGCCGAGCGCGGGAACCTGGGACAGCAGCGGACGGGCGTCGACGAGTTCGGCGTGCGGGCGCTGTTTGAGTACGTCGTCGACGACCGCCCGGGTCTCGGCGAGGTGCGGCGAGCAGGTCGCGTAGCCGACGACGCCGCCCACCCGTACCGAATCGAGCGCGGTGCGCAGCAGGGCGCGTTGCAGCGGTGCGAAGTTCTCCAGGTCCTCCGGCCGTCGCCGCCAGCGGGCCTCGGGCCGTCTGCGCAGCGCGCCGAGCCCGGTGCACGGCACGTCCACCAGCACCCGGTCGAAGGTGCCTGGCCGCCACGGCGGCCGGGTCCCGTCCGCGGTGACGACCTGCCAGGGCCCCGGGTTGCCGTCCAGTGCCCTGGCCACCAGACCGGCGCGGTGCGGCTGCTTCTCGGCGGCCAGCAGGACGGCTCCGCGCTCGGCGGCCAGCGCCCCGAGCAGCGCGGCCTTGCCGCCGGGTCCCGCACACCCGTCGAGCCACTTCTCGTCCGGCCCGTCCAGCGGCGCGCTCGCGAGGGCGAGGGCGACCAGCTGGCTGCCCTCGTCCTGCACGCCGGCCCGGCCCTCCCGCACGGCGTCGATGGCGCCCGGTTCCCCGCCCTCGGTGAGCCGTACCGCATACGGCGACCAGCGGCCCGGCACGGCGGCGTCCTCGCGGAGCAGTTCCTCGGGGCCGGACCGGCCCGGCCGGGCGACGAGGGTCACCTCCGGGCGCTCGTTGTCCGCCGCCAGCAGGTCCTCGATCCCGGCCCGGCCGCCGCCGAGCGAGTCCCACAGCGCGGAGACGACCCAGCGGGGGTGCGCATGCACGACGGCGAGATGGTCCTCGGGGTCCTCGTCGTAGGACGGCGCGACCTTGGCCAGCCAGCCGTCGAGATCGTCCTGCGCCACCTTCCGCAGCACCGCGTTGACGAACTTGGCCCGGCCGTCGCCGAGCACCGCCCGGGCCAGCTCGACGGAGGCGGACACCGCGGCGTGCGTCGGGATCCGCGTACCGAGCAGCTGGTGCACACCGAGGCTGAGCACGTCCAGCACCGGCGGGTCGACCTCGCGCAGCGGCCGGTCGACACAGGAGGCGATGATCGCGTCGTAGGTGCCCTGGCGGCGAAGCGTCCCGTAGACCAGCTCGGTGGCGAGGGCGGCGTCCCGGCCGTCGAAGTCGCCCTTCTCCCGCGCCTTGCGCAACAGCGGCGGCAGTACGAGGTTCGCGTACGCGTCCCGCTCGTCCACGGCCCGCAGGGCGTCGAAGGCGAGGATGCGCACGGGATCCCGGTGGGGGCGGCGGTAGGGCTTGGCGGGCTTGCGGGGACGACGGGACTGCTCGCTCACGAAAAGGTGCTCCGGTGCTGGAAGGGCTGCCTTCCCAGCCTACGTCGGAATGCCGCCGTCCCCGGCGCCGGGCGGGACTCAGCCGCCCAGGGTCTCACCGTCCGCGACCCGCACACCGCGCGCCCAGTCCGCCGCCCGCATCGGCTTCTTGCCCTGGGCCTGCACCCAGAGCAGTTCGACGGCGTGCGAGCCGGTGCCCACGTGCACGCTGTTCTTCCCGACCGACGGCTGCCCCGGGGCGAGGTCGGTGCGTTCGGGCGCGGGGGTGACCTGGATGACCTTGAGCCGCTCCCCGCGGAAGGTGGTCCAGGCACCCGGGGCCGGGGTGCAGCCGCGCACCACCCGGTCGACCCGCAGCGCAGGGGCGGCCCAGTCCAGACGGGCGTCCTCGACGGTGATCTTCGGCGCGACGGTGACGCCGTCCACCGGCTGCGGTACGGCCTTCAGCGTGCCGTCCGCGATGCCGTCCATGGTCGCGACGAGCAGCCCGGCACCGGCGAGGGCGAGCCGGGTGAGCAGGTCGCCGCTGGTGTCGGTGGGCCGGACCTCCTCGGTGACCGTCCCGTACACGGGGCCCGAGTCCAGCCCCTCCTCGATCAGGAAGGTCGAGGCGCCCGTGATCTCGTCCCCCGCCATGAGGGCGTGCTGCACGGGCGCGGCGCCGCGCCACGCGGGCAGCAGCGAGAAGTGCAGGTTGACCCAGCCGTGGGCAGGGACGTCCAGGGCCATGCGCGGCAGCAGCGCCCCGTAGGCGACGACGGGACAACAGTCGGGTGCGATCTCCCCGAGCCGCTCGAGGAACTCGGGGTCCCGCGGCTTCAACGGCTTCAGCACCTCGATCCCGGCCTCCTCCGCCCGCTCGGCCACGGGAGACGCGACCAGCCGGCGCCCGCGACCGGCCGGCGCGTCGGGCCGCGTGACGACGGCGGCCACCTCGTGCCGCCCGGAGGCGATGAGGGCGTCCAGGGCGGGAACGGCGACTTCGGGGGTACCGGCGAAGACGAGCTTCATGGGCGGGTGGGGGCCTCTCGGGCGGGGTCGGACGGGCAGCGCACCAGTCTATGACGACGTGTACGACGAGGGCCTGCCCACTCGGGGGAGGGAAGGGAGGAGTTGCGGAGGGCGGTCACCCCACGATGCGTCCCGCTCCTCGTCCCCCTCCGCTGTGCGCCCGCCCTCCGAAGGCTCGTCCGGCTCCGCCACCCGCCACCCGTCAGCCACCTGCCACCTGCCACCTGCCACCTGCCACCTGCCAGTCGCTATCCGCGAGCCGCCGGCCGCTACCCGCCGGCGACCGGGCCACCCGACCGGACACGGGTGGTGCGCGAGCAGGAGATGGGCGTACGCATATGCCCGTACGCCCCCACCGCGTGACCAGCGGAGCGCACACGCGTTGGTCAAGAAAGAGTTGACCACAACGGGCCGCCGACGCGGCCCGATTCCTTTCAACGCCGGTTCGAGAGGCTTGTTCATGGCCGACCACGCAACCCACGACGCCCAGGCCCGGGCCAGCCTGCACTTGCTGGTGCGGGACATCGAGCGGGTCCGCCGGCAGGTGGACGCACTGCGTACGCTCACCGCCCAGCTGGGCAACGTCTACCGCCCGCGCCGCTCCGGCCCCTCCACGGGCTTCGTAGTCTACGGACGCGCCCCCGCCCCGACCGTCCGTCTCGCCCAGGAACTCCGGGACAGTGTCGAGACCCTGGTCACGGCCGCCGTGGACTTCGACCGCTCGCTCGGCTTCTCGTGGGACGCGGTGGGCTCGGCCCTCGGCGTCACCAAGCAGGCGGTGCACCGTCGTTACGGCGCCCGCCGCGCCGCGGCCCAGGCCGCCGCGGAGGCCGAGCGCACGCCTGAACCGTCGGGCACCCGCACGATGAACGTGAACACCGCACTTCCCACGGTTCCGACGGTCCCCGCGGCCCGTTCGATGCCGACCCAGCCGACGGCGGGCAGCCCCACGCTCCGGGACGAAGTCCGTCCGACGGCCTTCCCGGCCCCTCGCAACGGCTGACCCGCTCCCGCCCCGCCCTCCCGGCACGTCCGGGAGGGCGGCTGCCCCTCCGGGCCATGGCGCGCCCCCGCGCCTCGGCCCCGTCAACGACCGTACGAAACCTCGGGCGTTGACCCCTGACGAACGCGTGGGGCCACGCCGACGGCCCGATCACCGCTCCGCCCGCCGCGGACCAGCAGCCGCAGGCCCGGTCACCCGGTTCCCGGCGCGCCCAGCCGGACAGCGCCGGACAGGCAAAGGCAGGGGCACAAGGAGGAGGAACAGCGGCAGGAGCACGGGCAGGGGGGCGGGGCAGCGGCCGAGGCCCCGTCACCCGATGTCACCCGATGTCCGGCGGATCGATCCGGACACGCACCCCCTCCTCGCCGCCCCGCACCATCCGTGCGGCCTGCGCCGCCTTCAACGCGGTCGCGAGTGCGGCCCCGCTGCCCGGCGGCACCCGCACCAGCACACGCTCCCACTGCTCGCCCGGCGGCGGCCCCCCGGCCCGCCGCGGCCTCCCGGGCGGCGTGACCGGCAGTGGCACCGGCCCCAACACCTCGGCATCCGGCGGAAGTTCGACCTCCGCGAGAAAACCGGCGACGGCCTGTACCGACCCCGACACGGCCGCCATCCGGGACACCGGGGGGAACCCCAGCTCCGCCCGCTCGGCCAGCTCACGCACCGCGTGCCCGACCGGGTCCCACCGCACCAGTGCCTGCACGGGCCGCAGCGTCGGCTCGGCGACGACCACCACCGTCCCGCCCTCGCCCTGCGAACGGACCAGCGCGGCGGCCCCGAGCCATCGGCGCAGCGCGTCCTCACCGGCCCGCAGGTCGGGGCGGCCCAGCATGGCCCAGCCGTCGAGGAGCAGCGCCGCCGCGTAACCGCCCTCGGCGACCGGCTCGGCCCCCGGGGTGCTCACGACCAGCGCGGGCGTCCCCGGCACCGTGTCCAGCACCTGTTCACGCCCCGAGGTCCGCACCGGTACCGCGGGGAAGGCCCGCCCCAGTTCCTCGGCGGTCCGCCGCGCCCCCACGACCTGCGCGCGCAGCCGCAGCGACCCGCACTCCGGGCAGTGCCACGCGCTCTCCTCACGACCGCACCAGCCGCAGCGCAACGCTCCCGCGTCCTGCGCCTCCAACGGCCCGGAACAGAGCCGGCAGCGGGCCGGCGCCCGGCAGGTCGCACAGGCCAGGCGCGGCACGTACCCCCGGCGGGGCACCTGCACGAGCACCGGCCCGTGCCGCAGCCCGTCCCGGACCACCTGCCAGGCCAGCGTCGGCAGCCTGGCGGCGTGGGCGGCCTCGTCCCGTGCCAGGTCGCCGTCGCCCACCGTCCGCACCAGCGGTGCGGCCCGCCGCACCTGCTCCCGGCTCGCGACCAGGGGCCGCGCCCAGCCGGTCTCCACCAGCTGCGCGGCCTCCACGGTGCAGCTCCGGCTGCCCAGCAGGAAGGCGCACCTGTCCAGGGTGGCACGCAGCAGCAGCACATCCCGGGCGTGCGGCTGGGGGGCGTGCTGCTCGCTGTGGTTGTCGTCCCCGTCGTCCCAGATGGCGACGAGTCCCAGATTCCGCACGGGTGCGAACATGGCGGCCCGCGTCCCGACGACGGCCCGTACGACGCCCCGGCGCACGGCCAGCCACTGCCCGTAGCGCTTCTCCGGCCCGGCGTCGGCGGTGAGCAGGGCATGCCGCCCCGGGCCGAGCAGCTCGGTGAGCGCGGCGTCGACCCGGGCGGCGGCGCGGCCGTCCGGTACGACGACGAGCGCACCGCGCCCCGAGGCGAGCGCGGCGGCCACGGCCCGGGCCAGCTCCTCGCCCCACCGGGGGCCGGGCAGCGCGTTCCACACCGCGCGCGGCACGCCTCCCGAGGCCAGCGATTCGATGAAGGCCGCCCCGCGTTCGTACCGCGCCCAGGTCTCCGGCTCGGGAGGCGCCGGCGGTGGCGACGGCGCGGGCGACGGGCGCCGCTCGGCGCGCGCGCTGCGCGGCGGCACGGCCAGTTGCAGCACATCGGCGAGGCTCCCCGCGTACCGGTCGGCGACGGCTCGCGCGAGCCCCAGCAACTCCTCGCTCAGCACCGGTTCCGGGGACACCACCTGGGCCAGCGCGGCCAGCGGCCCGGAGTAGTCGGACTCGGCCAGCCGCTCGACGAGGAACCCGCCGATGAGCCCACCGCCCTCCCGGCGTCCTTCCCGCACCCGGTGCCGCCCGGCCCCGAATCGCACCCGCACCCGCACGCCCGGCTGAGCCTGCTCGTCCAGCTCCTCGGGCACGGCGTAGTCGAAGTACCGGTCGAGATGGAGCACGCCCTTGTCGACCAGCACCCGGGCGACGGGCAGCTCCTTCGCCAGCGCGGCCCCCCGCCAGGTCCGCGGCTTGGCCCGCGGCACCCTGGCACCGCGCACACTCTCCCGAATGAGCGCGAGCTGCTCCGGCGGCGCACCCTCGGCACCACCGTCACGACCCTCGTTCTCGCTGCTCACGCTTGCATTCTTACCAAACGCCACCGACAACCGCCGCCGCCCGGCCCTCACCCTGATCCGGTCCGACAGGAGCAGGAGTTGACGGCCACGAACGCGCCGGCCGCGCCCGCCGCCGCATCCGGTTCGGGCCGGTCGGCTGACCGAAGACATGCCGGGGCCCGGCTCCCCCGAAGGAAACCGGGCCCCGGCGGCGGTTGTACGCCGAAGCTACAGGCCCACGGCCGCACGCAGGGCGTCCACGCGGTCCGTGCGCTCCCAGGTGAAGTCCGGCAGTTCGCGGCCGAAGTGGCCGTAGGCCGCGGTCTGGGCGTAGATCGGACGGAGCAGGTCGAGGTCGCGGATGATGGCGGCCGGGCGGAGGTCGAAGACCTCGTCGATCGCCTTCTCGATCCGCTCGGGCTCGACCTTGTGGGTGCCGAAGGTCTCCACGAACAGGCCGACCGGCTCGGCCTTGCCGATGGCGTAAGCGACCTGGACCTCGCAGCGCGAGGCGAGGCCCGCCGCGACCACGTTCTTGGCGACCCAGCGCATCGCGTAGGCGGCCGAGCGGTCCACCTTGGACGGGTCCTTGCCGGAGAAGGCGCCGCCGCCATGGCGGGCCATGCCGCCGTAGGTGTCAATGATGATCTTGCGGCCGGTGAGGCCGGCGTCACCCATCGGGCCGCCGATCTCGAACCGGCCGGTGGGGTTGACCAGCAGGCGGTAGCCCTCGGTCTCCAGCTTGATGCCCTCGTCGAGCAGCGCCTTCAGCTCCGGCTCGACGACGAATTCCCGGATGTCGGGCGCCAGCAGGGACTCCAGGTCGATGTCCGACGCGTGCTGGCTGGAGACGACCACGGTGTCGAGACGGACCGCCTTGTCGCCGTCGTACTCGATGGTGACCTGCGTCTTGCCGTCCGGGCGGAGGTAGGGGATGGTGCCGTTCTTGCGGACCTCGGACAGCCGGTTGGACAGCCGGTGGGCCAGGAAGATCGGCAGCGGCATCAGCGTCGGCGTCTCGTCCGTCGCGTACCCGAACATCAGGCCCTGGTCGCCCGCGCCCTGCTTGTCCAGATCGTCCTTGGCGCCGGCCGCCACGCCGCCGTCGACCCGGGACTCGTACGCCGTGTCCACGCCCTGGGCGATGTCCGGGGACTGGGCGCCGATCGACACCGACACACCGCAGGACGCGCCGTCGAAGCCCTTTTTCGAGGAGTCGTAACCGATTCCGAGGATGGTGCCCCGGACCAGGGTCGCGATGTCCGCGTACGCCTTGGTCGTGACCTCGCCGGCCACATGCACCAGGCCGGTCGTGATCAGCGTCTCCACGGCGACCCGGGAGGTCGGGTCCTCACGCAGAAGCGCGTCGAGAATGGTGTCGCTGATCTGATCAGCGATCTTGTCGGGGTGACCCTCGGTCACGGACTCCGAGGTGAACAGGCGACGGGACACAACGCTCCCTGGGGTTGCAGCGGCTGCTGGCTGATCATTGGCGGACGGCGCGGGGAGCTGCGCCCGGCGACATCCGCAAAACAGTTTATCGGTCGCACTTCGCCGCGGGCCCAGCAGTCTCGCCGGTTGGGAACGCTGTGACCTGCGGCACGGGCATTCTGCCCAATGCCGTACCGCATTGACCAGAGGCCCTCCGGGAGAATGTCGCGCTGAGGGAAGCTGTCGAACGGCTGAAACAAATCAGTCCAAACGGTCCCGTACCAGATCCCAGACGATCTCGGCGAGAGCCTCCTTGGGGCCGTGCGGCACCGGGGTCTCGCTGCCGTCGGCGCCCAATACCACGGCCTCGTTGTCCTCGGAACCGAACGTCTTCCCCTCCCCCACCTCGTTCACCACGAGGAAGTCGCACCCCTTGCGTGCCAGCTTCGCCCGGCCATTGGCGAGGACGTCGTCGGTCTCGGCGGCGAAGCCGACGATCACCTGTCCGGGCCGCGCCCGGTCGGCCGAGATCTCCGCGAGAATGTCCGGATTCCGCACCAGCACGACGGGCTCGGGGTCCTGGCCGTCCTTCTTCTTGATCTTCCCGGTCGCGTAGGCGGCCGGACGGAAGTCGGCCACGGCGGCGGCCATCACCACCGCGTCGGCGTCGGCGGCGGCCTTGAGCACCGCCTCGCGCAGCTGGACCGCCGTGCCGACCGGGACGACGTCCACGCCGGCCGGGTCGGGCAGGCCGGTGTTGGCCGCGACCAGGGTCACCCGGGCCCCCCGCGCGGCGGCCGTGCGCGCGAGGGCGTAGCCCTGCTTGCCCGAGGAGCGGTTGCCGAGGAAGCGGACCGGGTCGAGGGGCTCGCGGGTGCCGCCTGCGGAGACGACGACGTGCCGCCCCTTCAGGTCGGGCTCGGTGACCCCGCGGGCCAGCACGCGCCGGCAGACCTCGAAGATCTCGGCGGGGTCGGGCAGCCGGCCCTTGCCGGTGTCGACACCGGTCAGCCGCCCGACCGCGGGCTCGATGACGACGGCGCCCCGGCGGCGCAGCGTCGCCACGTTCTCCTGGGTGGCCGGGTGCTCCCACATCTCGGTGTGCATGGCCGGGGCGAAGACGACCGGGCAGCGCGCCGTCAGGAGCGTGTTGGTCAGCAGGTCGTCGGCGAGGCCGTGGGCGGCCCTGGCGAGCGTGTCGGCGGTGGCGGGGGCCACGACGACGAGGTCGGCGTGCTGGCCGATCCGGACGTGCGGGACCTCGTCGGCGTCGTCCCAGACCTCGGTGGAGACGGGGTTGCCGGACAGCGCGGACCAGGTGGCGGCGCCGACGAAGTGCAGCGCGGCGGCGGTGGGGACGACACGCACGTCGTGCCCCGACTCGGTGAATCTGCGCAGCAGCTCACATGCCTTGTAGGCGGCGATGCCTCCGCTGACCCCCAGAACGACCTTCGGCTTGTCCACCGTCTCTCCCCGGACTCGGAACCGTACTCCATGCCCATGCTGCACCACGGCGGGGCGCCCGCCCCGCTCCCCCGAGCACACCACAGGCCCGACAGCTCGTGCTGGCGGGCCTGTGGACAAGTCAACCGCGGTCCGAATGTATGACCGCGATGTACTACCGCGCGGATCGAGTGCTGCCGCGCGTCGTTACTGCGCCGGGCCTTCGATGGCCTCGGAGGTCAGCAGACCCGCGTTGATCTCACGCAGGGCGATCGAGAGCGGCTTCTCGTGGACATGGGTGTCGACGAGCGGACCGACGTACTCAAGCAGGCCCTCGCCGAGCTGCGAGTAGTACGCGTTGATCTGACGGGCACGCTTGGCCGCGTAGATCACGAGACTGTACTTCGAGTCGGTGGCCTCAAGCAGCTCGTCGATCGGCGGGTTGATGATGCCCTCGGGCGCGGTGATGGAAGAGGACACGCTCTACCTTCCGAAAGATGGGAAAAGATCAGACACAATCACACAACGTCCATCAAGGCTAGCAGCTCGCCCGACACATCCTCGACGGAGGTGTTGACCAAGGTCAGGTCGAACTCCGGCTCGGCGGCCAGCTCGGTCCTGGCCGCCTCCAGACGGCACTCGATCACCTCGGGAGGCTCGGTGCCACGGCCGGTGAGCCTGCGCACCAGCTCCTCCCAGGTGGGCGGAGCCAGGAACACCAGCTGGGCCTCCGGCATGGACTCACGGACCTGCCGGGCGCCCTGGAGGTCGATCTCCAGGAGGACGGGCTCGCCCGCCTCCAGGCGGTCCAGCACGGCCGTACGCGGCGTGCCGTAGCGGTTGCCGGCGAATTCGGCCCACTCCAGCAGCTCGCCGTTGGCGATCAGCTTGTCCATCTCCTCGTCGGTGACGAAGAAGTAGTGGACGCCATGCCGCTCGCCGGGGCGGGGCCTGCGGGTGGTCGCCGACACCGAGAGCCAGACCTCGGGGTGTTCCTTGCGCATATGGGCGACGACCGTGCTCTTGCCGACCCCGGAGGGGCCGGAGAGCACGGTCAGCCGCGGACGTTCACTCATGCAGCAATTATTCCAGCAATCCCGGAGTGCCCGGGACTCCCTTCCCGGAGTACCCGGGCTCAGGAACCGGTGCTGCCGAACTCGCGCTCCAAGGAAGCGATCTGGTTGGAGCCGAGGCCACGTACACGGCGGCTCTCGGAGATGCCGAGACGCTCCATGATCTGCTTGGCGCGGACCTTGCCCACGCCCGGCAGGGACTCAAGCAGGGCGGAGACCTTCATCTTGCCGATGACCTCGTTCTCCTGGCCCTGCTTGATGACCTCGTGAAGCGAGGCGCCGGAGTGCTTGAGTCGATTCTTGACCTCGGCCCGCTCCCGGCGAGCCGCGGCGGCCTTTTCGAGCGCGGCTGCGCGCTGTTCAGGGGTAAGGGGCGGAAGAGCCACGCCTACGTCACCTCGGATGTCGAACTATTCGGATACGGACCGGTGAGGAACCTAGTCGCCCCACACCTGGGGAGCCACGAGCAACACGCTGGCCCGTTCTCCCCCACTGCCTTGAAGGGCGTGGGAGGTGCCCCCACTGCTCGGAGACTAGCGGGCAAGTCCGCCAGAGTCAGCGAGAACAGCGGAAAAGTCCTGGTCAGCCTCCATCAGGTCGGACATTTCAGACATACTGCCCCGGATTTGAGAATGTATCCAGACTCAAGGCGTCGCCGCGCCGCCGTCCGGACACCCGTCGGAGGACTCAGCCGGCCGTCACGCAGGCCCGGATCTCCTCCGCGAAACGTTCCGCGGCGGCCCGCAGCGCCCTGGGCTCGGGACCGTGACGCAGAACACTCCGGCTGACGTGCGGGACCACATTGCGCACGGCTTTCCCGAAAAGTCCGGGAAGGTCGGCCGGGGTCGCCCCCTGGGCTCCGATGCCGGGCGCGAGGAGCGGACCGTTGATGTCGAGGTCGTACGCCGACAGGTCGCCGAGCGTGGCGCCCACGACCGCGCCGAACGAGCCCAGGGGCGTCCGGCCGGCGTTCTCCGCCGCCAGGTGCGCCAGCATCGTCGCGCCGACGGTCCGGCCGTCGGGACGCACCGCGTGCTGCACCTCGCCGCCCTCCGGATTGGAGGTCAGCGCCAGCACGAAGACGCCCGCGCCGCTCTCCCGCGCCAGGGCCAGGGCGGGGCCCAGCGAGCCGTAGCCGAGGTACGGCGAGACGGTCAGGGCGTCCGAGAACAGCGGGGCGTCCGGGTGCAGGAACGCCTCGGCGTAGCCGGCCATGGTCGAGCCGATGTCGCCGCGCTTGGCGTCCATGACGACCAGGGCACCGGCCGCGCGCGCCTCCTGGACCGACTTCTCCAGGACGGCGATCCCGCGCGAGCCGAAGCGCTCGAAGAACGCGCTCTGCGGCTTGAGGACGGCCACCCGGCCGGCCACCGCCTCGACGACCGTGCGGCTGAACCGCTCGAGGCCGGCGACGTCGTCGTTCAGGCCCCACTCGGCGAGCAGGGAGGCGTGCGGGTCGATGCCCACGCACAGCGGGCCCCGCTCGTCCATGGCGCGGCGCAGGCGGGCGCCGAAGGGTTCTGCTGAGGAACGCTCGGGCCCGGCGGGCCCGGACGAAGTGCGGGAGGCGCTCATACGGTCCTGCCTGCCTTCTTCACGTCGGCGCCGACCGCGTCGGCGAGGGTGGCGTACGGGCTGGTGCCCAGGCGGGCGGCGAGGCCCTTGTGGATCGCGCGGGCCCAGAAGGGGCCCTCGTAGATGAAGGCGCTGTAGCCCTGGACCAGGGTGGCGCCCGCCAGGATGCGCTGCCAGGCGTCCTCGGCGTTCTCGATGCCGCCGACGCCCACCAGGGTGATCCGGTCGCCCACGCGCGCGTACAGGCGCCGCAGCACCTCCAGGGAGCGCGTTTTCAGGGGCGCGCCGGAGAGTCCGCCCCTCTCCCCGACGACCGCGGGGGCGGAGACCAGGCCGAGGCCGTCGCGCGCGATGGTGGTGTTGGTGGCGATGATGCCGTCCAGGCCCAGCTCCACGGCGAGGTCGGCGACGGCGTCGACGTCCTCGTCGGCGAGGTCGGGCGCGATCTTCACCAGGAGCGGCACGCGGCGGCCGGGCAGCGCGCCGTCGGCGGCGGCGCGGACCGCGGTCAGCAGGGGGCGCAACGCCGCGGTGGCCTGAAGGTCGCGCAGCCCCGGGGTGTTGGGCGACGACACGTTCACGACCAGGTAGTCGGCGTACGGGGCGAGTCGTTCGGCCGACTTCACGTAGTCGGCGACCGCGTCCGCCTCGGAAACGGTCTTGGTCTTGCCGATGTTGACGCCCACCACGGTGCGGAAGACGGGCTCACGTGCGGCGAGCCGGGCGGCGACGGCGAGCGAGCCCTCGTTGTTGAAGCCCATGCGGTTGATCAGCGCCCGGTCGGGGACCAGCCGGAACAGCCGCTTCTTCGGGTTGCCGGGCTGCGCCTCGCCGGTCACCGTGCCGATCTCGACGTGGTCGAAGCCCAGCATCGCCATGCCGTCGACGCCGACGGCGTTCTTGTCGAAGCCGGCGGCGAGCCCGAAGGGGCCGTGCATGCGCAGCCCGAACGCCTCCGTCCGCAGTTCCCTGTGGCGGGGCGCGAGGGCGGCGGCGAGGAAGGTGCGCAGCACCGGAATGCGGGCGGCGCGGCGGATCCAGCGGAAGGCGAGCCGGTGCGCCTGTTCCGGGTCCATCCGCGAGAAGACCAGGCGGAAGAAAAGCTTGTACATGTCATTGTCCTCTGGGTGAGCCCCACGAAGAGGGGGACACCGTTTCCGGTGTCCCCCTGGGGGCCGCTAGTCGCGGGCCGCGGTCAGGTGCCGCGCGTGTTCCTGGAGCGAGCGGACGCCCACGTCGCCGTGGGTGAGCGCGTCGATGCCCTGGACCGCCGCGGCGAGCGCCTGGACCGTGGTCAGGCAGGGCACCGAGCGGGCCACCGCGGCCGTACGGATCTCGTAGCCGTCGAGACGGCCGCCGGTGCCGTACGGGGTGTTGACGATGAGGTCGACCTCACCGTCGTGCACGAGCTGGACGATGGTCTTCTCGCCGTTCGGGCCGGTGCCCTCGGACTGCTTGCGCACGACCGTGGCGTTGATGCCGTTGCGCCTGAGGACCTCGGCGGTGCCGGAGGTGGCGAGCAGTTCGAAGCCGTGGGCGACCAGTTCCCGCGCCGGGAAGATCATGGAGCGCTTGTCGCGGTTGGCGACCGAGATGAAGGCGCGGCCCTTCGTCGGCAGCGGCCCGTACGCGCCCGCCTGGGACTTGGCGTACGCCGTGCCGAAGACGGAGTCGATGCCCATGACCTCGCCGGTCGAGCGCATCTCCGGGCCGAGCACGGTGTCCACGCCCCGGCCGCGGACGTCCCTGAAGCGCGACCAGGGCATGACGGCCTCCTTGACGGAGATCGGCGCGTCCAGCGGCATCTCGCCGCCGTCACCGTGGGCCGGGAGCAGCCCCTCGGCGCGCAGGTCGGCGACCCTCGCGCCGAGGGAGATCCGGGCGGCGGCCTTGGCCAGCGGCACGGCGGTCGCCTTCGAGGTGAAGGGGACCGTGCGGGAGGCGCGCGGGTTGGCCTCAAGGACGTACAGGATGTCGCCCGCCAGCGCGAACTGGATGTTGATCAGGCCGCGCACGCCGACGCCCCGCGCGATGGCCTCGGTCGAGGCGCGCAGGCGCTTGATGTCGAAGCCGCCGAGGGTGATCGGGGGCAGCGCGCACGCCGAGTCGCCGGAGTGGATGCCGGCCTCCTCGATGTGCTCCATGACGCCGCCGAGGTACAGCTCCTCGCCGTCGTAGAGCGCGTCCACGTCGATCTCGATGGCGTCGTCGAGGAACCGGTCGACGAGCACCGGCCGGGAGGGGCTGATCTCGGTGGACTCGGCGATGTAGGAGGCGAGGCGCACCTCGTCGTAGACGATCTCCATGCCGCGTCCGCCGAGGACGTAGGAGGGCCGCACCAGGACCGGGTAGCCGATCTCGTCGGCGATGGCCTTGGCCCCGGCGAAGGTGGTCGCCGTGCCGTGCTTCGGGGCCGGCAGGCCGGCCTCGGCGAGGACGCGGCCGAAGGCGCCGCGGTCCTCCGCGGCGTGGATCGCCTCGGGCGGGGTGCCGACGATCGGCACGCCGTTGTCCTTCAGGGCCTGGGCGAGGCCCAGCGGGGTCTGGCCGCCGAGCTGCACGATGACGCCCGCGACCGGTCCTGCCTGCTGCTCCGCGTGGACGATCTCCAGCACGTCCTCCAGGGTCAGCGGCTCGAAGTAGAGGCGGTCGGAGGTGTCGTAGTCGGTGGAGACGGTCTCCGGGTTGCAGTTGACCATCACGGTCTCGTACCCGGCGTCGGACAGCGCGAAGGACGCGTGCACGCAGGAGTAGTCGAACTCGATGCCCTGGCCGATCCGGTTGGGGCCGGAGCCCAGGATGATCACCGCGGCCTTCTCGCGCGGAGCGACCTCGGTCTCCTCGTCGTAGGAGGAGTAGAAGTACGGCGTCCGCGCGGCGAACTCGGCGGCGCAGGTGTCGACGGTCTTGTACACCGGGCGGATGCCGAGGGCGTGCCGCACCTCGCGCACGACGTCCTCGCGCAGCCCGCGGATCCCGGCGATCTGCTGGTCGGAGAAGCCGTGCCGCTTGGCCTCGGCCAGCAGGTCACCGGTCAGCTCGGGGGCGGCGGCCAGCTCGTCCGCGATCTCCTTGATCAGGAACAGCTGGTCGACGAACCACGGGTCGATCCTGGTGTGCTCGAAGACCTCCTCGGGCGTGGCGCCCGCGCGGATGGCCTGCATCACGGTGTTGATCCGGCCGTCGGTGGGCCGGGCCGACTCGCGCAGCAGCGCGTCCTTGTCGCCGTCGGAGCCCGGCTCGCCGACGAAGGTGAACTGGCTGTCCTTCTTCTCCAGCGAGCGCAGCGCCTTCTGGAACGCCTCGGTGAAGTTGCGCCCGATGGCCATGGCCTCGCCGACCGACTTCATGGTCGTGGTCAGCGTGGAGTCGGCGCTCGGGAACTTCTCGAACGCGAATCGAGGGGCCTTGACGACGACATAGTCGAGGGTCGGCTCGAAGGATGCCGGGGTCTCACGCGTGATGTCGTTGGGAATCTCGTCGAGGGTGTAGCCGACGGCGAGCTTCGCGGCAATCTTCGCGATCGGGAATCCGGTGGCCTTGGACGCGAGGGCCGAGGACCGGGACACGCGCGGGTTCATCTCGATGACGATCACCCGGCCGTCCTCGGGGTTCACCGCGAACTGGATGTTGCAGCCGCCGGTGTCCACGCCGACCTCGCGGATCACGGCGATGCCGATGTCCCGCAGGATCTGGTACTCGCGGTCGGTCAGCGTCATCGCCGGGGCGACGGTGATCGAGTCGCCGGTGTGCACGCCCATGGGGTCGAAGTTCTCGATGGAGCAGACGACCACGACGTTGTCGTGCTTGTCGCGCATCAGCTCCAGCTCGTACTCCTTCCAGCCGAGGATCGACTCCTCCAGGAGCACCTCGGTGGTCGGGGAGAGCGTCAGGCCCTGGCCGGCGATGCGGCGCAGTTCGTCCTCGTCGTGGGCGAAGCCGGAGCCCGCGCCGCCCATGGTGAAGGACGGACGGACGACGACCGGGTAGCCGCCGAGCGTCTCGACGCCCGCGAGCACCTCGTCCATGGAGTGGCAGATCACGGAGCGGGCGGACTCGCCGTGCCCGGTCTTGCGCCGGACCTCCGCCACGACCGCCTTGAACAGGTCGCGGTCCTCGCCCTTGTGGATGGCCGCCACGTTGGCGCCGATCAGCTCGACGCCGTACTTCTCCAGGACTCCGCTCTCGTCCAGCGAGATCGCCGTGTTGAGGGCCGTCTGGCCGCCCAGGGTGGGCAGCAGGGCGTCCGGCCGCTCCTTGGCGATGATCTTCTCGACGAACTCCGGGGTGATCGGCTCGACGTAGGTGGCGTCGGCGATCTCCGGGTCGGTCATGATCGTCGCCGGGTTGGAGTTGACGAGGACGACGCGCAGCCCCTCGGCCTTGAGGACGCGGCACGCCTGGGTACCGGAGTAGTCGAACTCCGCGGCCTGGCCGATGACGATCGGGCCGGAGCCGATGACCAGGACGGACTGGATATCGGTGCGCTTAGGCACGCTGGCCCTCCATCAGGGAGACGAAGCGGTCGAACAGGTAGGCGGCATCGTGCGGGCCCGCTGCCGCCTCGGGGTGGTACTGGACGGAGAAGCCCGGCTGGTCGAGCAGGTGCAGCCCCTCCACGACATCGTCGTTGAGGCAGACGTGCGAGACCTCGGCGCGGCCGAACGGCGTGTCGCTGACCCGGTCGAGCGGCGCGTCCACGGCGAACCCGTGGTTGTGCGCGGTGACCTCGACCTTCCCGGTCGTACGGTCCTGCACCGGCTGGTTGATGCCGCGGTGGCCGTACTTGAGCTTGTAGGTGCCGAAGCCGAGGGCGCGGCCCAGGATCTGGTTGCCGAAGCAGATGCCGAACAGCGGTGTGCGCCGCTCAAGGACGGCGGTCATGAGGGCGACCGGGCCGTCGGCCGTCGCCGGGTCACCGGGGCCGTTGGAGAAGAAGACGCCGTCCGGCGCGACGGCGTACACGTCCTCGGGGGTCGCGGTCGCGGGCAGGACGTGCACCTCGATGCCCCGTTCGGCCATCCGCTGCGGCGTCATGCCCTTGATCCCGAGGTCGACGGCGGCGACGGTGAACCGTTTCTCGCCGATCGCCGGGACGACGTACGCCTCCCGGGTCGCGACCTCCTCGTAGAGGCTCGCGCCCTTCATGTGCGGCTGGGCCTGCACGCGCGCGAGGAGGTCCGCCTCGGGGGCGATCGAGTCGCCGGAGAAGACTCCGGCCCGCATGGAGCCGCGTTCGCGCAGATGGCGGGTGAGGGCGCGGGTGTCGACGCCGGAGATGCCGACGACGCCCTGGCGGACGAGTTCGTCGTCCAGGGAGCGCGTGGCACGCCAGTTGGACGGCACGCGCGCGGGGTCGCGCACGACGTAGCCGGCGACCCAGATGCGGCCGGACTCGTCGTCCTCGTCGTTCCAGCCGGTGTTGCCGATCTGCGGGGCGGTCGCGACGACGATCTGGCGGTCGTACGACGGGTCGGTGAGGGTCTCCTGGTAGCCGGTCATGCCGGTGGAGAACACGGCCTCGCCGAAGCTCTCCCCCACGGCCCCGTAGGCGCGGCCGCGGAAGATCCGGCCGTCCTCCAGGACGAGAACCGCGGGAAGCACCTTTTTCCTCTGCGAGGTGTTCCCCTGTGTGGAGGTCGTCATCGTTCGGCGCCTTCCGTGCTGGGTGTCTTGATCATGGAATTGATGGCGTCGACCCACTCACCGTGTTCGGCGGCGTGGTCGGAGCGGAAACCGGAGTCGATCAACCGGTCGCCGTGTGCCCAGGTCACGACGAGCAGGCCGCCCTCGGTGAGGACCTTGCCCGCGATGCCCTTGTCGAGCCGCGCCGCACGCAGCGCCGCGGTGGGGACGAAGAAGTCGGCGGCTCCGGGACGTACGACGTCCAGGCCCGCCTCCGTCAGGGTCAGCTCGGCCCGGCTGCGGGTGCCGAGGCCGCGGGCCACGATGCGGTCCAGCCACTGCCCGGCGGTGGTGGAGCCGTGGTAGCGGCCGGTCAGCGCCAGTGCGGCCGGGCCGGGGTTCTCCGGCGCGGTCGGCAGCTCCGGCAGGTCGCTCTGGAGCGTGCCGCGCCACTTCCAGCCCTCGCGCATCAGCCAGTACACGAGCGCCACGAAGAGGGCGAGTCCGACGAGCCAGCCGATCCGGCCGGCCCAGTCGGTGACCTGGGCCGACTTCTTCTCGGTGGCGAGCGCGGGCGCGATGGTGGCTGCGAGCAGTGTTGCAGGTGTCACGTGAGCTTCCCGTCGACGAGCGTGGCCTTGCCCCGCAGCCACGTGTGGGTGACACGGCCCGGCAGCTCGCGCCCCTCGTACGGGGTGTTGCGGCTGCGCGAGGCGAAGCCCGCGGGGTCCACCCGGCCACGGTATGCCGTGTCGACGAGGGTGAGGTTGGCGGGCTCGCCTGCCGAGACAGGACGGCCGTGGCCGTCGGACCGGCCGATCCGGGCCGGGGCGAACGACATGCGCTCGGCGACGCCCGCCCAGTCCAGCAGGCCGGTCTCCACCATCGTCTCCTGGACCACGGACAACGCGGTCTCCAGGCCGACCATGCCCATGGCGGCCGCGGCCCACTCGCAGTCCTTGTCCTCGTGCGGGTGCGGGGCGTGGTCGGTGGCGACGATGTCGATCGTCCCGTCGGCGAGCGCCTGGCGCAGGGCCAGCACGTCGCGCTCGGTGCGCAGCGGCGGGTTCACCTTGTAGACCGGGTTGTACGAACGCACCAGTTCGTCGGTGAGCAGCAGGTGGTGCGGGGTGACCTCGGCGGTGACGGCGATGCCGCGGGACTTGGCCCAGCGGACGATCTCCACGGATCCGGCGGTCGACAGGTGGCAGATGTGGACGCGGGAGCCGACGTGCTCGGCGAGCAGGACGTCCCGGGCGATGACCGACTCCTCGGCGACCGCGGGCCAGCCGCCCAGGCCCAGCTCGGCGGAGACGACGCCTTCGTTCATCTGGGCGCCCTCGGTCAGCCGCGGCTCCTGCGCGTGCTGCGCAACGACCCCGCCGAACGCCTTCACGTACTCCAGCGCACGCCGCATGATCACGGCGTCGTCGACGCACTTGCCGTCGTCGGAGAAGACGGTGACGCCCGCGGCGGACTCGTGCATGGCGCCCAGCTCGGCGAGCTGCTTGCCCTCCAGGCCGACGGTGACGGCGCCGATCGGCTGCACGTCGCAGTAGCCGTGCTCCCGGCCGAGCCGGTAGACCTGCTCGACGACGCCCGCGGTGTCGGCGACCGGGAAGGTGTTGGCCATGGCGAACACGGCGGTGTAGCCGCCGGACGCGGCGGCGCGGGTGCCGGTCAGCACGGTCTCGGAGTCCTCGCGGCCGGGTTCCCGCAGGTGGGTGTGCAGGTCGACCAGGCCCGGGAGCAGGACTTTCCCGGCGGCCTCCACGACCTCGGCGCCGTCCGCGTCCAGCCCGGCGCCCACGGCGGCGACGGTCCCGCCGTCGATCAGGACGTCCTGCGGTCCGCCGCCGAGCACGTCGGCACCCCGGATCAGGATTTTGCTCATCGTTCTCACTTCTCCTCGGCCGCGGTGAGCGGGTGTGCGGAGCGCACGTCGGACGGGTGGTGGGCGGCGGATCCGGCAGGGGGGTGCGCGGAGCGCTCGTCGGACGGGTGGTGCCGGGTGCCGGCGGGCTCGTTGCCGCCGAGCAGCAGGTACAGGACGGCCATCCGGATCGACACCCCGTTGGCGACCTGCTCGACGGCGGTGCAGCGGTCGGAGTCGGCGACCTCGGCGGTGATCTCCATGCCGCGGACCATCGGGCCGGGGTGCATGACGATGGCGTGCTCGGGCATCCGCGCCATGCGGTCGGCGTCCAGGCCGTAGCGCCGCGCGTACTCGCGCTCGGTCGGGAAGAAGGCGGCGTTCATTCGCTCCCGCTGCACCCGCAGCATCATCACGGCGTCGGACTTGGGCAGCGTCGCGTCGAGGTCGTACGACACCTCGCAGGGCCATGCCCCGACGCCGACCGGCAGCAGGGTCGGCGGGGCGACCAGGGTGACTTCCGCACCCAGGGTGTGCAGCAGGTCGACGTTGGAGCGGGCGACCCGGCTGTGCAGGACGTCGCCGACCAGGGTGATGTGCCGGCCGGCGAGGTCGCGGCCGAGGCCGGTGTCCCGGCCGGTCAGGCGGCGGCGCATGGTGAACGCGTCGAGCAGCGCCTGGGTGGGGTGCTGGTGGGTGCCGTCACCGGCGTTGATCACGGCGGCGTCGATCCAGCCGGAGTTGGCGAGCCGGTAGGGCGCGCCGGAGGCGCCGTGCCGGATGACGACGGCGTCGACGCCCATCGCCTCCAGGGTCTGGGCGGTGTCCTTCAGGGACTCGCCCTTGGAGACGCTCGACCCCTTGGCGGTGAAGTTGATGACATCGGCGGACAACCGCTTCTCGGCGGCCTCGAAGGAGATCCGGGTGCGGGTGGAGTCCTCGAAGAAGAGGTTGACGACCGTGCGGCCGCGCAGGGTCGGCAGCTTCTTGATCGGCCGGTCGGCGACCCGGGCCATCTCCTCGGCGGTGTCGAGGATCAGGATGGCGTCGTCGCGGGTGAGATCGGCGGCCGAGATGAGATGACGCTGCATCTGTCAGGCTCCGTAAGGCAGTTCAGGTATCGGGAGAATCCGGGCAGGCATGGGCACGGCGACGCGACGCACGGCACGGGCCGCGCGCCGGCGTGCTAGCGATCGCCGGGGGTGGCCTGCTTGACGCCGAGCAGGACGGTGTCGCGGCCGTCCTCCTCGGCGAGCTGGACCTTGACCGTCTCCCGCAACGAGGTGGGGAGGTTCTTGCCGACGTAGTCGGCGCGGATGGGCAGCTCGCGGTGGCCGCGGTCGACGAGGACCGCGAGCTGGACCGCGCGGGGGCGCCCGATGTCGTTCAGCGCGTCGAGGGCGGCCCGGATGGTGCGGCCGGAGAACAGCACGTCGTCGACGAGGACGACGAGACGCCCGTCCACACCCTGGCCGGGGATGTCCGTGCGGGCCAGCGCGCGCGGTGGCTGCATGCGCAGGTCGTCACGGTACATCGTGATGTCGAGCGACCCGGTGGGCATCGGGCGGTCGGTGATCTGCTCGAGTTTGGCGGCGAGCCGCTGGGCGAGGAAGACGCCCCGGGTCGGAATGCCGAGGAGCACCACGTCGTCGGCGCCCTTGGCGCGCTCGACGATCTCGTGGGCGATGCGGGTCAACACCCGCGCGATGTCGGGCCCTTCGAGCACGGGCCGGGCATCGGACGCTTGCGTGTCCATATGAAACGGACCTCCTTCTCCGCCTCACGGGACGGACCTTAAAGGACGCCGGAATTGCGCCATCTACCGTAGCAGGTGGTTTGGACCCCTCCGATCACCCGGTTGGCCCAATGCGTCGCGTCTACCACGGATGAGTCGGTGTGGACCATTCGGCTTGACGCAGAAGTGTCACGCTGCGTAACCTCACAGTGAGTTACCAGCCGCGCGGCGGGAATCGCAGCCGGCCGCGTCGACACAGTGTCCGGGGAGCTATATGTCCAGCGAATACGCCAAACAGCTCGGGGCCAAGCTCCGGGCCATCCGCACCCAGCAGGGCCTTTCCCTCCACGGTGTCGAGGAGAAGTCCCAGGGCCGCTGGAAGGCCGTCGTGGTCGGTTCGTACGAGCGCGGCGACCGTGCCGTGACCGTGCAGCGCCTGGCGGAGCTGGCGGACTTCTACGGCGTTCCGGTGCAGGAACTGCTGCCCGGCACCACTCCGGGCGGCGCCGCCGAGCCGCCGCCGAAGCTGGTCCTGGACCTGGAGCGACTGGCCACGGTGCCGGTCGAGAAGGCAGGTCCGCTGCAGCGCTACGCGGCGACGATCCAGTCGCAGCGCGGCGACTACAACGGCAAGGTGCTGTCGATCCGCCAGGACGATCTGCGCACACTCGCCGTCATCTACGACCAGTCGCCCTCGGTCCTCACCGAGCAGCTGATCAGCTGGGGCGTCCTGGACGCGGACGCGCGCCGTGCCGTGGCCACCCACGAAGAAGCCTGAGTCGCCCGACGTCTCAGCAGAAACGTGCCGCCGGGGTGGCCGGAACTTCACGGTTCCGGCCACCCCGGCGGTTTTTTCCTGCCGTGCGGCCTTCTCAGGGGCGCGGAGGAGCTGTGGGCAGGCGGGGGACGTCACGAAGGGCCGCTGACGGCCCGCAGACGCCCCTCTGCCGCCTTCCCACGGCTTCCCCGCACCCTTCAGCGCCGGCGGAGCTACTCACGGCGCAGCGACGGTTTCAGCTCCTTCAGCCGGCCGAGCAGCCCGTTGACGAACGCGGGCGACTCGTCCGTGGAGAACTCCTTCGCCAGCTGCACCATCTCGTCGAGGACGACGGCGTCCGGGGTCTCGTCGGCCCAGATCAGCTCGTACGCCCCCAGCCGCAGGATGTTGCGGTCCACGACCGGCATCCGGTCGAGCGTCCAGCCCACCGAGTACTGGGCGATCAGCTCGTCGATCCGCCGTGCGTGCTCCGCGTAGCCCTCGACCAGCAGCATCGTGTACTCGCTCACCGGCGGCTGCCGGGTGTCGGTCCGCGAGAGCCGGATCCAGTCCGCGAGGACCGTCAGGACATCGGCACCGCGCTGGTCCGCCTCGAAGAGGATCTGGAAGGCACGCTTGCGGGCCGTGTTGCGGGCAGCCACGGTTAGCTGTTCACCCGGCCGAGGTAGTCGCTGGTGCGGGTGTCGACCTTGATCTTCTCGCCGGTGGTGATGAACAGCGGAACCTGGATCTGGTGCCCGGTCTCCAGGGTGGCGGGCTTGGTGCCGCCCGTGGAGCGGTCGCCCTGGACACCCGGCTCGGTCTCGGCGACGGTCAGCTCGACCGCGGCCGACAGCTCGACGAAGAGCACCTCGCCCTCGTGCTGGGCGACGGTCGCCTCGAAGCCCTCGATGAGGAAGTTGGCGGCGTCGCCGACGGCCTTGCGGTCGATGTGCAGCTGGTCGTAGGTCTCCATGTCCATGAAGACGAAGTAGTCGCCGTCCATGTACGAGAACTGCATGTCGCGCTTGTCGACAGTGGCCGTCTCGACCTTGACGCCGGCGTTGAAGGTCTTGTCGACGACCTTGCCGGAGAGCACGTTCTTGAGCTTGGTGCGCACGAAGGCCGGGCCCTTGCCAGGCTTGACGTGCTGGAACTCGACGACGGACCACAGCTGGCCGCCGTCGAGCTTGAGCACCAGGCCGTTCTTGAGGTCGTTCGTGGAAGCCACGGTTGCGGAATCTCCTGGACTGACGTGGACGACCCCGGGGGGGCACGAACCGAGCGGCGCCGGGGACGTGCCTGCACTTCCCTGCGGTCGCTACAGCGCGAGCAGCTCCTTGGTCGTGATGGTGAGTAGCTCGGGTCCGCCGTCCGCCTCGGGGCGTACGACGAGCGTGTCATCGATCCGGACACCGCCCCGTCCCGGGAGGTGGACTCCCGGTTCGACGGTGACCGGCACGCAAGCGTCCAGTTTACCCATGACAGCGGGGGCCAACTGAGGGTCCTCGTCGATTTCGAGTCCGACGCCGTGCCCGGTGAGGGGCTGCAGGCTCTCGCCGTAGCCCGCCGAATCCAGCACCTGGCGGGCCGCACGGTCCACGTCGCGGAACGCGACGCCGGGCACCAGGGCCTCCCGCCCGGCCCGCTGGGCGGCGAAGACCAGGTCGTACAGCTCGATCTGCCAGTCGGCGGGGGACGTGCCGATGACGAAGGTGCGGCCGATCTCGCAGCGGTAGCCGCGGTAGGCGGCGCCCAGGCAGACGGAGAGGAAGTCACCCTCCTCGACCCGGCGGTCCGTCGGGCGGTGCCCGCGGTGGCCGGAGTGCGGTCCGGTGGCGACGGAGGTCGGGAACGCGGGGCCGTCCGCCCCGTGGTCGACCAGGCGCCGCTCCAGTTCCAGGGCGAGGTGCCGCTCGGTGCGGCCCACCAGGATGGACTCCAGCAGCTCACCGAGGGCCTGGTCGGCGATCTCCGCGCCGATCCGCAGGCAGGAGATCTCCTCCTCGTCCTTGACGACCCGCAGCTGTTCGACGGCGGCGCCGAGGGCGGCGAGCCGCAGCCGGGGGGCGACGGCGTCGACGGCTCGGTAGCGGGCCATGGTGAGGTGGTGCTCCTCGACCGCGAGGGCGTCGGCGCCCTGGCCGTCGGCGAGGCGGGCGGCGGCCACGGCGGGGTCGCCGCCGGACGCGGGCAGGACGTGCACCCGCAGGTTCTCGTCCGGCCGTCCCTCGGTGGGGCGGTCGTCGGGCGGGACGGCGCACACCAGCAGGTCCTCGCTGCTGCCGAGGAGCATGACCGCGTCCTGGGGGGCGGCACCCGCCAGGTAGCGCACGTTGGCGGGGCGGGAGATGAGCGCCGCCGCGGTGCCGGTCGCGTTGCAGCACTCCCTCAGCCGGGATCGGCGGGTCGCGTACACCTCTGACATGAGTCGAGCGTAGAAGCGGTGGCCGGATTGTGCCGGTCGGGGAGGTGCCGTTCGAGGGACCGACGGGGCACGGTCGGGGGTGCGGGGACCGGGTCGGACGGGGTGCGGGCGGTTCGGGCGGAACCGTCGGCCGTACGGGGTACGGCCGACCGGGCGGAACCCGGCCGCACGAGGTGCGAATGACTTGACGGGACCCGATGAGGCCAGAAGAGGCCAGGAGGGACCGGACGGGACCAGGTACGGGCGGCCGGGCGGAGGCCGGCCGCACGGGATGCCGGGTGTCCGGGCCTTCCCGGTGGGTCCGGCAGGTGCTGGTCGTCGGTGCGGGCCGCGGCGCGCGGGCGGCGGTGGCCCGTCCGCGGTCACCAGTTCGGGGGGCTCGCTATCGCCCTGGTCAGGACGTCGTTCAGGACGCGGGCCGTGCCCGGCACGTCCAGATGGGAATTGTCGATGATCGGCAGGCCGGAGCCGTACCACCCGGCCATGCGGCCGTGGATGCGGGCGACCTCCTCGTCGGTCAGCCGGCGGTTGCCGCGGCGCTCGGCGTTGCGCTCCAGGACGATGTCGAGGCCGGGCAGCAGGACGACCGGGAGCAGCCCGGGGCCGACGTGGCGTTTCCAGCCGCCCAGGCCCACCACCGGGCGGTCCGGGAACACGGCGTCGTCGAGGATGCAGGAGATGCCGTTGGCCAGGAAGTTCCGGGCGGCGAAGCCGCAGGTGCGGCGCGCCAGGCGGTACTGCGCCTCGGAGTGCTCGTTCCAGCCGGTCTGGGGGTCGGCGAAGCCGGAGCGGACCCATTCGCGGACGTCGTCGAGGCTGATGTGCGCGGTGGGGACCCGCCGGTGGTCCGCCCAGTACTTGGCGACGCTCGTCTTGCCCGCGCCCGCCGGGCCGATCAGCAGCACGGCCAGGATGGTGGTGGTCGGGTCGGGCGCGGCGGTGGCGGCGTGCGACGGGCTGGGCATGGCGACGGGCCCGCCGGGTGGCAGCGGTACATGGCCGGTGCCGTCCGGCACGAACGGGGTGTGCTGCGGGGGTGCGGGCGGCACCGGGCCGGTGGGGGTTCCGGCTCCGGGGAAGCCGGACACCGGTGGCGGCGGGGGCACGGGTGCGGGACCCTGGTGGGCTCCCGGTCCGTTCGCGGCCGGCGGCCCTCCGGCGGTCGGTCCCTGCCCCGGCTGGTGGGGCGGCGGCAGCGGAGAACCCACTGCGTGCTGCATCCGGTGCCACTCCGTCTCGTTCTTCTCGGGCTCGTCCGCCGCTGGCCTTCGGCGCCGACAGCGGAGTGCGAGCCCCGCTCGCTACCGAACGGTACCGTCCCCGGCCGTCGTTTGGTGAAACGGCCGGGGACGGTCCGAAGTGCCCGGCCCGCCAGGCGAATCGGACGGATGCCGCGTGGGCGGACCTACTGGCCCACTTCGCCGTAGGCGGCGAGCAGCACGGCCGGGTCCGGGCCTTCCAGGACGGTCGGTTTGGCGAGCCCGTCCAGGACGATGAAGCGCAGCAGGTCGCCGCGGGACTTCTTGTCGACCCTCATCGTCTCCAGCAGCCTGGGCCACTGGTCGTGGCGGTAGTGCAGCGGCAGCCCCACCGACTCCAGCACCGTGCGATGGCGGTCGGCCGTCGCGTCGTCCAACCGGCCTGCCAGACGGCCGAGTTCAGCGGCGAAGTGCATGCCGACCGAGACGGCGGCGCCATGCCGCCACTTGTAGCGTTCGTTCTGTTCGATGGCGTGGCCGAGGGTGTGGCCGTAGTTCAGGATCTCCCGCAGGCCCGACTCCCTCAGGTCGGCGGAGACCACCTCGGCCTTCACCCGGATCGACCGCTCGATGAGTTCCGCGGTGTGCGGGCCCGCCGGTGTGCGCGCGCCTTCGGGGTCGGACTCGATGAGGTCCAGGATCACCGGGTCGGCGATGAAGCCGGCCTTGATGACCTCGGCGAGGCCGGAGACGTAGTCGTTGACCGGGAGCGAGTCCAGCGCGGCGAGGTCGCACAGGACGCCGACGGGTGGGTGGAAGGCGCCGACCAGGTTCTTGCCCTCGGCCGTGTTGAGGCCGGTCTTGCCGCCGACGGCCGCGTCCACCATGCCCAGCACCGTCGTCGGGACGGCGACCCAGCGCACTCCGCGCAGCCAGGTCGCGGCCACGAACCCGGCCAGGTCCGTGGTCGCGCCGCCGCCCACGCCGACGATGGCGTCGGTCCGGGTGAAGCCGGACTGGCCGAGCGCCTTCCAGCAGTAGGCGGCGACCTCGGCGGTCTTGGCCTCTTCGGCGTTCGGCACCTGGATGGCGACCGTCTCGTAGCCCTGTTCGGCCAGGTCGGCGCGGACCGCCTCACCGGTCTGGTCCAGCGCCTCGGGGTGGATCACCGCCACCCGGTCGGCCCGCCGCCCCAGCAGCCCGGGCAGTTCACCCAGAAGCCGGCGGCCGACCAGGACTTCGTAGGGCTCGCTGCCCGCCGTGCCACCGACCTGGATCCGCGTCAGGGTCTCACTCATGCTTCCTTCAACTCCAGTGCGTCCAGGACCGCTTGGGTGACTTCTTCGGGTGTGCGACCGTCCGTCGCCACCACCGCCACGGCGACCTCCTCGTACAGGTGCCGCCGCGCCTCCATCAACTCACGCCACTGCCGACGCGGATTGACCGCCAGCAGCGGCCGGGCCACGTTCAGACCCGTCCGCCTGACCGCCTCCTCCACGTCCATCGACAGATAGACCACCCGGTGGCCCGAGAGCAGGGCACGGGTGTCCGCGTCGAGAACCGCACCACCGCCCAACGCGAGTACACCCTCGTACCCGGCGAGCGCGGTACGCACCGCACGCTTCTCCATCGCCCGGAAAGCGGCCTCCCCCTCATCGAC